>JAUYEI010000014.1 GCA_030691385.1 Azonexus sp.
GCGACAAAAACTTGACCCCCATGACATCAACAGAGTAAAAACCGAAAACCCCGCGTCGCTACGCTCCGACTGTCCAGTTTGCTCCGGAATGCGTGTCCAGTTTGGCTCGGAATCACTGTCCAGATTCGTCGGAATACGCAGATTGATATCGGCAAAAAAACTCTCCGGCGTCTGATCGCTGGCCCGTTCATGGCCATAGCCATGGCTCGCCAGTTCATGGCCATTGTCGACAATGCGCCGGACAACCTGCGGGTAACGCTCAGCCAGCCAACCCAACGTGAAGAAAGTGCCCTTGGTGTCATGCTTGTCGAGCATGGCGAGAATGCAATCTACATTGCGCTCGACACGACATTCACGAATGGCCCAGTCTGAGCGCGGGATATGCGGCGCGAATGCCGAAACCTGAAAATAATCTTCGACGTCAATGGTCAGCGCATTGCAAGGAGCAACGGTCGGCTTCATCATCGTCGGCAATTAACGTCGCCCTTGGTTCTCGATCAGCCAGCCTGCGAGATCGGCGGCGATCCGTTCAGCCGTATGGCCATCCCAGAACTCCGGCACGCGACCACTCTTGCCACGGCCAGCCAGCACTTCGGCAGCGTGATGGCGAATGGCTCCGACATCCCGGCCGACCATGGTGTTGGTGCCTTGCTCGACCGTAATCGGGCGCTCGGTATTTTCGCGTATGGTCAGGCAAGGCACGCCGAGGGCCGTAGTTTCTTCCTGCAGGCCACCCGAGTCGGTCAGCACGATTCGGGCATTGGACATCAAGCCGAGCATTTCCAGATAGCCCTGAGGGGGAAGCATGATCATGCGCGCGCTGTTGATGAGGCGGCCCAAGTCAAAGCGTTCGATATTGGCCTTGGTGCGCGGATGCAACGCGAATACCAGCGGAATGGATTCCGAAATTTCGCGTAGCACATTAAGCAGGGATTCCAGCACATCCGGATGGTCTACATTGGAGGGGCGGTGCATGGTGACAATGCCGAAGCCCTCATGCCCTTTGATCAGGGCCGGGGCGATACCCGATGCGTTCAGACAGTCGGCCGGTTTGCGTGCAAATTCCCGGTTGCTTAGAAGTGAGTCGATCATGACATTGCCGACAAAGCGAATACGCTCGGCAGCAATGCCTTCACGCGCCAGGTTATCGGCCGCGCTACGTTCCGTGGTGTAGAGCAGGTCGGCGACCTGGTCTGTCAGGACGCGGTTTATTTCTTCGGGCATGCCGCGGTCGTAGCTGCGCAGGCCAGCTTCGACGTGAACAACCGGAATCCCTTTCTTGACTGCTACCAGCGTGCACGCAAGCGTTGAATTGACGTCGCCGACCACCAGGATGCAGGAGGGCTTCTTTTCGTCAACGACCGGCTCGAAGCGGCGCATCACCTCGGCTGTCTGAACGGCGTGGCTACCCGAGCCCACTTCAAGATTGATATCGGGATGCGGAAGCCGCAAGTCCTCGAACAGTTTGTCGTTCATGTCCCGGTCGTAATGTTGACCGGTATGAACCAGAAGAGTCGGAATGGCTGGCTGGTGCGTCGCGAAGGCGCGCAGGATGGGTGCCATTTTCATGAAATTGGGGCGGGCGCCGACCACGCATATGACAGGGCCGAGTTCGGCTGGCCAAGTGTTAGGCATCTGAGTTTACATTCTTGTTCTGAGAGCTGGTTACAGGGCTATGCTGGGCGAAGACCTGCTGCAGCAGTTGCAACGTGGCACCGTTGATTCGCTCGAGTTGAATCAGGCTTGACTCCAGCCTTGCGAGGCGCTCTGCAACATGCTCAGCGGTCAATACGGCTAGTAGTTCATGAGGCGGGCGAGAATATTCGCCAAGAGTTCCTGTTGCCAAGGGGTTTGGTTGAGCCGAACCCCCGCGGCCATCATTCAGTGCGTATTGCATCTGAACCTGCGTCGAGCCGCCTATCGTCTCCTCAAAAATCTCGCGGGCGACTTCTTCGACATCGGCCATATCGAAGTTCTTCTGCTGGTTGAGAAAACCAAACAACAACAGTCGATCGCACACGGAATTGATGCGCCGGGGGATGCCGCTGCTGGCCTTGAAAATGGCTTCATAGGCAGCGCTGGTAAAGCTCGGCGCATCCGTTGCGCCGGCATGGTGCAGGCGGTGCTCGATATAGGACTGGGTTTCGCTGACGTCCAGCGGGCCAATATGGCAGGCAGCGATCACCCGCTGCCGGAATTGCATCATGTGCGGACTTTGCAGAATCTGGCGAAATTCCGGCTGGCCGACCAGGAAGCTTTGCAACAAGGCTTGATTGCCATACTGGAAATTGGAGAGCATGCGCAACTCTTCCACTGCCCGCGCTGTCAGGTTCTGGGCCTCGTCCACGACCAGCAGGCAGCGCTTGCCTTTGGCCGTCATGCTGATCAGGAAAGCCTCCAACGACATCAGGACATCGGATTTGGCGACATCCTTGGTCCGCAGGCCGAATGCTGCTCCAACCAGGCGCAGCGTGTCGTCGGCATCGAGCTGGGTGCTGACCAGTTGAGCAGCGACCACCTTTTCCGGGTCGAGGCTATCGAGCAGTCCACGCACAATGGTCGTTTTCCCCGCGCCAACTTCACCGGTAATGACGATGAACCCTTCGTTCTGGTGCATACCGTACTCAAGGTAGGCTTGTGCACGAAGGTGCTGCTTGCTCCCAAAATAAAAGGCAGGGTCAGGATTTAGCTGGAATGGCTTGCTGGTCAAGCCGTAGAAGGACTTGTACATGGTGCTAGAAAATGACCGAGAGGGTGCCGATAAGCGCGTTTTCGGTGAATGGGTTGGTCGAGTTGTCGAACTCGGTGCGGCGGACGCTGATGCCCCCCGTGGTTTTTGCGCCAAGCCTGGAGGTGAGATTGGCTTGGTACATCATGGTCGTGGCTTTAAGCGCACTGGCGCCGGCACTGGTGCTTTCCTGACGCGATGCCATCATGTTGATGCTCGAAATCGCGCTCAATTTATGCGAAAAATTGAGGCTGATGCCGCGTTGGAGAATATTGTTCGTGCCATTTAGCAAGAAATCATCACTAACAGCAGAAGAGGCTAGAATTGATTGGCTCTCGCTTCGATTGAACAAAAGGGTGAGAGTGTTTCTTGCCCCCTGCATTGCCAGTGCTAATTGTTGGCTGCGTCGCACCGTAGCTCGAGAAGTAAGGAAACTGCTGGTGACTTGGGTGTTGGACGCTATGCCCGCCTGGGTTAAGACGTTGGCTGCACAAACGTTGGCAGCCTGATCCAGTTGAACGGGGTCGGAAATTTGACTGGAAAGCTGCTGGATACAAATTTGTCGAAAAAGATCATAGACAGTTCCCAGTCCGGCCGATGTAAATTGATTCGGTAATACGGAAACATCTTTGGTATCGGAATAGCGAATACTGCTCAGCGGAAAACGGTGACTGAAACTATAGCGGTGACCATCGCCGAAAAAGCGACGTTCCTTGAAGGCTGAAATCTGTGTGCGCTCGGTTGGCGTCCAGTCGAAGCCGTAACCATGAGTCAGCTTGTTTTCGATGTTCTGCGACGCATAATTATTGGATTCCTGACCTCCGCTTAGTGAAACACGGAATTGCGGAACAACTGTATAGGTTCCCATCGCATACTGGCGCTCTGCCTCCGTCGTTCGTCCTCGGCTATAACTTGCATTCTGCTGAGTGGCATCAACAGACCATTTCAGGCTTTGAAATGGCGTGCTTCCACGTAACTGCCCAGCCCAGTCGGCGAGTTCGATATCCGAGGCGGTCGCCACATTGGACTGAGTTGTCGACCATGTATAGCGCAATGAATAATCGGCAATACCTGCCAGTTGGCCGCGAATATAGGGCGATAGGCGATAGGTTGATGTTTCCGTGCTATTAGTATTGATGTTTGCGTTACTCGGAGACTGCGCGCCAAATGCCGATATCGTCTGCTGGGCGATGCGGCCGCTGAAGTCCAGATACATCCAGTTCGATACAGCTTCAAGTGTACCGAAGGTATTAAGAGAGTTTTGGGTGCGGCTATTAACCGATGATGTTGAGTAGAAAATACCGGTCAATGCGTAGTCGAAGTAAGCCTTGAGGCGAGCCGTCTTCGCATCGATACGAACACCAGGGGCCACCTGGGTGATGAAGCCGCTTTCCTTGCTGCCTTGGCCGCCACTGACAGCGACGTTATCCGTCCATGTTTCGGTCAGTGTGATTCGTGGCTTGACAACGAAGGCTTGGCCCTGTGTTCCCGTGTTTGCAGTAGCAGACTCTTGGCCTACAGCAGCGTTGATCCACAGGCTAACTACAACCAATCCAGTGGTACCTGTCAGGCGCAGGGTGCTATTTTTCATGTCCGTACCCATAGCCGTACCCATAGCCGTACCCATAGCCATCGGTTTTTGCTGTTCGAACCTGATTGAGAAGCATCAATTTGACCGGACAGGCTTCAATGGTTGAAATTGCCTGCTTAACTGCCGACTGCACGGTATTTTCAGCATTGACGACAATGACCACTTGTCCCATGTGGGTGGCAAGAACTCGTGATTCGGTAGTAAGTAGCAAGGGTGGAGAATCGAATACGATGATCCGGTCACTGTAGCGATTTGCCATGTCGTCCAGTAACCGAATCATGGTGTCGCTGGCCAGCAATTCGGTGGCACGGGGGTGGGCTGTTCCGCTGGGAAGGATGGATAGCTTCTCAACATTCGTTCGCAACAGAACGCCGGAAATATCGACGGAATTATCCTGCAGTACATCAAGCAGCCCTTTGCTTGGAGGAAGGCCGAGCATATTGAGTACGGAGGGACGGGCGACATCGGCGTCGACCAACATGACGGTATTGTCGAGTTCCATGGCGATGCTGATCGCCAGATTGATCGCTGAAAAACTCTTGCCTTCTCCAGGCAAAGCACTGGTTACCATAACCAGATTGCCATTCGGTATCGGTGATGCACCTCGACCCATGGCATTGGCGATCAGCGGACGTTTGATGACGCGAAACTCATCTGCCAACTGACTGCGGGTTGCATGAGGTACAAGTAGACCAGATGCCGATATTGCCTCCAGATCCAATTTGACTTCGGGGCTGCTTGGCGATGGGGTTTTGATCTTCGCTTCGCTTGATGGCGCAGCCGGTACCATCGTGTGACTTGAGGCAGGAACTTCAACTGCTGGTTGGATAAGCTTTGCTGCAACTTCGGGCTCATCCGGGAGTTCGACGCCAGCCTGGCGGAGTTGCTCAAGGCGTTTGGCTGCTTGCTCAATCAGGCTCATTGATCAACCTCCGGTGGCTCGTTGAGAAAGGAAGGTAAGAAGTCCAAGACCGAACGCGTAGGCTAATACAAGACCCCCAGTGGCAACTGAAAAACGGCGGAGACTAGCGCGTTCCTTGAGACGACGTGCTTCATTTGGAACAAGGGAAACTGTCCCAAGGATGGGAAGATCGGTAGCTTCACGCAAGGATTTGCTGTCGAAAAAGACAGGTCGAATCTGGCTGGCGGCGAATGCGGCAAATAGCCCACCCGCAATGGCAAACAAAAGTCCCAGAGGGAAGAGCAGTAAGCGATTCGGTGCCACTGGTTTGGATGAAGAGCGTGGAGGGTCGATCAGCCGGAAGTCAGCCATGGAACCGGCAGTATCGAGATTGCCCGACATTTCTGCGGAGTCTCGACGCGAAACCAGTTGTTCGTAATTGCGCTTATCCAGTTCGTAGTCACGATTCAACTGGGCATATTCTGCTTCCAATTGCGGGTGGTTCTTCATGACGCTTGTGGTGCGTTTGTAGCGTTCTTCGTATTCGCTGACCCGGGCCCGGAGTGATGCTGTGTTGGCTTCTGCTTCGGCCAGCGATACCTTTAGTTGCTGATAGACCGGATTATTACTAACCGACGTGCCCGGGTTTGCAGCGGCAAATTTCTTGCGTGCCACCAACTCCTGACGTTTTTGCTCTTCAAGATCCTTGATCAGGCGTCGAGTCCCGATAATATCGGGGTGTTGCTCGGTATAGCGCTGAAGTAGAGTGTCCAGATTTCGCTTTTGGACATCAATTCGGCCATCGATTTCGGGCAGAGAGACGCTGGAATCGCCACCACTACTTGCATCAGGGAGCAGTACAGGCTCTTCACCAACAATTTGACGTCGAAGCGCGTCACGCGATTGTTCCGCTTCCCTTAGCTGAAGGCGAGCAATGCTGAGTTGGTTGGATAGTTCGCTCAGGCGGTCAATGCCGGACTTGCCTTCGGCGGATGAAAGTTCGATATTTCGTATTTTGAATTCTTTAAGTCGATTTTCCGCATTTTCCAGCTTTTTCTCGTAATTTCGGATCTGTTCTTCCAGGAATTTACGCGCGGAATCGGTATCTTGCCGTTTGTCACCCAGGCTGGATTCTACAAAGATTGAAACGAGAGCTTGTACAACACGCTGCGCCTTTGCCGGGTCCGGGTTGCGATAAGAGATCGTGTATAAGTTATCCCGGCCAACTCCCTGAATTTTCAGGCTGCTGGTCAATGATTCAATCAGATTTTCCTGCTGCGCCTTGTCCTTGATGTTCAAATCAAGATCGGCCATCCGGATCAGTTTTTCGATGTTTGGCCGGCTGATCAGAGTACGACTCAACATCATGATCTGCTGTTCGATATTGGGCTGAACAGCCAGGCCTGACATCAGTGGTCGCAATATGGACTGCGTATCAACGTAGATCCGGGCAGATGCTTCGAACTGATTCGGGATGCGTAGTATCACACCAGCAGCAATGGCCCCGACAGTCCACGCAACAACCATTCCCAGGTGTCGATGTTTCCAAGTCGCGCGCAGGATAGTGATGGCCTGCCGAAGAATTTCTTCCATCTATGAGCTCAAGTAATAAACCGCCGCCGTAGATTTACGGCAGCGGTAGGTTGTTTCGAGGAACTTAGAACCAGCTTTGCGGAATGATGACCACGTCACCGGGTTTCATTTCCACGTTCGCGGAAACGTCACCCTTCTTGACAAGGTCTTTCAGGCGAACACGGTATTGAGAGTTGTTCTCGGAGGTGCGTAGAATGGTGGCACGGTTGCCATCAGCGAAGTCAGTAATGCCTCCAACTGCAATCATGACATCCAGAATTGTCATTTTCTGCTTGTACGGCAGGGTCTGTGGTTTTGCAGCCTGACCTATGACACGAATTTGTTCGCTGTACGGGCCGACAAATCCTGAGACGATCACCGTAACAACCGGGTCGCGAATAAATTTGCCGAGTTCCTTCTCAATATCTCGAGCAAGAGCTGATGGGTCTTTGCCCATTGCCGGGAGGTCATCGATCAGCGGTGACGAGATTTTGCCATCTGGCCGAACCGGAACGCTCATCGACAACTCGGGATTACGCCAGACTACGATGTTTACGTTATCACCGGGGCCGATTTTGTAGCTGTAGTCTGCTGTTGCCACAGTGGCAGGAGCTTGCGGATGAGATGAACATGCGCTGACTGCAACTGCTAAAAATAACCACTTCAGAGAGGATTGAAGAATATTTTGCGTTTTGACCATGGTTGATTCCCCTGAATTAATGCTCTTAATGGCTGCGGCTAGCCTGCTCGCATAATGATAACTGAACTCAGGACAGTTTGACCTCTTCATGTTACCGAAGCATGGAACTACTTCACGAAATATCAAACGCCATGGCGTAGTGCATCAATGATTGGCAGGCGACTTGCTCGTCGAGCGGGAAGAATTGCTGCAAATATCGTCGATACGATACCGATCACGACGGATATTAGGACTGAAGTTGAATCAAGTCGAATCCGTGCCAAGTAGCCGATATTCGCGTTTGGCGGCGGCGGCATGGGGATGCCATGGAAAGACAGCCCCCAGCTGACAACTAGCGCCATGGTGGCACCTAGTGCTGAGCCGGCGACTCCCAACATCAGGCTTTCGACCAGTATCTGCCGAAAAACAGTGCGGGGGTGGCTTCCCAGTGCCAGAGCAGTCCCGAATTCCCGCGTTCTCTCGTAAAGCGACATATTGATACTGTTGGCAACACTAAGCAGAACCATCAGGAAGACAATCAAGCGCAATACTCCGAACTGTGCATCATAAAGATGGACGGTTTTTTCGTAGAAATCCGAAAGTTCCACCCAGCTTTTCGCGACAACCCCAAACCCTGCTAGCTTTGGGGTTACTTTTTCCAGGAAGGAGTTGGTGTCTTGAGTTTCCTTGAGTGTCAGCACCAGGAGGTGAGGCTCCTTGCTGTCAATCAGTTCGCCTGCTGCGCGAAGAGGAATTCGTACTGCCCTTGAGTCGAATTCCTTCGAGAAGCTCTGAAAAATGCCGATGACCTTGAATTCGGAAGTGTTCAACGCCCCCTCGGCTAGCGTTGCCACTAACGTAACGTAGTCACCGACCTTTACGTCAAGGACGCGAGCAACTCCATGTCCGATAACGATACCGTCCTGATCAGAATCCTGAAGGGCTCGCCCCTCAAAAAAATGCAGGAAGCTTCCGATCGCAGCTTCCTGGTCTGCTTCAATCCCTTCGCCAATTACTCCTAGATCGCGCTTGCCATTATTTAACATCCCGACGAAATTCATTCGGGCCGCAAGGTGATCGATGCTTTCTAAACTGGCAATGAGTGACTTGATTTCGTTGATGTTGGTTATCGCTGGTGCAGAAGCTGAACGATTGTTTGTCTGCCAATAAGCAGGCGACGAAATTTGAACGTGTCCAGTTTGTGAGTGGATTGTCGCTTCACCCAACTGAAAAAGGATGTCTTTGACGAATCCTCCGGCAATGATAAGGCACGCTACTCCAACACTGATGGCGCAAAGGCTCGCCAGCGTCCGCGTACGCTGCCGGAATAGATTTCGAATCGGAATTCGAAGGAAACTAGCATCAACGCTCATGGCTGATTTGCCCGAAGAGCATCTACGATTATTAGGCGGCTGGCTCGGTTCGCAGGAAGGATGCTTGCCAGCAGTGTGGTAACAAATGCCAGCACGAGCGAGTCTGCTATCAACGCAGGGGTGACTAGAACTCCCGCAGTAAAACCAGTGTCCATACCAGGAGGAGGGGGCATGGGGATTCCAATCGCAGAAAGGATTACGCTAAGGATGTATCCAGTGGTGGCGCCCAACAAGCCTCCAATAACTCCGACAGTTACTCCTTCGATAATAAATAGTCGAAGCACGCCATCTGTTCTGGTCCCCATTGCCAGCATTGTTCCGATTTCGGTTGTTCGCTCCAGGACACTCATTGTCTGGGTGTTGGAAATTGTCAGAATGATGATCAACCCAATAATGAGCTTCATGAACTCGGTTTGTTTGCTGAACAGGCTAACTGTTTTGTTATAGAAATCGGCCATGTCGAACCACGGAACAACTTGGAAATGATCGGCAGATAGGTTGTTTTTGAGATCATCGACGGTATGCTTGGTGTTGCTTGTCTCTTTCAATAACAGTACCCAGGATGTTGCTCCAGTTACCCGCATCAGTTTCCGTGACGGTGTAAGCGGTAGTCTAAGTGCAGTATCGTCAAATTCCTTTGAGGCAGTGAAGAACGTTCCAACGACAGTAACTTCTACGGCGCTGGGAGCACCTTCTGCCGTCGTGGCAAATAAAACAACGTTGTCGCCGATGGTGACCCCAAGAGTTTTTGCCAAGCCCTCACCCAAAATCACGGTTCGTTCGTTGATTCCCGCCAGGTTGGAACCCTCGCGGATATGGATTTGATCGGATATGCGGGCTTCCTTCTCAGGATCCACGCCTTCACCGATAAAGATCGCCGTGGTGTCGCCATGGCTGATTAGGCCACTAAAAGCCAATCTTTCTGTCATTGAAACTACTATGGGTCTCTCAGAAATTGTCTTTTGCTCGAGGGAGTTCGCGGGAAGAAGGAAACGGTACGGGTCGGCAATTCCCTTTTCGAGATATCCCGGACGAACAATCTGGATGTGTCCCAGTTGCGACCGTATGGTTGATTCACGCATGTTTTCGAAAATCCATTCGATAAAACCACCGGCAAGAAGGAAAGCAATTAATCCGGCGGCAACTGTGAGCACTGCCACAGCCGTTCTACCGCGATGGCGCTGCAGGTTTCTCAGGGCGATCTGAAAGTCAGTTTTTAACTGGAGCATTGGTTTGAATGGCAGTGTGATGTAATGTTGTGCAGACCATTGTAATACTGATTCCTTAGGACGAAAGGAGGCTGGCAATGTTTGATTACGAAGCTGCGTTTTCCAGGAATATAGGGTGGGTGACTGAGAAAGAACAGGCACGATTGCGTGAGTCGTGTGTTGCTATTGGCGGCATGGGCGGTGTAGGAGGCATTCACCTGCTGACCTTGGCGCGGCTAGGTATCGGTCGCTTCAGAATCTCGGAGTTTGATGAGTTCGAGATAGTCAATTTCAACCGCCAAGTCGGGGCTACGGTCAGTACTATTGGGCGTAAGAAGATTGACGTTCTGAAAGAGATGGCCTTAGACATTAATCCGGAGATTGAAATTGAACTCTTCCCGAATGGGGTTCAACCAGACAACGTTAGCGTATTTCTCAAGGGTGTTGACCTCTACGTTGACGGGTTGGATTTTTTTGCGTTCGGTGCTCGACGTTTGACTTTCTCTGCTTGTGAAGCCAATGGAATTCCAGTTGTCACCGTCGCGCCCTTGGGGCTTGGTGCAGCAACGCTCGTATTTGCACAAGGTGGAATGTCTTTCGAAGATTATTTCGGCTTTGAGGGATGCGATGAAATGGAGATGGCAATCCGATTTCTTGTTGGTTTATCGCCCGCAATGCTTCAACGTGGTTACGTTGCCGATATGAGTCGGGTCAACCTGGCCGAACGACGGGGCCCGTCGAGTATTGCCGCCTGTCAACTATGTGCCGGGGTTGCTGCTGTTGAAACAATGAAGCTACTGCTCGGTCGGGGAGGTGTAAGGCTAGCCCCCTGGGGAAGCCAGTTTGATGCATATCGCATGCGGTATGTCCGCACCTGGCGTCCTGGTGGGTATCGGAATCCGCTACAGCGCCTGATGCGGAGTTTGGTTCGTCGGCAGTTGGCGCTGATGGCAAGGAAAACTGACAATGACTCGTGACGTGCTGATAAAAATTCTCGACCTGGTTCGTTGGGCGCCGAGTGGTGACAACACGCAGCCGTGGCAATTTGAAATCGTGGCAGACGATCATATTGCAGTACACGGTTTTGATACCAGGGAGCATGTCCTTTACGATTTTGATGGGCATCCGAGCCAGATGGCTCACGGTGCACTCATTGAAACATTGCGAATTGCGGCGAGTGGATTTCAGCTTGCGAGCGAGTGGCATGTGCGATCAGGATCTCCAGATAACGCTCCTGTTTATGATGTTCTATTGAGGAGCGCGCCGGATTTGTTGGCTGATCCGTTGCTGCCGTATATTGAAAAGCGTGTAGTCCAACGTCGTCCCATGCGTATGACACCACTCACTTCGGAACAGCGTAACAGTCTTTCACTGGCCACCGGCGGCAATTATTCCGTCCAGTTTTTCGAGAAGACGAGTGATCGGATCAAGGTGGCAAGATTGCTTTGGGATAATGCATATATTCGTCTGACTTGCCCGGAAGCCTTCCTGGTACATAGGGAGATCATTGAATGGGGGGCGCGCTTTAGTCATGATCGCTTGCCTGAAGAGGCAATTGGTGTTGATCCAATGACGGCCAAACTCATGAAGTGGGTGATGCAAAGCTGGGGCAGGGTGGAATTCTTCAATCGCTACCTGATGGGAACGGTTGCGCCACGCATCCAGCTTGATTTTGTCCCGGCTATTGCTTGCGCGGGGCATCTGTTGCTTAAGCCGCGTAAACCACTAAATTCTTTGCATGATTACGTTGAGGCCGGAATGGCGATGCAACGTCTTTGGCTGACGGCTACTTCGCTTGGCTTGCATCTGCAACCAGAGATGACACCCGTGATATTTCGCTGGTATGCCAAGGCTGGTCGAGAAATATCGGCCCACTCGAAGATAAACAAAAAAGTTGAATTGATGGCTTCACGCTTTGAGCGCTTGGTTGAGGCTTCAAGTGATCAGAGCTTTGCTTTCTTTTGTCGAATTGGCCAATCGGTTCCCCCGAAATCCCGGTCTTTACGCAAGAGCCTGAGCCAACTGCTCGTTAGTAAATAGGTTTTGCATCATCAACAATGACAATAAAAAAGCCGCCCGAAGGCGGCTTTACTTTTAGAGCAAGTATTATTTGGCAGAACGGCGACGGCGGAGAGCACCAACGCCGAGCAAACCCAAGCCAACCAGAGCCAGAGAAGCGGGTTCAGGAACAACGGTGACTTGGTTGATGGTCAAGTCAAGTGCAACTTTGCTGCCAGTCGGGTCAATAATGGCCTGCAATGCGCCAAGATTTCCCCAATCAACCGCGCCGCCAGCGCCACAGGTGACGACAACGCCCGGAAGGCTGAACGTGTTGGTACAGTCAAGGAAGCCCAGCAGCGGAAGAAGACTTGATACGCCATTCGGAAGTACGGCGGGATTTACTTCGTGAGCGATCAAAGATACCTTGGACCATTGGGTGCTTGAGGTAAAGGCACCGAGTTCAAAACCAAAATCGCCATCGGAAAAAATGGTCTTCAGCTCAATAAAAGTTCCGAAAGGATTGAACGATGCACCAAGTCCGAATATCGTCGGATCCGAGAAAGACATTGCTGCGGTAGAGCCATCCCAACGAACCAAACCACGGCCGCCAGTCAGCGACTCAGTGCTGAACGACAGCGCGCCACCGGCAACTTGAATGCTGGCGGAACCACCAGGGTTAAACGGATCTTGATTCAGCACTTCGACACCAATGTCGCGATATCCGCCGATGATATCCGTGCCACCAGTCGCCACTTGAGAGAACAAAGCGTTACCATCAACGACGGTATCGGTGAGTTTGGCTTGTGAGGTGCTAAACAGGTCGATCGTGCTGATCAACGCTGCGTTTGCAGCGGAACTGAACGACAGTGCGACTACTGCTGCCGCGATAAGAGTTTTTTTCATGAGGATTCTCCGATGTGTCTGGATGGAAATTACAGTGTTTGAACTTACGCAGTGATCTAAAGCGATATGCGTGCCAGCATGATAAAAACCTTTATTAGTCAGTTGGTAACGTTTTTTTTCTTCCTGCATGAGCGCTATCAAAAACAGCCCGTGTAAAACATTCCGACAGTATTTTCTTCACCGGGCATTTCTGCGTCGCAAACGAAACTCAAACAGATTTTGCGGCATTCTCTGGAAGCTGAGCGCTTGGCGCCGTTCTTCCAATCAATTTGGCCGGAATGCCACCCCATATTTCACCCGGGCCTATTTGGGTGCCTTTTGTTACTACAGCTCCGGTGGAAACAATAGCGCCATCGCCGATCGTCACGCCAGAAAGCACCGTTGCGCCAGCACCTATCGTTACATTGTTCCCCAATTGAATGGGGTAATGCGCCAGCTTTTTTCCCTCGATCACGTGTGGAACAAGCAAAGCATACTGGCCAACAATACTATTTCTGCCAATTTCGACAAATTGCGCGTCGAGAATAATGCCTGAGCTATAGGTGTTAGCGCCAAGTTTTGCGCCCAAGCCCAGATACACCAATCGCATGATGGGCACGGGAACGAAGCCACTCCGCAGAATTGGGTAGAAAAGGATCAGATAAAACAAGAGGTAAACGTGGTAGACAAACTCCTGTTGAGATTCTTCCGGGATATCTCCGATGCGCAGTGGGAAGAACAACAGAAAGGCCCTGAAAAAAAATAAAGCGAAGGAGTAGATCAGAAGCCCGGAAAAAAAAACCACGGCTATTTCGTGGTATCCACCCAGCGGAATCAGCCTCGCCAACAGCAAGGCTAGGCCTATCCCCATGCTAACGGCCAGTGTCAGCAGCAGTGAAAACACAACTATCTGCCAACTGTTAATTTTTCTCATCAAATAATCCTTGCACTCAAACGATTTTCAAAGACCCGTTATGTGTTGCTGAAGCTGTTTTTATCGTATTCGGCAATTATATGATGAGACAATGGGTGCAAGCCGCCAACCTGTCCTGGATTGCCAGCCAATTCCTCGGCGCGAGCCGCGTATTTCGGGTCGCCCGTGAGTAATTTGATGGCTTGCCGTAACTGGGTTGGGTGGGCACGGTCGGCACGAATCATTAGCCCGGCCCCAAAGGTTACGATAGCTTCCATATTGAGAAACTGATCCATGTTTTGGGCAATTCCCAAGACAGGTACTCCGCAGCTTAACGCCTGGTTGGTAGTCGGGCTTCCGCCGTTACAGATGACCAGGTTTGCGTGCTGGCAAACGACCGATCCTGGCAAGTAGTCGAAAATCTGCGTGGTTGGGCGCTTTGGTTTCAGTTGTAGAGGCTTTCCTGCCGTCGCTATAACTATCCTGCTTCCGGACTGCTCCAGGATAGGCACGATGCTCTCGATAATTTGTGGATTGCCGGAACTGCCCATGGTGATATATGTCAGTGGTCCGTTGCCTGAGAGGTAGTCCAAGTCCGCATCGAAATCGGGCGACCAGGCGATCGGGCCAATGAAGTCGGCACCTTTATGTGCCGATACCTCAGGGAATAATGCTGGGAAGTTGGCAAACAATCGCAGGTCGGCGTCGGTGTAGCAGCGACGCAGGTCATAACCCAGCGAGGGTTGACCGAATTTTTTCCGTAGCCGTTCAAGTGGCAAGGCGTGCAGGTGGAATGCGAAGGGGGCTATTCGGCGAAAAATGAATTCGGCCAAATGGATTGGCGCGTAGCGGGTGAATTTAAAAACAGGCAGTGGTGGGCGTAGTGGTCTTTCCGGGCTCCAGTATGCATCGCAGATAGCGATGTAGGGGATTGACCGCAGACGAGCGCTTACTGACAGCGAGAGTCGAAAGTCGCCGATGACGACGTCAGGCTTTATTTGATCGATTAGGGAGAGATCTTCGTCCACATAACGGCAGAGCGTTGAGAAGTCATATAAGGGGGAGCCATGTGCCAGTTTTTGGGCAAATATCTTTGCGTCCTGACATTCGAGTCCGAGAACCGGGAAGGGCAGTCCTGCCGTGAGTTTTGAGAATGCTTCGGGGCGGCAAAGGGTGACATCAAACTGAGTTGCATCCAATTCTTTGGCCAGCATCAAGGGCCGTGCAACGTGGGCAAGGGTGGCTCCTTCGGCAAAGAAAAGCACTTTTAGCTTGTTCAATGGGATACCCGTGACCTGTTTTGGGGGCGGTGAGCACCCATAAGCCAAGTTAAAAACTGTAGCGGACCTCTGAATAGACGCGATCCTGCTGGTCATATCTTCCAAACAGGCCAGTTGGAGGCCCCTTGAAGATATCAGTGCCAATCAACAGGCGCCAATTGCGTTCAAAGTTCCAGGTCAAACGTGGGCGCAGTAGCCAATCATTCCGGTTCAGGCTGGAAATGAAAATGGCTTGGGCTTCCCAGTTGTTGATGAATTTACTGTTGAATAGAAGGCTGTAGCCGTTTTCTTCCTTGTCCGGAATCTGGGTGGCGTTGTAGTTGGAATAACGACGCTGGAATAGCTGAACATTGAAACGACTTTCAGCTGGAAGGGTGAAATCGAGGCCGACGGCCCAGTCGAGTGTATTTTGTCGAACGACACCATCACTGTCGGCAAGGTCCAGTACGCTGAAGCTGCGGCCTGTCGTATATACGCCTTCGGCCTTCAAGACCACGTCTCCGAAGTCCTTGGACAGCGTGCTCCCGTATTGATGGATACGGTCGTGGCGCGCTTGATAGACGACTGTCGGGCCATCGAATTGGCGGTAGAAGGTTGGGCTGATATCTGTGCTGCGGTAGTAGAAGCCTGAAATGTCCCAGCCATTTTTCAGGGTTGAGAGGCGTAGACCGTAGTTCATGTTGTCGGCGTTACGCTCCGGTCTTGTTTCCGGGAGGTAGCGCACGTTGGGGGCTGCGGGCATTGGATAAAATCCCGAACCGGGTTTGCCGATGTTGTCGTAGGTGGCGACTGGAATCCATAGCAATTCGGCGTGGAAGTCGTTGGCAAAGTATTCAGCGCGGGCGGCCCATTGTGGAATGCGCATCTGGTCGAATTCGGGGAGAACGAATTCTCGGAGATCGCGGGCGGAGACGACATCGGCGAAGAACAGGCCGACCATTTCACCCCAGACGACGTGCTGTTTGCCGAAACGGAAGTCCCAGTTGCCAGTGCTGTAGTCAAGGTAGTTTTCGCGAAGTTCCACGTTGTAGCGTTGATTGCGTTCGACATCGGCAGGGTAGTAGTCGTTGATGCTGTAGGCCGCGTCGTAGCCCAAGCGTGCGCCCAACTTCCATTTGAGTCCTTCGCCCAGTTTGCCGGAGCTGCCGAGTTCAGCACGTGTGCGAAGTTTCGACCAGTGTTCTGGATTGCCAGTCGTCCGAGCGGCTTCAAACTGAAGAAAACCTTTAATTCCGGGGGAGGTGTCCTTGGCAGGCGCGGATACCGTTGGCAGGTCGTCGCCGAAAAGTGCATCGCGGCTCAATAAATTGTCGGCGGCGTTTGCCCCGAGTGCCAAGTAGCTGGCCGCTATGATGGTCAGGCGGTGGACGGTTTTTTGTGCAGTCACGGGGTATTCCTGTCTTGCGGTAAGGTATTTATTCGTCGTCGGATTCGGGCAGTGCGCGAACACGCGCCAGGTTCCAGGTTTTGTCGGTTTCGTTGCGCACACCGAAGGCGGTGATGCAGCCATCTTCCATCTGGACCAGACGGTCAGCACGATCAATGACTTTCTGGTCGTGCGTCGAGAATATGAATGTGGTTTTCAGGTGGCGGTTGATCTTCTTCATCAGGCTGAGGATTTCGCGGCCGGTTGCCTTGTCGAGGTTGGCGGTTGGCTCATCGGCCAGGACGATGCTGGGCTTGATGGCCAGGGCGCGGGCAATGGCGACACGTTGGCGTTGTCCGCCGCTTAGCTGATTGGGGCGGTGGTTGGCAAATTGGCTGAGACCAACGATATCCAGGAAGTAGTCGACCCGCATTTTGCGTTCTTCGGCGGAAATATCGGTGCGACGGAGCAGGGGGTATTCGACGTTTTCCGCAGCAGAAAGAACTGGGAGCAGATTGAAGGTCTGAAAGATGAAGCCGATTGAGCGAGAGCGCAGATCGGCTAGTTCGTTGGCAGATTTTTCCGAGACGTCTTCATCGTTGATAAATATCTTGCCGCGAGTCGGTTTGTCGATGCAACCGATCAGGTTGAGCAGGGTGGTTTTGCCACTGCCGGATGGGCCGGAGATGGCGAGAAAGACGCCTGCATCAATGGACCATGTAATATCATTCAAGGCGTGGACGGTCTGTTCGCCGAGCTGGTAATCCTTGAAAACGTGTTCGATTCGGACAACGCTCATGACCGGTTTCTGCCGTCAGTATTTAGACCATCAGGATTGTGCGGGAGAGTATTCATGGCAAGTAATAACTGCATTCGGAATGGCCGGTGGTGCGTTGCGCTGACGTGTGGCATTTTTCTCTTGCTCCAGTCGCTGACTGTTGCAGCGCAAGGATCAACTGTTGCGCCGACCGATGATGCGATTGCCCGCAGTATAGTTGAAAAGGCAGACAAGGTTCGCTTTCCGGCCGAAGGCTTTCAGGTTGACATTGTAATAAATTCCCTGCGGCCGGACAAAGAGGCCGATACCCGAAAATACCGTGTTCTTTCAAAGGGAAATGAAAACACGGTCGTCATGGTTACCGAACCGGCAGCGGAGCGTGGTCAGATCATTCTCATGAAAGGGCGCGATCTGTGGGTCTTCATGCCGGAGGTATCTCAGCCGGTCCGGATTTCGCTGGCGCAGCGCCTGACGGGGCAGGTGGCCAACGGCGATCTGGCGCGTGCCAATTTCGCCGGTGACTACAATCCGAAAATCATCGGTACCGAAAAAATCGGCAACGATATTTTTCAAATTCTTGAATTAATTGCCGTTGACCGTAGCGTTACCTATCAGCGCGTCGTTTATTGGGTCAATGAAAAGTCCGGCTGGCCTTTGAAGGCCGAGTTCTACTCGCTGTCCAACCGCCTCATGAAGAAATGCAGCTACGAGAATTTCCAGACGTTGGCCGGACGGGTTCGACCAACCCGGCTGGTCATGGAGGATGCACTGCGCAATGGGGAAAAATCCGTTCTGGATTACTCGGATATGAAATTACGCGATTTGCCGGACAAGGTCTTTACCAAGGAATACCTGAAGAAGCTGGACTGAGCGATTAGTCGAAGATCAGTGCTGCAGCCACCTTCCTGCCTTCGGCGGCAAGGATGTTGTAGGTCCGGCAGGCGGCTTTCAGGTCCATGATTTCCAGCCCGATGCCGGCCGGGGCGAAGGGGCGGAGCAGGGCGCCGGGTGGGAAGCGCAGGCTTTTTCCGGTGCCGAGCAGGACGATTTCGGTACCTAAACCCAGCAGAATTTGCATGTCTGCTTCGCTCAAAGTGTTGACGGTCGCAGTGGTCCAGGCAGGAATGATCGACTCGGGTAGCAGAATCAGGTTTTTCTCGTGTTTTTCGTGGTTGACCACAGCATAGTCGTCGCCATAGGCGGTGAATAAATTAAGTCCTGCGGTATTCGAGATGTGTAGTTTCACTGCGCGATCATTCCGAAAAGCCCGCCAAAATTGCGGTGCACCATACGATAAAGTAGGATTATACCTTTGGCCCTCACGGGCCATACGCCGCCAAGCCGGAAGATTCCAATGAAACACGTCAAGAAATCCACCAAACTCGCCAACGTCTGTTACGACATTCGCGGCCCTGTGCTGCAAAAAGCCAAGCAGATGGAGGAGGAGGGCCACAAGATCATCAAGCTGAACATCGGCAATCTGGCCGCGTTCGGTTTTGATTCGCCCGAGGAAATCCAGCAGGACATGATCCGCAACCTGCCCAATGCGGCCGGCTATACGGACTCCAAGGGTATCTTCGCGGCGCGCAAGGCGATCATGCACTACACCCAGCAAAAAGGTATCAAGGGTGTGACGCTGGAAGATATCTACGTCGGCAACGGTGTGTCCGAGTTGATCGTCATGGCCATGAACGCCTTGCTTGATGCGGGCGATGAGGTGCTCGTCCCGGCGCCGGATTACCCGCTGTGGACGGCCGCGATCAGCCTGTCCGGCGGGACGCCCAAGCACTACCTGTGCAATGAGGAAAAGGGCTGGTTGCCGGATCTCGACGATATCCGCAGCAAGATCAATGCACACACCAAGGCGATCGTGCTGATCAACCCGAACAATCCGACCGGCGCCCTGTATCCGGATGACCTGCTGTGCGAGATCATCGACATCGCCCGTCAGCATCACCTGACCATTTATGCCGACGAGGTATACGACAAGGTGTTGTATGACGCCGCCAAGCACACGTCGATTGCCTCGCTGGCCGAGGATGTGCTGATGATCACCTTCAATGGTCTGTCGAAGAATTACCGCTCCTGTGGTTATCGCGCCGGCTGGATGATCGTTTCCGGCGACAAGCGACATGCCAAGGACTACATCGAGGGCCTCGACATGCTGGCCTCGATGCGTCTATGCGCCAATGCACCGGGACAGCATGGCATCCAGACAGCCCTGGGCGGTTACCAGAGTATCGACGACCTGATCAAGGAAGGCGGCCGCCTGCGTCGCCAGCGCGATATCGCACATGAATTGATCACGGCCATTCCTGGCGTTAGCTGCGTGAAACCGAAGGCGGCGCTCTACATGTTCCCCAAGCTGGATCCCAAGGTCTATCCCATCAAGAACGACCAGCAGTTCATTTCCGAATTGCTGCAGGAGGAAAAGGTCCTGCTCGTTCAAGGGACGGGCTTCAACTGGCCGCACCCGGATCACTTCCGCCTGGTATTTCTGCCGCACGAGGATGATCTGCGGGAGGCCATCGGTCGCATCGCCCGTTTCCTCGAAAATTACCGTAAACGCCACGGTACGAACTAGCTGTTAGATGTTAGGGGCTTGAGCTGTTGGTAAAGGCTCAACCCCCTGGCTTCTTTCTTACTCGATCCTAATAACTAACTCCTCGATCCTCAAAAATGAAACCTATCAATGTTGGCCTTATCGGCATCGGCACCGTCGGCGGTGGCACCTGGACTGTTCTCAAACGCAACGCAGACGAAATTGCTCGTCGCGCCGGCCGGCCGATTCGCATTACGGCCGTGGCCGACAAGAATGTCGAGCTGGCCAAACAAGTTACCGGCGGTGAAGCACGGGTGACTGACGATGCTTTTTCGCTGGTCAATGATCCCGAGATCGACATCATTGTCGAACTGATCGGCGGCTACGGCGTGGCCAAGGATGTCGTTCTCCAATCCATCGCCAATGGCAAGCATGTCGTGACAGCCAACAAGGCCTTGCTCGCCGTGCACGGCACGGAGATTTTCAGTGCTGCTCAGGCAAACGGCGTCATGGTTGCGTTCGAGGCGGCCGTTGCCGGTGGCATCCCGGTTATCAAGGCGCTGCGCGAGGGCCTCAGTGCCAACCGCATCGAATGGGCGGCCGGCATCATCAACGGCACGACCAATTTCATCCTCTCCGAAATGCGTGACAAGGGCCTGTCCTTTGACGACGTGCTCAAGGAAGCCCAGCGTCTCGGTTATGCCGAAGCCGACCCGACTTTCGATATCGAAGGTGTCGATGCCGCTCACAAGGCCACGCTGATTGCCTCAATCGCCTTCGGCATCCCGGTGCAGTTCGATAAGGCCTATGTTGAAGGCATAACCAAGCTCGAAGCCTCAGACATCAAATACGCCGAGCAACTCGGCTACCGCATCAAATTGCTCGGCATTGCCAAGCGTCGCGAAAATGGTATCGAGCTGCGCGTCCATCCGACCTTGATTCCGGCCAAGCGCCTGATTGCCAATGTCGAAGGCGCCATGAATGCCGTGCTCGTCAAGGGCGATGCCGTGGGCGCGACGATGTACTACGGCAAGGGTGCTGGCGCCGAGCCAACCGCTTCGGCCGTCATCGCTGATCTGGTCGACGTCACACGCCTGGCGACAGCCGATGCCGCTCACCGCGTGCCGCACCTGGCTTTCCAGCCGGATGCCATGTCCAACCTGCCGATCCTGCCGATGAGCGAGATCGAGACCGGTTATTACCTGCGTCTGCGCGTTGAAGACAAGCCGGGTGTGCTGGCCGATGTCACGCGCATCCTGGCCGACCAGGCCATCTCCATCGATGCCATGCTGCAGCGCGAACCGGAAGAGGGTGAAGGCGAAACCGACATCATCATCCTGACCCACGTCTGCAAGGAAAGCGCTGCCGACACCGCGATTGCCAGGATCGAAGCGCTGTCTGCCCAGAAGGGCAAGGTCAAGCGCATTCGTCTCGAGGAATTGCAGTAAGCCGGACTAGGCATGCAAACCAGAAACGGGAGTTTCAAGCTCCCGTTTCTGGTTAACGCACCAGGCGAAGATAGGCCTTGGCGCTTGGGGGAACTGTGATGCGCACAGAGTTTCTCCCGGCCACGACAGGTAGACCGCGGGTGGTCGGCTGAAACGGCCCCATGACCGAATCCGCTTGTTCGACCCGCCAGACGGCTTTTTTTGGCGAGATCAGCTTGAATCGAAAAATTTCATCGCCGGCTTTCGTCAGTGTCGGTGCAAACGGGCGGGCCAGCGGCTCGCCAATGAAAAGGCCCTCACCGGGCCAGGCCACGCTTTTCCAGTAGGCCTCGATGGCCGTTGCGCCTGACAGATAGTGAAACATGGCCACGGCAGGCATCGGAAACTTCTGCAGGTGATTGCAGGGTTCGGTGACCGTGCCGTAACTTGCCGTTGCACCAGCCTCCAGCCAGCGCAGGCTGCTCATTTGCTTCGAGTCGGTCAGTTGGCCGCCGAATGAGGTCAGGTGGTCGGCTAGCGCACCCGGCATGAATTTGAGCGTACCAAGATTCGGTACCTGAGCCAGCCCGGTGAAATAAAACAACACATCCTGGCGCCCCGTGATCGAGTCTGCCTCGATTTCTTCGATGGGGAACATGGCGCCGACTACGCTTTTGGTCATGCCGAATAGCTTGGCTCGGACGCTGCGCGTCTTGTCGGACGTATTGAGCAAATATCCGGTGCCATCGGGGAAGCTCTGATCCGCCTCGACGCCGCGATCAATCAGCGCCTTGACGTCGGCGAAATTCTGGCCGGCCAGCATCATGGCCGGGCGAATCTGGAAATCGTTGAAGGGGTAGGTGCTGGCCGTGTCGAAATATCGGCTGACGCTACTTGGGCCGCATTTCGTCGAGCAATATTTTTCGTCGTATCCGAAGGCCAGGGCCGAGGTCATCGACATGCAGCCAACCTGATAGGGCTGAGTCCAGGCTGCCGCATAGGCTTGAATGTGCCTCGGGGTGAGGCGGTCGATTTCGGCCTTGAGTGGCTCGAATTCCTGTGGGCTCAGTGTTGTTTTTCCGGCGGGAAAGCGCAGACGAATGAGGTTTTGTTCAGGTAGCTGGCGCATCCGCTGGTAATAGGTACCGGTCTCGCGGGAGAGTGGGTCATCGTCATTGATCAGCAGCGCCAACTCATCGGCAGAAATGCCGGTTCTCGGCAACTGGATATTGGGGCCTGCGACGGCATGCATCGCCCCGAGCGGGATGCTCAAGGACAGAATGCGCAGGAAGACGGGTAGATGCTTGGCGGGCATGGCGATTCGCTTGTTCAACAGTAAGCTGATTGTCGCGCATAATCACGGTCTTGAAATCCATTGATCATCGTTCTTCCCGGATCATGTCGTCTCTCAACGATCAGCTTTGCCTGCGCCTGCCTCAATTGCGGATAACGCCGCTGTTAATAGCTGCCAACGTCCTGGTCTTCGGCGCGATGCTGCTCAGCGGTGCTGGCTTGTGGCATTCGCAGAACGGTGTCCAGTTGGCCTGGGGCGCCAATTTCGGTCCGGCGACTCAGGATGGCGAGTGGTGGCGGCTGGGCAGCGCGATGTTCCTGCATTTTGGCCTGCTTCACCTTGCTTTGAATATGTGGGCGCTGTGGGATGGTGGCCAATGGGTCGAACGCATGTATGGTCACTTCCGGTTTGCGGTGATCTATTTTGTGGCAGGTCTGGCCGGTAATCTGCTGTCGCTGGTGGTCCATCAGGGGCATGCCGTGTCAGGCGGGGCTTCGGGGGCCATCTTCGGTCTCTATGGGGCCTTGCTGAGCTATCTCTGGCTGGAGCGTTCACAAATCCAGAGCGGCGAATTTCGCTGGCTGTTCTGGGCAGCAGTTGGCTTCTCGGTGGTCAGTATTATTTTTGGATTCATGGTTCCGGGAATTGATAACGCGGCGCATATCGGTGGCTTGATCGGCGGTCTGCTGATGGGCGTTTTGATCAAGCCAGATACCGGGTCCGTGGTCATGCCACAGCGGACGAAATGGACGGCAGGCCTGGTGTTTGTCGCTATCGTTGGCGTCATGGTCGCCCACATTCCGCAACAGGCTTACCGCTGGAGCGATGAAAAGCAGGTCCAGCAGGAGATCGGTGAGTTCTTGCAGGAGGATGCGGCGATTACCCGGGCCTGGGAGAGCATCATGCGGCAGGGGCAAAGAAAAGGCGCCTCTTTTGAAGAGCTGGCTGATGTGATCGAGTCGGTGGTGGCTGATCGCTACGAACACAGCTTCGAAGAGCTTTCCGCATTGCCCCATGACCCCAATTTGCCATCGGCCCTGGCTGCCGAGCGTGTGACGCGATATGCCGAACAGCGACGCGATGCTTCGCGTGCCATGGTGGAAGGCCTGCGGGCCAGGGATAGGGTGCAGATTCAAAAGGCGCTGGAGCAGGCGCGCCAATCGGGGGCTGGCAAATGATGGTGGCCGTGATGCCGAGCGGAGGGCCTGATCGGGAAAGGGTTATTCAGATCAGGATCAAGGAAATGGCGGAGGCCGACGGGCAGAATTGCCGCCTGATGCCATCCCGGCACGCCTTTTCTGGAGCTCACATGCAAACCATTCACGCCGCCCATTCCTGCGACCGTCCTACCGCCGAAGCCCTCTACCCGTTCGATGCCCGCGGTATCGCCAAGCGTTTCCGTCACGCCGCCATTTTCGGCGCGCTAGATGCACTGCAGGTCGGCGAAACGATGCGTTTCTGCAACGACCACGATCCCTTGCCGTTGCTGGCCCAGTTGCAGGCCCGCTATGGCGCTCACCTCTCCATCGAATACAAGCAGCGTGAACCGGGCGCGATTGTTATCGATTTTTCCGTTGTTGGCTGAGTGATACAGACTGCGAGCCTGACCCTGCTTTCACTGGTGTGCAGCGTCGTTCTGGCGCTGAGCGGGTTGGGTTCGCCGTTGGCGGTAGCGCATCTGGCGTTTGCCGTCGGCATCGTGCCCCTGATTTTTGCGGCGATGATGCATTTTGTGCCAGTGCTGACTCGCACTGGCGAGCCGGACAAGCGCCTGGCAAAGCTGCCTTCCGCTGTCCAGGCGACCGGCTTGGTGGCCGTCGCTGGGATGCAGGGCTGGCTGCCTTACAACGTGGTTTACCTGGCTGCTGCGGTCGACCTTGTTTTGGCCGCCATTTTGCTCAACTGGATTGCCCTGCGTGCCCGGGCCACCCTCGGAACACCACACCCCGGCTGGCGCTGGTACGGGGCGGCGCTCGGCTGCCTGATGCTGGCACTCCTGGCCATCGTGCTGATTCCGGTCTGGCCCTCCTATTGGCAGGCGCTGCGGGTTTTTCACCTGCATCTCAACACGCTCGGCCTGATCGGCCTGGCTGCCCTGGGTACTTTGCCCGTACTGCTGCCGACGGCTCTGGGCATGGTCGATCCCGAGGCTGGTAGCTGGCTGCGCCGGCGTTTGTGGCTGGTGGCTTCGGGTGCCCTCATGGTGGCGACCGGCGCCGCCATCGCCTGGCCATTCGCCGCCCCCGGTACGGCGCTCATGCTGGTCGCCGCCCTGGGCCTGCTCGGGCAATGGGGGCGACGTTTCGGTATCTGGCCGCTGCTTCGCGACGGGGTTGCCGCTTCGCTGCTGGTGGCGGTCATCGGGCTGCTGCTGACGCTGGTAGCGGGTTTGCTGCACGGCGCCGGCATTGTTTCGACCCGGCCGTCCTTGCTGGCCTGGGTGAGCGGTTTCCTGCTGCCCCTGGTGAGCGGTGCGCTGAGCCAGTTGCTGCCAGTCTGGCGCTGGCCCGGACCGCAGACGCCGGAGCGAGTGCTCATGCGGCGAAAACTGGCGTCGTCCGGCTCGGTGCGGGCCGGTTTGTTCCTGTCATCGGCGCTGGCCTTGCTGGCCGGACTGGAGGTGCTGGGTGCGGCCTTGGCCGCATCCGCCCTGGCCCTCTTTGTCATCGCCGTGCTGCAAGCCGTGCGCGTGTCACGGTCGACGCGGTAAAATCACGGTTTTTCGCCTTTCAGGTTTTCGCCATGCGCTACATTTCGACCCGCGGCCACGCCGCGCCCCAGTCCTTCTGCGACATTCTGCTAGGTGGCTTGGCGCCCGATGGCGGCCTCTACCTGCCGGAAAGCTATCCGCAGATCAGCCGGGCCGAACTCGACGCCTGGCGCCAGTTGTCGTACGCCGATCTGGCCTACGAAATCCTCGCCAAATTCATCACCGACATCCCGGCTGCCGACCTCAAGGCGCTGGTCGCCAGGACCTACACCGCCGAGGTTTATTGCCACACCCGCAACGGTGGCGATGCGGCGCAGATCACGCCGCTGACCAAACTCGAAGACGGCCTCTACACGCAGGAACTGTCGAATGGCCCGACGCTGGCCTTCAAGGACATGGCCATGCAGTTGCTCGGCAACCTGTTCGAGTACGTGCTCGACAAGCGCAACGAGTCGATCAACATTCTTGGCGCCACCTCCGGCGACACCGGTTCGGCGGCCGAATACGCCATGCGCGGCAAGCACAACGTCAAGGTCTTCATGCTCTCGCCGGACGGCAAGATGAGCGCCTTCCAGCGTGCCCAGATGTATTCGCTGCAAGACTCGAACATCTTCAACATCGCCGTCACCGGCCTGTTCGACGATGCGCAGGATATCGTCAAGGCCGTCTCCAACGACGCCGCCTTCAAGGCCAAGTACAAGATCGGCGCCGTCAATTCGATCAACTGGGCCCGCGTTGCAGCGCAAATCGTCTATTACTTCCAGGGCTATTTCCTGGCCACGAAATCGAACGACGAGCAGGTCGCCTTCGCCGTGCCCTCGGGCAACTTCGGCAACATCTGCGCCGGCCACATCGCCCACCAGATGGGCCTGCCGATTGCCCGCCTGGTGCTCGCCACCAACGAGAATGATGTGCTCGACGAGTTTTTCCGCACCGGCGTCTATCGTCCGCGCACCGCAGCCCAGACCAGCATCACCTCCAGCCCGTCGATGGACATCTCCAAGGCCTCCAACTTCGAACGCTTCGTTTTCGATCTGGTCGGTCGCGACCCGGCGGTGGTCAGGGAACTGTGGGCCAAGGTCGACAAGGGCCAGGCTTTTGACCTGTCTTCCACGGTCAACTGGAAAAATTTGCCAAAATTCAAATTCGTTTCCGGCAAGAGCACGCACATCGACCGCATCAACACCATCCGTTTCGCCCAGGGTCGCTACAACGTGATGCTCGACACCCACACGGCCGACGGCCTCAAGGTCGCGCTCGAGCATCGTTTGCCCAACATCCCGATGATCGTTCTCGAAACCGCCCAGCCGGCCAAGTTCGAGGAAACCATCCGCGAGGCGCTGGGCACCGAGCCGGTCCGCCCGGCCGATCTGGTCGGTATCGAAAACCTGCCGCAGCGCGTCGTGGTCATGGCGCCGGATGTTGCCGCGATCAAGCAGTTCATCGTCGAGCGCGGGTGAGCTTCGACCACGAAGCCTTCTGGTCGGCCCGCTATCGCGATGCGGGTGAGGAGTACCTGTTCGGCACGGCGCCCAACAAGTTTCTCGCTTCGCAGGCGGGTGGCTTCGGCGCCGGCATGCGCGTGCTTTCGGTCGCTGACGGTGAGGGTCGCAACGCCGTCTGGCTGGCCGAGCAGGGCTGTCAGGTAACAGCCACCGAAATTTCGCCGGTGGCGCTCGAGAAGGCGGCGAAACTGGCCCGTGGCCGGAATGTCGCGGTCGACTTCGTTGAAGCTGATATTTTGAACTGGGAGTGGCCGCGGGAAGAATTCGACGCCGTGGTCGGCATCTTCATCCAGTTCGCCACGCCGGCCGAGCGGCCGCGCCAGTTGGCCGGCATGAAGCAGGCCGTCAAATCGGGCGGTTTGCTGTTTTTGCAGGGCTATACGCCGAAACAGCTCGACTACAAGACGGGCGGGCCGTCAGCGGTGGAAAATCTGTACACCGCGGAAATGTTGCGTGAGATCTTCGCCGACTGGGAAATCGTCTTGTTTCATGAACATGAAGACACGATTGAAGAAGGTTCGGCCCACATCGGCCGATCGGCGCTGATCGACCTTGTGGCGCGTAAACCCTAGCTAGAGATAAATGACGGCTGGAAAGACGGCCACCGCCAGAACCAGCACCAGCCATTCGAGGTTGCGCCGGGCCAGAAAGCCCGTGAAATGCAGTACCAGGATGAAGATGGCGACGACATAGAACAGCGCAAACAGCATCTGAATTTCCCCTGATTATTTTTGGATCGTCTGATGCCGATTATGACGACAATTCGCTCGGAATTCTAGCCGACGAAACGCATCGAGAGGTCGAGTGCCTTGACGTCCTTGGTCAGCGCGCCGACCGAAATCCGGTCGACGCCGGTTTCGGCAATGGCGCGGATGGTCTCCAGCGTGACGTTGCCGGAGGCTTCGAGAACGGCGCGGCCGGCGTTGATGGCGACGGCCTGGCGGAGCAGGTCGTTGGCGAAATTGTCGAGCAGGATCATCGTCGCGCCGGCGTTCAGGGCCTGATTCAGTTCATCGAGGTTCTCGACTTCGACCTGGATGAATTTGCAGCGATCGGCGGCGCTGGCCGCCACTTTTTTGGCTGCGTCCATGGCCTGGGCAATGCCACCGGCGGCGTGGATATGGTTTTCCTTGATCAGGATGGCGTCCCACAGGGCGAGGCGATGGTTGCCGCCGCCGCCGGCGCGAACTGCGTATTTTTGAGCGATGCGCAGGCCGGGCAGGGTCTTGCGCGTATCGACGACCTGCGCCTTGGTGCCGGCAATGGTGTCGGCGTAGAGGCGCGCCTTGCTGGCGACCGCGGAGAGCAATTGCAGGAAATTGAGGGCGCTGCGCTCGGCGGTGAGCAGGGCACGGCCGTTGCCGGCGATTGCGCAAAGCAGTTGGTTGGCGACGATGCGCTCGCCATCGGCGGCATGCCAGGTGACGACGGCCGTCGGGTCGCAGCGCCGCACGCATTCGTCGAACCACGCCCGGCCGCAGAGCACGCCCGGTTCGCGGCAGATCACCGTGGCTTTGACCTGGCGTTCGCCGGGAACGAGGCTGGCAGTCAGGTCGCCGGCGCCGACATCCTCGGTCAGGGCGGCATCAACGTTGCGGGAAATTTCGGCGGCGAGCGGGTAATCGAAGGCGATGGTCATTGCGGGATTCTGAATGCGGTGGTGGGCGCGATTTTACAGGCTGCCGTTGCCGGCAACCCATTCGTTGAACAGATTGCGCGCGGCATCGATGACTTCGCCGGCGGTCAGGCCGACCGGCCCGACGCCGTTGGCGACCAGGCGATCAGCCGCTGCGCCGTGCAGATGCACGCCCGCCAGCAGCGCCATTTCGGGCGGCCAGTTCTGGGCGAGCAGGGCGACGATCAGGCCGCTCAGGACGTCACCCATGCCGGCCGTGGCCATGCCGGGATTGCCTGTTGAATTTAGCCAAAATTTCCGGTTCACCGTAGCAATCACCGTTCCGCAGCCCTTGAGGGCGACGTGGCAGCGATAGCGGCTGGCCAGCTCGCCGGCGGCCTTGATCCGGTCGGTCTGCACGTCACGCACCGAGCAGCCGAGCAGGCGGGCGGCTTCGGTCGGGTGCGGGGTCATGATGGCCGGGCCGACGCGGTTGTAGAGGTTGCCTTCGAGGCGCCCGTCTTCAGCCAGCAGGTTGAGCGCATCGGCATCGAGGACGAGCTGGACCGGGGCTTTGAGCGATTGTTCGAGCAGACGCAGGGCTTCCGAGGAGCGACCCAGCCCGGGTCCGCAGGCGAGCGCCTGGAGGTCGGCCTGGAGCAGGGTGTCGGCGCGGCGCATCATGAGCTCTGGCTGGAGCAGGTCGACGGCCGGCGCATCGGCGTCGAGCAGCCCGAGATAGACGCGGCCGGCGCCCAGTTTGAGCGCGGCGCGGCCGGCCAGCAGGGCGGCGCCAACCATCGATTTGCCGCCGCCGAGAATGCCGGCGCTGCCGAAGCTGCCTTTGTGCGTGTTGTTCCGGCGCGGTTTCAGGCGGGAGGCAAAATCGGCCAGGGTGACGATGCGGCTATCCGGCTCGAGTTCGTCGGCCGGATTCAGGGCGAGGTCGGCGATGCGAATCTCGCCGCAGCAATCGGGGCCGTCGGCGGTGAGCAGCCCGGGCTTGCCGGCAATGAAGGTGATCGTGTGGCTGGCCTGAATGCACGGGGCAAAGCTGGCGCCGGTGTCGGCATTGAGCCCGGACGGGCAGTCGAGCGCCAGCAGCGGGCAGTTGTCGCGTTCGGCCAGGCGGTTGGCCGTGGTGATCCACTGGGCGTAGCTGCCCTCCGGCGCTCGGGTCAGGCCGATGCCGAACAGGCCGTCGATGATCAAGGACCAGCGGACATTCTCGGGAATCGCTGTGCTCGTCTCGCCACCGGCTGTGATGAAGGTTTGTCGGGCGGCCGCCGCATCGGCCGGGAGTTTCCCGGCATCGTCGGCGAAAACGACGCGCACGTCGAAGAAGCGTTGGCGCAGCAGGCGCGCCACCTCGAAGGCATCGCCGCCGTTGTTGCCCGGTCCGGCGAGAATCAGGATGGCGTGGTTCCGTTCGCCGGCGAGGCTGACCGCCCAGTCGGCGGCGGCCGCTCCGGCGCGTTGCATCAGGGCGTCATTGGCGTGATGGCTTTCGATCTGGCGCAGGCTCGGCGAGCGGTAAAGCGTGTTCGGGTTCATGACGGGATTCTAGCGCCGGATGCTTGTCTCGCATGCTTGAGAATCATCGCGAACAGCGTGTCCGGATCGATGGGCTTCGAGATGTGGTCGACCATGCCGGCAGCAAAGCAGGCGTCCCGTTCTTCGGCCAGGGCATGAGCTGTCTGGCCGATGATCGGCAGCTCGGGGGCGAACTGGTGGATGGCGCGGGTGGCTTCGAAACCGTTCATCACCGGCATCTGGATATCCATCAAAACGACATCGTAGGCCGGCGCGCCATGCCTGCGGACGGCATCCACGGCCTGCTGGCCATCCTCCGCAAAGCTGGCTTCGGCGCCGACCTCGGCAAGAATTTCGCTCATGATCAGGCGGTTGATATCGACGTCTTCGGCGACCAGAATGCGCAGCCCGTTGAGGATTTTGGGCGTCGCCGCGCTGGCCGCCACGGTTTCGCGTGTTGGCGGGCTTTGGCGGCGGACGGGGGTGTAGGGCAGGTGCACCGTGAAGCAGCTGCCGACATCGGGCGTGCTGTCGACGCTGATCGTGCCGCCCATGAGGCGAACGAGGTGATCGGTGATGGCCAGCCCGAGGCCGGAGCCGCCGAAGCGCCGGGTCGTCGAATTGTCGCCCTGCTCGAAGGGGTTGAAGATATTGCCCATCTGCGCCGGCGAGATGCCGATGCCGGTGTCGGTAATGCGGAAACGCAGGTCGTCGCCGTCGAGGTCGGCGTCGAGGCTGACGCTGCCGTTGCTGGTGAACTTGACGGCGTTGGAGAGCAGATTGAGCAGGATCTGGCGCAGGCGCAGGGCGTCGCTGCGACACTCGGCGGGCAGGTCGTCGGCACGCCTCAGGCTGAATTCAAGGCCTTTGCCGGTGGCGCGCTCCTGCATCATCTCGACGGTTTCGTCGAGAACGACACGGAGGTCGACCGGCGTGTCCTCGATCTTGAGCATGCCGGCTTCCATCTTCGAGAAATCGAGGATGTCGTTGATGATGCCGAGCAGCAGCTTGCCGGAATGCTGGATCTTGACCAGGGCGTCGTGCGCCTTGCTGCCATCTTCCGTCGCGCGCAGGCCGATGTGCGTCATGCCGAGGACACCGTGCAGCGGCGTGCGGATTTCATGGCTCATCTTGGCCAGGAATTCGCTCTTGGCCATGGCCAGCCGGATGGCATCGGCCCGCGCCAGTTCGAGATCGGCCGTGCGTTCCTCGACCAGTTGTTCGAGATGGTCGCGGTAACGGGCGATCTCGGCATCCTTGCGCTGGTGCTCGTCGAGCCCATTGCGCAGTTCGGTCTCCATCGCCTTGATGTCGCTGATGTCGGCCACGAAGCCGCAGAAAATGATGCTGTTGTCCGTGCTCGGCTCGGGAATGGCACGGATGAGCAGCCATTTGATCTGCCCATCGGGCATGCACAGGCGATACTCGTGCCGCCAGGGCGTCAGGTTTTTTGCGGCAGCGTTCAGCGTGTGCATGAACAGTGGAAGGTCATCCGGATGGATCATCCGGCGCAGGCTGTCGGTGCTTTCGCGGACCTCCTCGGGCGTGACGCCATAAAGCTCCTTGATCGCATCGCTGGCAAACGGAAAACTGCCGTGGCCATCGGCGTTCAGACGGTACTGGAAGACGACGCCCGGCACTTCCGAGACGATCTGGCGCAGGCGCTTGTTGGCGGAGTGTTCGGCCGCCTTGGCCTCTTCGGCGATGATGACTTCGTGCAGGCCGTTGAAGGCCGTGGTCAATTGCCCGATTTCGTCATTCCGGTGCACCGGCAGTGCCTGGCGCGGCACTTCGCCGCGGCTCATCCGGGTCAGCAACTGCGAGGTTTCGGCCAGTGGCTGGAACTGCCGCCGCAGCCACCACCAGCACAGGATGGCGAGGACGAGGGTGAGGCCGGACGAGACCATGACCAGGTGTCGCTCGACACTGTCGATCGGTGCGAAGGCTTCGGCGGCGGGCAGGACCGATTGCATGAGCCAGCCGGTCGTCGGTATTTCCTTGCTCGACGACAGTTCGAGAACACCGCGGGAGCTGCGGGCCAGCCCGGAGCCTTCGTTGCCGTCGATGTAGCGGTCGTACACCGCATTGACGCCGCGCGGCGGGCCGCTCTTGAGCAAGCGGCGCTTGTCCGAAGCGGTGACGTAGCTGCGCGTTTTGGGCGCAGTGATCAGGAAATCGCCCGTCACCCCGTATTTCGTCGTGCCGATCTGATCGAGGAAATTCGGCAGGTTCAGGTTGGTGACCCCGACGACGACGCCAACCACCTGTTTTTGCGCGTCATGGATCGGCGCCATGATGGCAAAGAGCGGTTGCTGGCTGTGTTCGCTGAATAGCGGATCGGTAATCGTTGCGCCGGCGCCACTGAGCACATGCCTGATCCCCGGGTAGTCGAGAAAGTTGACGCCGGTGCGCTTGAGTTGGCGCGGAATGCTCGCCACCGCCATCCCCTGGCGATCGATGACGATCACGCCCCAGTTGAAAATGCTCTCGGGGAGTGGGTGGCGCTCGAGCGAGGCCTGGGCTTCCGGCGAGTCGCCCAGCCGGCTGATGCGATAGCCGTCGGCGATGGTCTGGATGATCTGCTGCCGTTCGCGAATGGAGCGGTCGAGTTCGTTGGCAATCAGGGCGACTGTCGAGAACTGCTGCCTCGAGATGGTCGTTTCCATGTCGCGGCGCATGGTATGGCCCAAGGCAAAAACGGCACTCCACAACACGAACAGGCCAAGCAGCAAAACGCCGATGGTGATGCGCACCTGCAGCGATCGCAAGTCGAACAGCGCGAGCAGTTTTTTCATTGTGTTTTCTTGTTCTTGGCTATTTTTTGACAGCTTACGGCGTCCGGATCGATTTCGCCAGAAGGATGGTTTGGCGGTGAATGCTGACGGTATCGTTTATCTGGCGGGCGTAGCCGCCGGCCATGGCAATGGCGACCGGCGCCGGGTGAGCGCGGCATTTGGTGAAAACCATGCGGTCCCGTTCGGCCAGTCCATCGATGCTCATGGCCAGTCGTCCGAGGCGGTCGTCGTGGTAGGGATCGGCGCCGGCCAGGTAGATGACGAGGTCGGGGCGAGCGAGGTCGAAGGCGGTATCGAGGCCGTGGGCCAGTTGCAGCAGGTAGGCGTCGTCGGAACAGCCGTCGGGCAATTCGATATCGAGGTCGCTCTGTTCCTTGGCGAAGGGAAAGTTGCGGGCGCCGTGGATGGAGAAGGTGAAGATGCTGTCATCGCCGCGCAGGATGCTGGCCGTGCCATTGCCCTGATGCACATCGCAATCGACGATCAGCACGCGTTCGACGCGGCCTTCGGCCTGCATGGCGCGGGCGGCGACGGCAGCGTCGTTGAAGACGCAGAAGCCTTCGCCGTGCTCGCGGAAAGCGTGGTGCGTGCCGCCGGCCAGATTGGCCGCGACGCCGTCTTCGAGCGCCGCTCGGCAGGCGCCGATGGTGGCCCCGGCCGAGCGGCGGGAGCGTTCGACCATGCCCTCGCTCCACGGAAAGCCGATTTGCTTTTCGGCCGTTTTTTCCAGTTGACCGTGGGAAACGGCGTCGATGTACTTCAGGTCGTGGGCGCGGGCCAGTTCTTCGTCCGTGGCGGCGTGCGGCAGGTGAAAATCAGCCGGGCTGAACTCGCCGCTGGCGAGCAGTGCTTCGCGTAGCCGGGAATACTTTTCCATCGGGAAACGGTGCCCGGCTGGCAGCGGCAAAACGAAAACATCGGTGTAAAACAGCCGCACAGCCGATGCCTACGCGGAAAAGCCTAGTTGAGGGCGGCCGACATCTTGCGACGGAATTCGCGGATCAGGTCGTCGTACTGGTCGCTGCCGGCGAGGGCTTCGAACAGGGTGAGCAAGGCCTTGCGGCCGGCACCTTCGTCGAAGGCGCGGTCACGGACGACGACGTCGAGCGCCGCTTCCATGGCTTCGCGGAAACGGGCCTGGGCGGCGTAGGCGCGCGAGAGGTCGAGGCGGACGGCGTGGTCGGCCGGGTTGGCGGCCAGCTTGGCTTCGAGTTCGGCTGTGTCGGCAGCGCCGGCCGAGAGCGCCAGGCGGGCGCGCAGGGCGTTGGCGCGGTCGGCTTCCTGGGTGTAGTCGCCGGAGAGCAGTTGGCCGGCTTCGTCGTTGCGGCCGAGTTGCATCATGACGTCGACGGCGTCGAGCTGGATGGCCTGGTCTTCGGGCTTGGCTTTGCTGGCTTCGACCAGCTTGGCGAGCGCTTCTTCGAGCTTGCCTTCGATGACCAGCGCGGCGGCTTCGGCGCGCAGGTCGCCGCCCGGGGCGGGGGGCAGGGCGAAACGGTCGAGAAATTCGCGGATCTGGCCTTCGGGCAGGGCGCCGTTGAATTCATCGACGAGCTGGCCCTGGAACAGGACCTTGACCGACGGAATGCTGCGCACGCCGAAGTGCTGAGAGAGCTCGGGGTTTTCGTCGGCATTGACCATGGCGAGCAGGAAGCGGCCCTTGTATTCCTCGGCGAGCTTCTCGAGCAGGGGCTTGAGCACCTTGCACGGCTCGCACCACGGCGCCCAGAAATCGACGACCACCGGCACGCTTTCGGCTGGCTGGAGAACCTTGGTTTCGAAATCTTCGATGGATACGTCAAAAGCAAATTCGGACATGGCGGGGCCTGTTTAAATTAGAGTCGGGTGAATTCTACCGTCAGCTTCATGGCGGCGGGAGAATGCAGGGAAAGCGTCGAGCCGTCGTGGCCTGCCAGCCATTCGGCGAGGCGGGCCGGGAAGTCGGGGGTGTCGGGTAGAGCATCGCTTGTGGTGCCATCTGCCAACTGGAGGCAGGCCGGCGAATTTTCAAGAGTGCCTCGGCTCAAGGCCAGCCAGTGGCCGCTGGCGACATCGGCCGCGTGGTCGAGCTGGGCACACAGCACCTGGGCGCAACGGCCTTCTTTGAGCCAGACGATGGCCAGGTTGAGCAGCAGCGACCAGTTCGCCACCCCCTCGCTGTCGAGCGGCAGGTGCATGGCCGTTTGCAGGCCGGGCAGGAAAGTCTGGATCTGGGCGGCGGCGATGGCCGGCTGGGTGGCGAGAAAATCGTAGGGCATCGGCTCGGCGCTGCCATTACAGACTTCTTCGAGCAGGGTCAGCGTTTCGAGGCGCGGGCCGCTGGTCGATTGCCAGAGCAGGGTGGTTGGCAGGGCGCGGCGCTCAACTGGCAGGCAGGCCAGGGCGCCGACCAGGGCCAGCTGGGTGAGCGGCGCGGCACGGCGCAGCGGCTTGCCGAGCGCGGCACGGACGGCGGCCGGCAGGTCGGCGGGGGCGAAGCTTTGGCTGAGGACGGTGGTCAGGCTGATCATCCGTGGCGCTCCACGATCAGGCTGGCCAGCCCGCCGCCAAAGCCGATCAGGTTGAGCAGGGCGCGCTCGATGTGTTCGGTGCTGCGCTCGACCATCGGAAACAGGGCGATTTCCGGATCGACCTTGGAAAAACCAGCCGTGGCTGGGATCTTGTCGGCATCGAGGCAGGCGAGCAGGGCAGCCAGTTCGGCCAGGCCGCTGGCGCCCAGCGTGTGGCCGAGGCCGGGTTTCAGCGAGAGGAGCGGCGGCATGTTTTGACCAAAGACGCTGCGCAGGGCGTTGGCTTCAGCCAGATCGGTGCCCGGCGAGCCGGCGGCCTGCAGCTTGATGAGTTCGATGTCGGCGGATTTCAATTTTGCGTCATTTAGACAGTCGACCGTGACATCGGCGATTCGGCAGCCGTCCGGATTGGGTCCGGTGGTCGAATAGCCGTCGAGGCCGGTGCGCAGGCCGGCGACGCGCCAGGTGGCGGGTTTGGCGCTGAGGCGCACGGCGGCGACCGCCTCGCCGAGAACCAGGCCGTCACGTCGGGCGTCAAAGGGGCGTCCTGCCGTGCGCGAGAGCAATTCCATGGCGGCAAAGCCGGCCAGCGTGCTGTCGTTGGCGAGTTCGACGCCGAGGACGATGGCGTCGTCGATGAGGCCGGCGGCGATCAGGCTGCGCGCCGCGTCGAGGGCGGAAAAGCCGGAGGTGCAGGCGTTGGAAAAGCTGGTGCGGGCACCGCTCAGGCCCAGCCATTCGCTGATTTTCCGGCTGAATGCAGCGTTGGCAACCGGCAGGTCGAACGGTGCGCCGAGTTGCTCGAAATGGCCGATCTGGAAGGACGACGAGGCGATGAACAGCGGCGCTTCGGGGGGTAAGGGGCCAAGCTGGCCGGTGACCTGGCGGATGGCTTGCTCGGCGCGGAGCAGCCAGTCGACCTCGTTCAGTGGAAGCCCAAAATAGGGAAAAGCCCGCTCGCCGAGCTTTCGTTGGCCGGCGCCGCATTCGCCATTCCACAGGGCGCTGGCGACGGTGGCCGGCGAATTGCCGCGGGCGCAAAGCAGGGCGGTTTTATTGATGAATACCGGGCGCGTCATGCGCGGCTGGCCAGCCAGGCGTCGAGGTGTTCGGCCATGTTGGCGACGCTGGACAGGACGCGCCGGGTTTCCTTGCTGTCCGGCAGGCGCAGGCCGTAGGTCTTCTTGATCGCCATCGAGACCTGCAGGGCGTCGAGCGAATCCAGTTGCAGCGGCGCTTCCGGCCCGAAGAGGATTTCGTCGTCGGTGATGCTTTCCGGGGCGCAATCCTTGTCGCAGGCTTCGACGATCAGGGCTTTGAGGGCGAGGCGGAGGTCGGTGGTCATGCTGTTTGGCGGCGGTTGAGCCAGGTCGCGGCGGCGAGTGCCAGGGCCGCGCAGGCGAGAAGTTTGACGAGGTCAGGCAGGATGGCGGCAAAGTCGCCGTGGCGCAGCATGACGGTGTGGAAGCCGTTGAGCGCCCAGGCCATCGGCGACCATTCGGCGAGGGTCTGCATGGCGCCCGGCATCATGAACTTGGGGACCATGATGCCGCCGATGGCCGCCATCAGGATGTTGCCGACGCCGCCGATGATCGTCGATTGTTGTGTCGTCTGGGCCAGGCTGGCGACGAGCAGGGCGCAGGCGACGGCGGCCAGGCTGACGGCGGCGGCGACCAGCCACCAGTGGAGCAGCCCGGCGCCGGTGGGCATGGCGAGCGCCTCGCCGCCGAACAGCGGGACGCCCCAGATGCCGACGGCAACCATCAGCACGGCCTGGATCTGGTTGACGACGAAAAAGGGCAGCAGCTTGCCGAGCAGGAGGAAGCGGAAAGGCAGGCCCATGGCGGCGAGGCGCTGGAGCGTGCCTTGCTGGCGTTCGGTGATCAGGATGGCGGAAATCGGGATGACCACGAAGAACATGGCGAAAACCAGCCAGGCCGGCACGTTTTGCTGCACCGACGAGGGCGGGCGGATGCTGCGGTCGTTCTGCACGGCGGTGCTGACGATTTCGTCCGGCCAGTCGCGTTCGGCCGGCCGGGCGCTCGTCGGCAGGCCGAACAGCTTGCCGGCGCTGTGCGTCAGTTCGTCGGCCCGCAGCATGCCGAGCGCGGCACTGGTCTGGTTGCGGAAGGCGAGTTGCAGGGCGGGGTTAAGGGTCGGATCGACCATCAGGGTCAGCGCCTCGGTGGCCTGGCCGTCGGCCCCGGCCGGGGTCAGCAGGCGTTCGCCGAAGCCCTTGGGCAGGACCAGCGCCAGCGCGTAGCGACCGGCGCGGATGTCGGCTCGGGCGGCGTCGGTTGTCGCCGGGTCGGCGACGCGACGGAAGCTGCCGGTCTTGCCCAGGCGGCGGGCCAGCGATTGCGAATGGGGGCTGCCGTCGAGGTCGACGATGGCGTAGGCCACGTCGATGGCGGCGCCGGGCATGAAGGCATCGTGCAGCGCCATGGTCATGACCAGGATGAAGATGACGGGCATGACGAAAAGGGCAGCCAGACCGTGCCGGTCGCGCAGCAAGGCCAGGGTTTCCTTGGTCCACAGGGCGGTGAGGCGGGTCATGGCGTTTTCGCTAGTCCCGCAATGAGCGCCGGGTCAGGCGCATGAAAAGCTGTTCGAGATTTTGCCGTCCGACGTGCAGTTGGCGCACGGTGCAGCCGGCTACGGCCAGTTCATCGAGCAAACGCGCCACTTCCACGGTCGACCGGAAAAATAGGCCAAATTTGAAATGGCCGAGATCGGTCGCTGCGTAGCGTTCGGCCAGGGCTGCAGGCAGCGCCTGGTCGAGCTCGATTTCGGCGCTGCTGTCGGCGGTGGCCAGCAGGTCGTCGAGTGTGCCTTCGCTCAGGACGCGACCCTGGTCGAGGATGGCGACACGCTGGCAGATGGCCTCGACTTCTTCCATGTAGTGGCTGGTGTAGAGCACCGTGGTGCCGCTGGCGGGCAGGGCGGCAATGGATTCGAGCAGGAAGCTGCGCGACTGCGGGTCGACGCCGACGGTGGGTTCGTCGAGCAGGAGCAGCTGTGGCTGGCCGAGCAGGCCGATGGCCAGGTTGAGGCGCCGGCGCAGGCCGCCGGAGAGTTGTTCGGCGCGTTTGCCGGTGACCTGTTCGAGCCGGGCGAAGGCGATGGCGGCGTCGATCTGCTGCCGGCGTTCGTCGCGCGCCAGGCCAAGCGCGCCGGCGAAGAAGGCCAGATTCTCGGCCACCGTGAGCATCGGGTAGAAGGCGTAGTCCTGCGGCACCAGCGAAATGGCGCGCGGGTTGGCGGCGCGGGCTTCGGTCAGCGGCTGGTCATTCAGCGAAATTTTGCCATCGGCTGCGGTCAACAGGCCGGCGAGCAGGGAGATCAGCGTCGTCTTGCCGGCGCCGTTCGGGCCGAGCAGGCCGTAAACGCCGCCGGCTGGAATGTTGAGCGATACATCCTGCAACGCCGGGGCGGCGGCATCGCGATAGCGGTAGGAAACGCCATCGACCTTGAGCATCAGGCAGCGCGGCGCAGGTCGCGGAAGAAGACCTGCTCGCGGTCGGCGATGGCGCACAGCTTGTCGGCCAGCTTGGCGGGATTGAGCGGCTCGCGGTCGCGGATCATGCGGGCGGTGGACAGCGCGAATTCGCGCCACTCGTCGCCGATGTCGATGAGGGTTTCGGACAGTTCGTTGAGCCCCGGGCGGGCGAGGCGTTCGGCCGCTTCCTGCAGGAAGGCGGCGTAGATGAAGCGGAAGCCGCCACCGCCGGTGCCGATTTCTTCCTGCATGCGGACGACCTGGCCGATGAACATCTTGGCCGCAGCCGGCTTGCCGGCTGCATCGAGGCGCCCGATGGCCTTGGCCAGGCGCCGGATGCCGCGCACGCCGATGATCGGGATCGGCGAGTCGAGCAGGATGCGCGTCGTCTTCTTGATGGCCTTGGGCAGAACCTTGGCCCAGTCCGGCTCGGACGGCTTGCCTTCCGGGTAGTAAAGCAGCCCCTTCGGCGCCAGCACGCCCTTGGCGAACCGGGCCCGGCGCAGATCGGCCGGGGCGCAGGTCACGGTCGTTTCGACCACCGGATCGGATAGCTGGTAGTCGCCGCTCGCCGCATCGCGGCCATAGGCCAGCACATTGTGGGCGTTGAAATGAAAGCGCAGGTCTTCCGGCATGTAGGGCAGCCAGAACACCGAGGTCTGCATGCCGACCAGCTGGCCAGCGGCGAGCAGTTCGTTGAGGCGCTTTTCGCCGGCTTCCGGGCTGCGGAAGGTTTCGAAACGCATCTTGAGGCCGAGCGGTTTCTGCAGACCCTTGATGATGAACTTCGGCGGCATGCGGTAGGCGACCAGCGGCAGGCCGTTGATCTTGATGATCGGCAGATAGGCGAAGGAGAGTGCCGACGACAGGCCGAAAGCCATCGCTTCCGAGATCGGCAGGCCGAGATGGCGCAGCATGGCCGACATGACGCCGCTTTCGCAGTGGGAAGCGTGGCTGTGCTGGAATTCCATCATCCTTGAAACCTCAGTTGGGCGTGGCTGAGGGTGCGCCGGGGCGGGAGGGCCGGCGCCACGCGACGACGCGGCTGGCTCATGCCTGCACGGAGGAGCGACAAAGCCGGACGCCCGACCAGGCGTGCCAGCGGCCACGTAGCGCTGTCACCCAAGGGGTCAATCGCCTCGAAGGCGCAAAGGCCCGTATGCAGGCGGCTGGCCAAGGCTGGATAAGCGGTCAACTGAGGTTTCAAGGATTACGGGGCCTTTTTGAGTTGCTCGACCGTCAGGCCCATGGCATCGCCATAGCGCTTGAGCAGCCCGGTCGACAGGCCCTGGAAAATATCGGGTCGGAAGTGACGGCGGATGCGCCATTGCCACAGGCCGGTGACCTGCGACAACAGTGGCACGTCCATGCGCGCCCGGTGCATGTGGTATTCGAGCGGCGAAGTCTGGCCGGCGATGACGCGCTGGCGGGCATCCTCGGCCAGGCGGTTGAGGTCTTCGACGGCCTGCCGGGTGACGATTTCCTCGACTTCCCAGCCGGCCGATTGCACGATGTGCAGCTTGCCATCGGCGCCGCGTGCGTACATCGCCTTGCGCTGGCCGCCCAGCGTGCTGTTGCCCTCCTGCGGAACTTCGCTATCCAGCATGGTCGACCGCCGTCAGGTGCATGAGCGAGCCGGTGAAGCGGCCGCTCTCGGGGATGAAGCAGAGCAGGCGGTCGCCGTGTTTGAGGCGGCCGCTTTTGAGCAACTCGTCGATCATGATGTAGATCGAAGCCGAGCCGGTATTGCCCTTGCTCTGCAGGTTGGAAAACCATTTGTCCTGGGCGATCGGGAAGCCGACGGCGGCCATGCAGTCGGCCATCGGCCGGCGGAAATACTCGGAAGACATGTGCGGCAGGAACCAGTCGATGTCGGCCGGTTTGACATCGCGGGTGCGCTGCATTTTTTCCAGCGACTTGCCGATAGTCTGGTAGGTCACTTCGGCATTGAGCAAACGGACATCCTGTTTGACCGAGAAGATCGACAGAGTCGCCCGCTGTTCCGGCGAATAGTGCTGCCAGCCCTGCAGCGACCCATCACCGAGCTTTTCACCGCCGGCATACATGCAGACTTCCATCGTATTGGCCTGCGACAGGATGTCGATCCAGTCGATGCGCAGCGACAGGCCGTCGGGGCGTGGCTGATCCTGGAGCAGAAAGGCGCCGGCGCCATCAGACAGCATCCAGCGCAGGAAATCCTTCTCGAAAGCGATTTCCGGATTGGTTTCCAGTTCGGCTACCCGGTGTTCCGATTCGGCGGCGAAATTGCGGGCATGCAGGATGCTGGAGGATAGTTCGGAGGCGGTCGCCACCGCGTTGCGGGCCAGACCGGAAAGAACGCTCATGTAGGCATACTTGAGCGCCGTGATGCCGGCGACGCAAATGGCTGCGGTCGACACCACTTCGCAGGCCGGAATGCCCAGTTCGCCATGCACCATGACGCCATGGTTGGGCATGATCTGGTCCGGAATGGTCGTGCCGCTGACCAGGCAATCGATGTCATCGGGAGAAAAGCGTTCGCAGGCCAGGCCGCGCACGGCTTCGGCCGTTAGCTGGGCATTGGTATGGGTAGGGGCGCCGGTCACCGGGTCGATGGCGTAGTGGCGCTGGCGGATACCGTTGTTGCGCAGCACGATGCGCCGGGCGCGCGATGGCTTGCCGGCGATCATGCCGAGCACTTTTTCGATATTGTCGTTGCCGACCGGCGCATTGGGCAGGAAGGCCGAGGTGCCGTTGATATAAACCTTGCCGCTAGGGTGCATATTTTTGTAAGTTGAATTCCTGCGAGCCGGAAGGTTGTTCCAGTTCGGCCTTGAGCCGCTCAAGTCGCGGTTTGAGCAGCGGGGAAAATAGCCATTGTAACAACAGGCTTATTGGAACGACGGTCACGATGAGCGTAATCAGGTAGACAACGAAAAGTAAAAGCACGGGCCGCCGCCGCCACTGGCCACGCTGGCCAAATAGCCGGACCAGTTTCGACCAGACGCCAAAAGCCCGCCGGCCGGCGCGTTCGCTGATGGCCAGGCGCGGATTGACGGTGACTGCACGCAGTCCGCCGAGCATCGGCTGTTCCAGTTTTTCCTGGTCGTGGTTGAGTCCATCGGCCAGGGCCAGCCCGAATCGGCCGGCCTGATGTATTTCTTGAGGCGATACGCCGGCCGGTGGCAAGCCAAGAAAGCTGTCCTTCTTGCCCGTCCACACCCAGCGCGGCGTGGTGATGAAGGTGGCTAGCGGATGGCCCTGGTCGGTAAAGGCCATGTGGTCGATCAGGCGGCCGCCAGCATCGGCAATTAGCTGTTTCATCGTTTCCTGTGCCGACAGCCACATGTTGCGGCAGGCGACCAGGGTGATGACCGGTTTGCCGCAGATCAACTGCCGGCCTTCAGCGCTTTGCAGGAAGGCCGTCATTGGCAAGGCGGGGGAGAGATACCAGACCTGATAGGTCAGGATCACCAGATCGAAGGGGGTATCAGCGGCGATGCCCAGCGGGCGCAACGGCGGCGCATCGAGCTGCACGCATTCGGGGAAGGCATCGAAAAAATCGACAATCGGCCACGGAAACGGAAACGGCGTTGCCGGCACCAGTGTTTCGAGATGCACGTCGTGACCGGCTGCCCGCAAGGGGGCGACGACCCGCTCGGTAATGTCCGAAAGCTGTCCGGTTTGGGAGTAATTGACGACGAGAACGCGTTTCAAGAGGCATCCGCTGAGCTGGCTAACCTGTAATTCTAGCAAATCGGCTTGGGCTGACGGCGATCGGGCATTATCCCATCCGCAAGTGTGATTTTGGTCGGGACGCTTGGGGTTTTTCGCCCTTATCGGCTATGATTCTGCTTTCCCGCAGCCTGTCTTTCCATGACCAAATTTGTTTTCGTTACGGGTGGTGTCGTGTCCTCATTGGGCAAAGGCATCGCCGCCGCGTCGCTCGGGGCCATTCTGGAATCCCGCGGCATCAAAGTCACCCACCTCAAGCTTGACCCCTACATCAACGTCGACCCCGGCACGATGAGTCCTTTCCAGCACGGAGAGGTTTTCGTCACCGAGGACGGCGCCGAGACCGATCTCGATCTCGGCCATTACGAGCGCTTCACGAGCGCCAAGATGGGCAAGCGCAACAACTTCACGACCGGCCAGATCTACGACACGGTGCTCAAGAAAGAGCGTCGCGGCGAGTACCTCGGGAAGACCGTGCAGGTCATTCCGCACATTACCGACGAGATCAAGTTCAAGATCAAGGCCGGTGCCGAAGGTGCCGATGTGGCCATCGTCGAAGTCGGCGGTACGGTCGGCGACATCGAGTCGCTGCCCTTCCTGGAGGCCATTCGCCAGATCGGTTTTGAAGAAGGTCGCAACAACGTCTGCTACATGCATCTGACGCTGCTGCCTTATATTCCGACCGCCGGCGAGCTGAAGACAAAACCGACCCAGCACTCTGTCAAGGAGCTGCGCGAAATCGGTATCCAGCCGGACATTCTGCTCTGCCGCGCCGACCGTTCGATTCCGGTCGAAGAGCGGCGCAAGATCGCGTTGTTCTGTAACGTCATGCCGGAAGCCGTCATCGAGTGTCTCGATGCCGATTCGATCTACAAGATTCCGGGCATGCTGCATGACCAGATGCTCGACGAAATCGTCTGCCACAAGCTCAATATTCTGGCCAAGGCCGCCGATCTGACGGTCTGGCGCAACCTGATCGTGGCGCTGGAGCATCCGCAGCACGAAGTGACGATTGCTTTCGTCGGCAAGTACGTCGACCTGACCGAGTCCTACAAGTCGCTGATCGAGGCGATCAAGCACGCCGGCATTCATACGCACAGCCAGGTCAATATCGTCTATCTCGACTCGGAAGATATCGAAAAGAACGGTGTCGGCGTCTTGAAAGGCATTGATGCCATTCTGGTGCCGGGCGGCTTCGGCCGCCGTGGTACGGAAGGCAAGATTGCCGCCATTCGCTACGCCCGCGAAAACAAGGTGCCTTATCTCGGTATCTGTCTCGGCATGCAACTCGCTGTCGTCGAATTCGCCCGCGATGTGGCCGGCATGGCCGAAGCGCATTCGACTGAGTTCGTTCACGACACGCCTTATCCTGTCATCGGCCTGATTACCGAATGGCTCGATGCCTCGGGCAAGGTCGAAAAGCGCAGCGAAGACTCCGACATCGGCGGCACGATGCGCCTTGGCGGTCAGGTCTGCAAGCTGGCCGAAGGCTCGCTGGCGCGCGATATTTATGGCGCTCCGGAGATTACCGAACGTCACCGCCACCGTTATGAAGTCAACAACACCTTGCTGGCGCAACTGGAAGCGAAGGGCCTGGTCGTTGCTGGCCGCGCGCCGGGTACCGATCTGTGCGAAATGGTCGAATTGCCGGCTGCCGTTCACCCGTGGTTTGTCGGTTGCCAATTCCACCCGGAATTCACCTCCAACCCGCGTCAGGGCCATCCGCTCTTTACGTCGTTCGTAAAGGCTGCGCTGACCAATCAAAAGGTCAAGGCTAAATGAAACTCTGCGGTTTCGAGGCTGGTCTTGACCAGCCTTTTTTCCTGATTGCCGGGCCGTGCACCGCCGAGTCCGAGCAACTCTGCCTCGATGTCGCCGGCCACATGAAGGAAGTCTGCGGTCGACTGGGAATTCCGTACATTTTCAAAGCCTCCTACGACAAGGCCAACCGCAGTTCCGGCAAGTCGGTGCGCGGTCTGGGTCTTGAGGAAGGTTTGCGCATCTTCTCCGAAGTGCAGCGCCAGATCGGCGTGCCGGTCCTGACCGATGTACATACGATTGAAGATATTGCCGCTGTGGCGAGTGTTGTCGATGTCCTGCAAACGCCGGCTTTTTTGTGTCGCCAGACTGATTTCATCCATGCGGTCGCTACCTGCGGCAAGCCGGTCAATATCAAGAAGGGCCAGTTTCTGGCGCCGGGCGACATGAAGAACGTCGTCGACAAGGCGCGCGAAGTGAATAACGGCGCCGACAACATCATGGTTTGCGAGCGTGGCGCCTCGTTTGGCTACAACAATCTCGTTTCCGACATGCGCAGCCTCGCCATCATGCGCGAAACCGGTTGCCCGGTTGTTTTCGATGCCACCCACTCGGTGCAGTTGCCGGGCGGGCAGGGTACGACCTCCGGCGGCCAGCGCGAATTTGTTCCCGTTTTGGCACGAGCAGCCGTTGCTGTCGGCATTTCCGGCCTGTTCATGGAAACCCATCCCTGCCCGGAGAAAGCCTGGTCGGATGGCCCGAATAGCTGGCCGCTGGATCGTATGGAAAGCCTGCTCGCGACGTTGGTTGCGCTCGACAGGGCTGTCAAATCGGCTGGTTTCGAAGAACTGAAGTAATTCACCTGTTAATTATTTAGTTTAAGTTTTTAATTTAACCTTCTGATAATAAGGAAGAAGTATGAGTTCAATCGTTGATGTTGTAGCCCGTGAAATTCTTGATTCCCGTGGTAACCCCACGGTCGAAGCCGATGTTCTGCTCGAGTCCGGGGTCATGGGCCGCGCTGCAGTTCCGTCTGGTGCCTCTACCGGTTCGCGCGAAGCCATCGAGCTGCGCGATGGCGACAAGGCTCGCTACCTCGGCAAGGGCGTGCTGCAGGCTGTCGAGAATGTCAATACCGAGATTTCTGAAGCGATCATCGGTCTTGATGCTCAGGAGCAGGCTTTCATCGATCAGACCATGATCGACCTCGATGGTACCGACAACAAGTCGCGCCTCGGCGCCAACGCCATCCTGGCTGTTTCCATGGCCGTCGCCAAGGCCGCTGCCGAAGAGTCCGGCCTGCCGCTCTATCGTTATTTCGGCGGCATGGGCCCGATGCAGATGCCGGTGCCGATGATGAACATCATCAACGGTGGCGAACACGCCAACAACAGCCTGGACATCCAGGAATTCATGATCATGCCGGTCGGCGCGCCCAACTTCCGCGAAGCCCTGCGTTGCGGCGCTGAAATCTTCCATTCGCTGAAGAAGCTGCTCGACAAGAAGGGCCACTCGACCGCCGTCGGCGACGAAGGCGGTTTCGCCCCGAATCTGGGTAGCCACGCCGAAGCGCTGCAGATCATCATGCAGGCCATCGAGGCTGCCGGTTACGTGCCGGGCCAGGATGTGCTGCTGGCGCTCGACTGCGCCGCTTCCGAGTTCTACAAGGACGGCAAGTACCGCCTGGCTGGCGAAGGTCTGGAACTGACCTCGGCTCAGTTCGTTGACTATCTGGCCAACCTGGCTGATCAGTTCCCCATCGTTTCGATTGAAGACGGCATGTCCGAAGCCGACTGGGATGGCTGGAAGCTGCTTACCGACCGCCTGGGCAAGACCGTGCAGATCGTTGGCGACGACATCTTTGTCACCAACACCAAGATCTTCAAGGAAGGCATCAAGAAGGGCATCTGCAACTCCATTCTGGTCAAGATCAACCAGATCGGTACGCTGTCTGAAACCTTCGCCGCCGTCGAAATGGCCAAGCGCGCCGGTTACACCGCCGTGATTTCGCATCGTTCCGGTGAAACCGAAGACAGCACCATTGCCGACATCGCTGTCGGCCTCAACGCTGGCCAGATCAAGACTGGCTCGCTGTCCCGTTCCGACCGTATTGCCAAGTACAACCAGCTCATCCGCATCGAGGAAGATCTGGGCGATACCGCTTCCTACCCGGGCCGCGAAACCTTCTACAACCTGCGCTAGTCACGCATGCGCTGGCTGACGGTCGGCCTTCTCGCAGCCATCGGCCTGCTCCAGTTCCCTCTGTGGATGGGCAAGGGCGGCTGGCTGAAGGTATGGGAGTACGACCGTCAATTGCAGCAGCAGAAGGAAGTGACCAAAAAACTGGAAATCAGGAACGCGGGCCTCGACGCCGAGGTTCGCGACCTGAAACAAGGTTACGACGCCATCGAGGAACGTGCCCGCTTCGAGCTGGGCATGGTCCGCCAGGACGAAACCTTCGTGCAGATTCCGGAAAAGGTTCCGGGAAAATAAGCGAAATAAAGGCGTCGACCGCAGTAGTCATCAGCATTTGCCTCCGTTAGAATCGTTCTCGGCAGTGCCCCACGCAGAGCGCTCAAGGAGAACAACATGCTGCTCAAGGTTGGCGAAATGGCTCCCTCATTCTCGTTGCCGGATGCCGATATGGAGACTATCGATCTGGCGAAGTTTCAGGGGCAGAAACACATCGTTATTTTCTTCTATCCAAAAGATGGAACCCCCTGTTGTACCAAGGAGGTCACCGATTTTTCGGATCACGAGGACGAGTTTCTCCGCCAGGATTGCGTGCTGTTCGGCGTTAGTCGTGACGACTGCCTGAAGCATGCGGAGTTTCGCGACAAGGAAGGTATCGGCATCGATCTGCTGTCCGATGCAGAAGGCACCGTCTGCAAGCAATACGGTGTCTGGCAGGCCAGGGAGGTGGATGGCCACAGGAAATTCGGCGTTTGCCGCTCGACCTTTATCATCGATCGTCGCGGTATCATTCGCCACGCGCTTTACAACGTCAATTACAAGGGCCACGCACTGGAAGTGCTGCGCCTCGTCAAGGAACTAAATTCATGAACACGCAGGTTGCCAAGAATTCCGTCATCACCCTCGATTACCACGTCACCGATCCCGATGGCGAAGTGGTCGATGAAGGCCGCGAGCCGCTGATTTACCTGCATGGTGGTTACGACGATATTTTCCCGCTGATCGAGGAAGCCTTGCAGGGCAAGAAGATCGGCGAGTCGGTCAAGGTCAAGCTGCAGCCGGACGAGGCGTTTGGTGAATACGATGCCGAGATGGTTCAGATCGAGCCACGCAAGGACTTTCCGAAGGAACTTGAGGTTGGCATGCAGTTCGAAGGCGGCCCGGAAGAGGGCGGCGAAGATGACTTCGTGATCTATCGCGTCACCGAAATTGCCGACGAGAAGGTCGTTCTCGACGGCAATCACCCGCTGGCCGGCATGGCTTTGGTCTTCACCTGCACGGTCACGGCAATTCGCCCGGCCAGTGCGGAAGAAGTCGAGCACGGCCACGTGCATGGCGGTGATGACGAAGAGGAAGGCTGCCACTAAGGGTTCGTAAGGAAATAAGCTGGATATTTGGCCGCTGGGTCGGGATGCGATGCAAGGCGCGGAGCGCGCCCGAGCCCAGCGAGCCAAATGTTCAAGTTATTGACGAACGAGCCCTAAGGAAGGCCTACGAAATAACTTCCCATTTTTTGACGGCGTAACGAAGGGACGTCGCTTGCGTGGTAGCTGACTCCAAAACGTCAGAGGTGTGCAGGGTGAGCTATTACCGAGAAGATGTAGAGAAACAGATGAAAGAGTTCTATCGGCGCCTATCGGAAAAGGATCGTCGCCGATACGCTGCCGTGGAGGCAGCCAAGTTGGATCATGGCGGGCAACAGTACATCGCGGGGTTGTTTGGAATTGACGGCAAGACAATTCGGCAAGGATGGGCGGATTTGGAACTGAAGATGCCGCCGGGGAGAAACTCCGAAAAAAGGCGGCGGGCGGCGGGCGGAAGCGCAAGCTCGACCTGACGCCCAGTCTATCGGCAGCCGGGAGCTCCCTGCTTTCCTGTCTCCATGAGTCACCCCAAAAAGACAGAAAACTACACAAATCAAGGGGCTGTGAACAGCCTCCTTCGCAACCCGTTGAGCGTGAACGATTATTTCAGAGGGGCAAGGACAATGGCATTCGAATTTTGATGCGATTGCCCTGGCGCGGAGGCTCAGAATACTGCCGGTAGTGAGTGTCTGTGTTATCCGGATAAGCACGCTTATTTTCTTGCGAGCCTTGAGCTGAACGGCAAGGGTGTCGCGGGCGACTGCGAATCTGGAGGAAGCCGAAGGCAAAGCGCTAGCCTAGCGAACAAAGAAGCGGATAAGAGGCGGCACAGTGGGGAAAGACGACCGATATCGTCAAAGCCTGAAGCGGCAGGACGGGCAGGGAATGGGTTTCATGCGGGCTCCACGCCCGCATCATGCCGGACGAATCGTTCCCAGGTTAAGCTTGACGCCCTTCTTCATCTTGCCGACGACGTGCATTTCGCAGGCTTTGCAGTCGAACTTGAGGATCAGTTTTTCGTTGCCGTTGATCAGCGTCATCGGGTCCGGTTTGAGGTGTTTCACCTCTTTCGGGCACAGGTTGAAGCTGTAGCGCAGGCAGTGGCGCGTGATCATCAGCGAGACCATGCCCTTTTCATTGCCGGCCTCGTAGGCTTCCTCGATCAGCTTGACGCCGTGTTTCTCGTAGAACTGGCGGGCCTTGGTGTTGAAGACGTTGCCGAGGTAGCTCAGTTCTTCCTGCGGGTAGGGCACCGGGTTGGCGGCCGGGGTGGCGCGCGGCGGGCGCGGGTGGCTGGCCAGGCGGGCGGCTTCGAGCTGTTCGGTGGCTTCGCGACGCAGGGCGTTGATGGCGCTGACGGGCAGGAACCATGGCTGGCTGAGCTTGAGTTCAACCGGCTCGGCGACGAACATCGTGTTGCCGAATTTGCCGAGGTTTTCCTTGAGCTTGGCCATCGCTGGTTCAGGGTTCTGGGCCAGTTGCCATTCTGATTTTGGCCCATTTTTCCGGTTGACCGTGGCAGTCACGCCATCTTCGTCGGTCAGGGTCAGCGCGAAGCCGTCTTCGGTTTCGACCAGCACCGGTTTCACCGAAATGCGGCGGTCGGCCGATTCCTTTTCCAGAGAACGCTCGAATTCCTGGTCGCGGTTGCGGAAGAGGGTGGCGCCGGCGGTCAGTTCTTCCGGCATTTCGGCCGGGAACAGGGTCTTGCCATCGGCGCGGTTGATGCGCATGCCGACGACTTCACCGTGGCCGTCGTAGAAACAGACACCGTCGCCGTTGTTGAAGGGTTTTTCAGCATTGACCGTGAAAGAACCGTCGCCGATGTCGACGACTTCACCGATCAGCTCGCCGACGAAACTGGGCGAATCGAAGGCGCCGATGTCGTCCTGACGGTCGTTGGCGAAATAATCGGTGTAGCCGCGGTTGAACGTCTTGTCCGGCTGCGGCGTGAAGGTCCAGGTGCTGCGACCGCTTGAGGCGCGGGTGAATTCGGGATTGTTGGCGATGATCTCGTCGAGCAGGCCGCGGTAGTGCGCGGTGATGTTCTTGACGTAGCTGAGGTCCTTGAGCCGTCCCTCGATCTTGAAGGAGCAGACGCCGGCGCGGGCCAGGTCGAGCATGTTGGCGGTCTGGTTGTTGTCCTTCATCGAGAGCAGATGCTGGTTCTCGGTGATCGTCTTGCCCTTGTCGTCGACCAGCGTGTAAGGCAGGCGGCAGGCCTGCGAACACTCGCCGCGATTGGCGCTGCGGCCGGTGTGGGCCTGGCTGATGTAACACTGGCCGCTGAACGCGACGCACAGCGCACCGTGAACAAAATATTCCAATGAAACATTGGCTTGCGAAGCAATATTGATAATTTCGTTTAAGCTGCATTCGCGCGCCAGAACGACTTGTGAGAAGCCGACGTCTTCGAGAAACTTGACCTTGTCGGCGTTGCGATTGTCGGTCTGCGTGCTGGCGTGGAGCTGGATCGGCGGCAGGTCGAGTTCGAGCAGGCCCATGTCCTGGATGATCAGCGCATCGGCCCCGGCTTCGTAAAGTTGCCAGGCGAGCTGGCGGCTGTCTTCAAGCTCGTCGTCGCGCAGGATGGTGTTGAGCGCGACGAAGACCTTGGCCCGGTAGCGGTGGGCAAAATCGCAGAGCCGTTTGATTTCGGCGACATCGTTGCCGGCGCCGTAACGGGCACCGAAAGCCGGGCCGCCGATGTAGACGGCGTCGGCCCCGTGCTTGATGGCTTCGATGCCGAAATCGGCGTTCTTGGCCGGGGCGAGGAGTTCGAGCGGGTGTTGAATTCGAGTCATGGCGCCTTAGTACGTAAAACGCGGGGCAAGTTCGTCGAGATTGAACTCGCGCAGGATGGCTTCGGCCCGTTCGCGGGCATTTTTGCGCGGAGCGCCGCGCTTGCTGGCGATGATCAGCTCGTTCTTCATTGAATGTTCCCAGCCGACCAGCTCAGTCACGGTGACGTCATAGCCATGCGACTCCAACAGCAGGCAGCGCAGGACGTTGGTCAGGTGGCTGCCGAGTTCGCGGGTGTGGATCGGGTGTCGCCAAAGTTCGGACAGCGGTTTTTGCGACAGCGATTCGTTCTTCCGGGCCCGCATGGTGGCGGCTACTTCGGCCTGACAGCAAGGGACAAGGACGATATGGCGGGCGTTCTTGGTCAGGGCAAAACGGATGGCGTCGTCGGTCGCCGTGTTGCAGGCGTGTAGCGCTGTCACGACATCGACGCTGGCCGGCAGCTCGGGTGCAGTCAGCGAGTCCTCGACCGTGCAGGCAAGGAAGCGCATACGCTCAAAGCCAAGCCGGGTGGCCAGTTCGCGGGATTTTTCGACAAGCTCCGGGCGTGTTTCGATGCCGATGATCGCGCCGGTGGCGCGATTCTTGATGCAGAGATCGTAGAGGATGAAACCGAGATAGGACTTGCCGGCCCCATGGTCGACCAGGGTCTCGGCGCCATCCAGCAGCGGTTCGATGAACTGGTAGAGGTGATAGACCTGTTTGAGCTTGCGCCGCGTGTCCTGATTGAGCTTGCCGTCTCGGGTCAGGATGTGGAGTTCCTTGAGCAGTTCGATGGACTGCCCGGGACGGATTTCAGGGATATCGGCGGTGGTATTGAGCTTCTTCATGGGGCGACATTATCGCATTCAAACTTCTGTCACTTTCGTGTCAACCGAATCAAAGTCGAGTCGTTATACGACACATGGTGATCAAACACCGCATACCTACGGAGATATAAATGGGCAGTCTGAGCAACGAATCCTTCGATCAATTCCTGGATTCCCTGAAGAAAGCCGGTATTACCATTTCCAACGAAGCCGAACTGCGCGAGCGGCTGGCTGAAGCCCAACGCTGGCGTTTCGCCTTCCAGACTCTGGCAGCCAACGGCAAGGTTATCGGCATCAATTTTGAAGATCATTCCGAAGGTCGCAATGAAGCTGAAATCAGCCGCGCTTTCAACGAATTCCAGTTTTCCGAAAAGACCAAGGCGGTTTTCTCCGCCAGCCTCAAGCACTAAGACTTCAAGTTTCATCCTTCCGCATTGGCGGGGGGAAGAAGAAAAAACGGGCGCCGAGTGGCGCCCGTTTTGCGTTGACTGCGACGGTCAACCGGAAAAAATGGCCGAAATCGAAATTTCGGCCATTTGCTTTTTTAGCGCGTAATCGGCTTGTAGCGAATCCGCTTGGGCTTGGCACCTTCTTCGCCCAGACGCTTGCGCTTGTCTTCCTCGTATTCCTGGAAATTGCCTTCGAAGAAATTCCACTGCGAATCGCCTTCGGCCGCGAGGATGTGCGTACAAATGCGGTCGAGGAACCAGCGATCATGCGAGATGACCATCGCGCAGCCGGGGAATTCGAGCAGGGCGTCTTCCAGCGCGCGCAGCGTTTCGACGTCGAGGTCGTTCGACGGTTCGTCGAGCAGCAGCACGTTGCCGCCCGTCATCAGCGTCTTGGCCAGGTGCAGGCGACCGCGTTCGCCGCCGGACAGATTGCCGACCTGCTTGCCCTGGTCGGCGCCCTTGAAGTTGAAGCGGCCGATGTAGGCGCGTGACGGCATTTCAAACTTGCCGATCTGCAGGATGTCGCTGCCTTGGGCGAGTTCCTCGAATACTGTCTTCGAGCCATCCAGGCAGTCACGCGATTGGTCCACATAGGCCATCTTGACCGTCGGGCCGATGTCGACCGTGCCGGAGTCGGGCTGTTGCTGGCCGGTGATCATCTTGAACAGGGTCGATTTACCGGCACCGTTCGGGCCGATGATGCCGACGATGGCGCCGGCCGGGATGGTGAAGCTGACGTTGTCCATGAGCAGCTTGTCGCCGAAGGACTTGGTGACGCCGTTGAATTCGATGACCTTGCCGCCCAGACGGTCGCCGACCGGGATGAAGATTTCCTGGGTCTCGTTGCGTTTCTGGTATTCCTGGCTCGACAACTCTTCAAAACGGGCGATGCGGGACTTCGATTTGGCCTGGCGCGCCTTGGGGTTTGAACGCACCCATTCCAGTTCCTGCTTCATCGCCTTCATGTGGGCGTCGATCTGCTTGTTTTCCGTTTCCAGGCGGGCTTCCTTCTGCTCCAGCCAGCTAGAGTAGTTGCCCTTGTACGGAATGCCGTGGCCGCGGTCGAGTTCGAGAATCCATTCGGCAGCGTTGTCGAGGAAATAGCGGTCGTGGGTGACGGCGACGACGGTGCCGGGGAAGCGGACGAGGAATTGTTCGAGCCATTCGACCGATTCGGCGTCGAGGTGATTGGTCGGTTCGTCGAGCAAAAGCATGTCCGGCTTGGCGAGCAGCAGCTTGCACAGCGCGACGCGACGCTTCTCGCCGCCGGACAGGTTGCCGATCACGGCCTCCCAGGGCGGCAGGCGCAGGGCGTCAGCGGCCAGTTCCATCTGTGCTTCGGTGTCGGAGCCGGCGGTGGAAATGATCGCTTCGAGGCGGGCCTGTTCTTCGGCCAGCTTGTCGAAATCAGCTTCCGGGTCGGCGTAGGCGGCATAGACCTCATCGAGCTTGGCCTGGGCCTGCATCACTTCGCCGAGCGCCGATTCGACTTCCTCGCGCACCGTCTTGGCGGCATCGAGCTGCGGCTCCTGCGGCAGGTAGCCGATGGAAACGCCGGCCAGGTGTTGCACTTCGCCGTCGTATTCCTTGTCCACGCCGGCCATGATCTTGAGCACGGTCGATTTGCCCGAGCCGTTCAGGCCGAGCAGGCCGATCTTGGCGCCGGGGAAGAAAGAGAGGGAAATATCCTTGATGATCTGCCGCTTGGGCGGAACGATCTTGCTCACGCGGAGCATGGACATGACGTATTGAGCCATTGAACAACCTACCTGTCGTCGTAAAGATTAATGATGCGCGAGTCTACGAGGCTTCAATGCAAATGACCAGCCTCCCGAAGCTCGGGTGCTGGTCATTTACGTTGAAGCGAAGGGAAAACTAGAAGCTCAGACTGCCGAGCGGACGGTGCAGCAGCACCGCCGGCGCATCCACCCGGGGGCAGGTGCGAACGGTACCAATCTGCGAAAACCCGAATTCCCGGCGGTAGTAGGCCGCATGACGCGGATTGACTTCGATGACCGCATCGGTCACGCCAAAAACTGCCCGGGCGTATTGATAACTTGAGCGGAAAAGTGATTTCAGCAATTCGGGATCATGGGCATCGACATCCACCGCCAGCCTTGTTACTTCGCAGAGAACGCGGGACGGCTGGCGCAGCCCGGCCAGTTCCTCGGCGTAGAGATTGTCGGCGAGCAGGCCGGCGCTGGAATCGCGCGAAGCGGTCAGCGTCGCCACCAGTTCGCCCTCCAGCCAGGCGCCCAGCGTCGCGTGATTCGGATCTTCGATCAGTTGTCGCGGTGGCGAAATCCGGTAGCCGCGCCAGGCGTACATGCGGCGAACCAGGGCGCTGCAGGCACGGTGCTGGTGGTAGCTCACGGCTGGGGCAACCACCAGTTCCGGTTGCTCAAAACCCCTGCTGGAGCCGAGCGAACCCGGCCGCAAGGCAGCTAGCATTAAGCCGGGCCGGAGCGTCGAACTTGAGGGTATGACGTTTTGCATAGTCTGCATTCTATGGCTTATGCAATTTGCAATCAACCGGCTACGGCAACGGCGCTGAGTGTTTTTGCCGTTTCGTCGCGGAGGTGAAAGGGCGTCGATTTCTCGGCCGACAGGGCGTTGATGTCGCCGCACAATTCGCCGCCTTCATCGATGACCAGCTTGCCGTAGCGGATCTTGCCGTGCACCTTGCCGGTCGCGTGGATGATCAGTTGCGAGCGGGCAGTCAGTTCGCCTTCGAAGCAGCCGTGAATTTCGGCGATGTCGATGCTGACCTTGCCCGAGAACGAGCCATTGTCGGCGATGCGGATAACCCGGCTGTCCATGGTCGCTTCGACGCGCCCTTCGACGACCAGCGTGTCGCAATCGAGAATTTCGGCGCCCTTGAGTTTGACATCGGGGCCGACGATCAGGCGGGCGCCCATGACGTTTTCAGCCGGCGACTCGGTCTTTTCCGGCTGCGGGGCTGGTGTAGCTGCTGTGTTGCTTGGTGCAGCAGAGACGTTAAGGTTGCTGGCGGCACTGCCCAGAATATTATTGACCTCCTTGTGGGTGATGGCGTCATTGCGATTGGGGATGCTGGGTTTGTTGAACACGTTGACTCCCGTCTTGAGGTTTCGATGAATGGCGGACCGGAACTCCAGTGCGATAAGCGTGCCATGTAATCAAGGTATCAGTTAATCAATGACTTACGATTTATTTTAAAAGTTGCTTCGTAATTCACAGCCTCGATCCGTCGTGAAATTGCGACAGATATTTTTGGTTTTCCCGGCAAAGGCAGCTAATCTAGACCAGAAGCCTGTCGTGAAATTGCGACATGTTTCTAATCAATTGATTTATAAGTTATAAATTGCTCACCATGGCGGCTGATAGCCTGGTTTCCCGGTGGCCTCCCAGCCGTACCCGCCCGCATGGCGGTTTAAACTTCAGTTTTAAGACACAGAGCGCCGATGAATCGAATTTCCTTCCGCCAGGGGATGTTGCTTGGCTTTGCCCTGATTGTCCTGCTCCTTGGCGGCGCGGCGGTGCAAAGCTGGCTGGTTGTAGAGCGGCTGGTCGATCAGAGCCGGCGCAGCAGCGAGCTGGCCATTCAGTTGACGGCGTCGATCCAGGAACTTGGCGAACGCACCGTCGATATCGAACGCAGCGCGCGGCAGTATCTGGTGCTCGACAATCCGGTCTTCCGCCAGCGCTTCGACGAACACCTGAGCCAGTCGCTGGCCGTCGTCGATCGGCTCGACACGCTGGCCGCCGAGCCGCTCCAGCCCTTGCTTGGCGGTTGGCGCATGGTCGCCGAGGCGCTGCGCAGCGGCCTCGAACAGAACATTCCCCAAGCCGAGATCATTCCCCTGCTGGCCCGCATGGCCGAGCTCGATGGCCTGTTGAAGCAGGCCGGGCAACGCTGGATTGAAGGGCAGAATCGCAAGTCGCTGGAAGACCTCGAGACCAACCGCTTGCGCCTGGGCGGGCGCATTGCCCTGGCCCTCTGTGGCGCGCTGCTCGTCGCGCTGGCCATGGGCTGGTGGCTGGTTCGGCCGGTGCGCCACCTTGAGCAGGCGATCATCCGGCTCGGCGCCAGCCGTTTCGACGAAGCCATCACGGTCAGCGGCCCGGCCGACTTGCGCCAGCTCGGCAAGCGGCTGGACTGGTTGCGCCAGCGTCTGGCCGAGTTGGAGGCGGACCGTGAGCGGGCCTTGCGCCATGTCTCGCACGAATTGAAAACGCCGCTGACGGCACTCAAGGAAGGCGTCTCCTTGCTCCGCGAGGAAGTCCCCGGACCGCTGGCAGCAGGGCAGCGCGAGGTGGTTGATATCCTGCAGCACAACGTGATCAGCCTGCAGCAGCAAATCGAGAGCCTGCTGACGCTCAATGCCGCCGCCTTCGAGGCGCGTCGCCTGCAAATTGCCCCGACCCGGCTGCGCCGGCTGCTCAGCACGGTCGCCCAGCGCCGCGAACTGCACAGCCAGTCGCGGCAGTTGAAGATCGTCATCGAGTCCTCGCAGGAAACGGCCATGCTCGACGCCGAGAAAATGACGGTCGTGCTCGACAATCTGTTGTCCAACGCCATCGATTTCAGCCCCGAGAACGGCGAAATCCGCCTCTCGGTCAGCCACATTGAAGGCCTCTGGCGCTTCGAGTGTGTCGATCAGGGGCCGGGCGTCGCCGAGGAAGACCGGCAACGCATCTTCGAGCCCTTTGTCCAGGGCCAGCGCTCGGCGCCGGCGCCGCGCCAGGGTAGCGGCGTCGGGCTTTCCATCGTGCGCGAGCTGGTGCGGGCGATGGGCGGCACGGTGTACCTCGTCCCGCAAGAAACGGGCGCCCATTTTTGTGTGGAAATACCTGATGAGCAGTAAATATCCGACGTTTTTCCGCCGCGTGGCGGTTTTCATTTTTGGCCTTTTTTTCGGGTTGACCGTAGCAGGCTGCGCTTCCGGCCCATTGGCCAGGAAACTGCACCTCGAAGACACCAGTCCGGAGGCTGCACTGGTCTATAACCAGAGCCTGTCGCGCCTGACGCCGGCCGAACTGGGCCGCGAACGCACGGTGCTCGTTGCCGTGCCGCAGACGCCCTTCACGCAGGTCAGGATGGCCTTGCTGCTCGGGCATCCGCGCGTCCAGCAGGATCTCGGCAAGGGGCTGGCGCTGCTCGAAGGCGTACTCAAATCGAGCGAACCGGCAGCGGCGCCTTTTCACCCGCTGGCCCGGCAACTCGCCGACAACTACCAGGAACGCATGAAACTCGAAAACCAACTGGAAAAGCAGGGCCTGCTCTTGAGCCAGCAACTGAAGGACAGCCAGCGCAAGACGGCCGAACTGCAGGAAAAACTCGACAGTCTGGCCAACATCGAACAAACACTGATCCCGCGCCCGCGCGTTGTCAGCCCGGATGGAGGCAAGCGGTAATGGCCGGCGCCCACGTACTGGTCGTCGACGACGACGACGATATTCTCAAGCTGCTGACCATGCGCCTGCGCGCCAAGGGTTTCCGCATCACCGCTGTCGGTTCGGCCGAGCAGGCGCTGGCCCAGATCGCCGTCGATCCGCCGCGCGTCGTCGTCAGCGACGTTCGCCTGCCCGGGCTGGACGGCCTGGCGCTGTTCGAGGAAATCCGCCGGACCCGGCCAACGCTGCCGGTCATCCTGCTCACCGCCCACGGCAATATCCCCGATGCCGTCGCTGCCACCTCGCGCGGCGTTTTCGGCTACCTGACCAAACCCTTCGACAGCCAGATCCTGCTCGAAAAGATCGACCGTGCCCTGCAACTCTCGGCGCCGACCTCGCACCCAGGTGACGAGCCACGCGCGGCCGGGAAGGGCGACGACGCCTGGATGGAAGGTGTCATCTTCCGCAGTAGCCGGATGGCCGAACTGATGGCCGAGGCGCGCATGGTCGCCGCCTCCGATGCCAGCGTGCTGATCCGCGGCGAAAGCGGCAGCGGCAAGGAAGTCCTGGCCCGCGCCATCCACCGCGCCAGTCCGCGCGCCAAGGGGCCATTCGTCGCCATCAACTGCGGTGCCATTCCCGAACAACTGCTTGAATCCGAACTCTTCGGCCACGCCAAAGGCGCCTTCACCGGTGCCGGTGCCAGTCGTGTCGGCCTGTTCCAGACGGCCAATGGCGGCACGCTCTTCCTCGACGAAATCGGCGACATGCCGCTCGCCCTGCAGGTCAAGCTGCTGCGCGTGCTGCAGGAACGCGTCGTGCGCCCGGTCGGCACGACCAAGGCCGAGCCGGTCGATGTCCGTCTGCTCTCGGCGACCCACCGCGACCTTGATCTTGCGATGGCCCAGGGCCAATTCCGCGAAGACCTCTATTACCGTCTCGACGTCGTGTCGCTGACCCTGCCCCGCCTCGACGAGCGGCGCGAAGACATCCCGCTGCTCGCCCTGCATTTCGTCCAGCTCCTCGCCGGAAAATACGGCAAACCGGTCAACGGCTTCGCCCCCGAAGCGCTGGAGGCGCTGGCCACGGCCGCCTGGCCGGGCAACGTCCGGCAACTGTTCAACGTCGTCGAGCAAAGCTGCGCGCTGACCTCCACGCCGCTCATCCCGCTGACCCTCGTCCAGCGCGCCCTGCGCGTGCCGGTCATGGACGCCCTCAATTACGCCGAAGCCAAGCAACGCTTCGAGCGCAACTACCTCGTCCAGCTTCTCAAACTGACCGACGGCAATGTCGCTGATGCCGCGCGCCTGGCCGAACGCAACCGGACCGAGTTCTACCGCCTGTTGCAGAAACACGACCTGACGCCAGCCATGTTCCGCAGCGAAGGCGATAGCCCGCCGTCAGGCGGAGACAAGCCGGGGCCTGCCTAGCGAAACAGCGCCGTCATTCCCGACTGCGCGGGATGACGGTTTCCCGGGGATTTCTCCCCGCGGCAAAAACAGCTGTCGTTACCGCACGACGGAATACCCGTCGTTGAAAACGCAAGACTGATTTAATTCGTTGATTTAAAACAAAAATAAATAGCTGGCACGGACTTCGCAATAGGCTGATGGCAATCAACAATAAAAGGGAATAGCCATGTTCAAACGTCACCTCATGGTCGCCAGCATCACCGCTGCAGCCACCTTTGCCGGCCTCGGCCTTGCCGCCTTCGCCACCGACGATCCGCAACTGCTCGCCGCGATGGTGGCCAACAACGAAGCTCAGGACGCGGCCCTCATCGACAAGGTCGAAACCCTGCTGCGCACCGACATCGGTCTGGCCGGTTCGCAGTTCCGTGTCCTTGCCAAATCAGCCGTCGTTACCGTTGGCGGCTCGGTGCCCGACGAACATGCGCTGCGCCGGGCGATCGACCTCGCCAGTGGTGTTCGCGGCGTGCGTGAAGTGCGCAACGCCATGGAGGTCGATGTCCCAAAGTAAGGGGAGGGGGCGATTCCGGCTTCCCGAAAGCGCTTTTCAGTCTGATTCCAGAGTCACCAGTAGCGCGCCTTCGGCGACTGTATCGCCCTCTGTAACGTGGATTTGAACCACCCGGCCCGCGTGCGGGCTGGGAATATCCAGCGCCACCTTGCCGGTTTCCAGCGTCAGAATGTTGTCGTCGCGCTCCACCCTGTCGCCAACCGCCACCAGCAATTCGAGAATGAATACATCGCCGCTCGCGCACGAACCGCAACTCGACCAGCACTCGGGGTACATCGGCATGCGAACGAAGGAGAAAGACATCAGCTTTTTTCGGCGGAAACCTTGCATTCTACGCCAGCGCCCGTATAATGCGCCGCTCTGACAGTGCGCCCGTAGCTCAGCTGGATAGAGTACTTGGCTACGAACCAAGGGGTCGGGCGTTCGAATCGCTCCGGGCGCACCAGCAGAACAACCCGCCGAAGCTTGAAAAACCGGCAGCAGTAGAAGATAAAGCAGTTTAGGTGTGCGCCCGTAGCTCAGCTGGATAGAGTACTTGGCTACGAACCAAGGGGTCGGGCGTTCGAATCGCTCCGGGCGCACCAAAAATTCATGAAAAAGCCACCTTCGGGTGGCTTTTTTGTTTTGGTGCGCAGTTTCAAGGTTAAATGCGGAAAAGTTAGAGTTTTCTTGTCTTTCGATGGTACGGATGCTAACTTTTACGTGTCTGAAACACGCGAAAGTTATAAAAGTGCCCCTTCACCTCGTCGGCGAGACCATCGACAAGACCCGCAGCCACTACCTGGCAGAGACGGGCAAGCTCGTCCAGTTGATGCGGGGCATCTATGTCGATGCCACTGATGACATCGACCAGACCGTCCTTGCTCATGCCGTGCGCATCGCACGCTACCTCTATCCGAATGCTTACCTGTCGGCCGCGAGCGCAGTTCTGCTGGGGCCGACCCGCGATGGCTGCCTCTACCTGACGGGCCAACGCGGCCAGCGCACCCGGATCAGAGCACTAGAGATCGTTCAGAACAAGGCACCCGGGAAAGCCTCTCTCGCGCCCGCCGTTGTTGCCGACAGCATGGGCGAGTTTTCCGTCAATGTGTCCTCGATCCGCCAACGCTTTCTCGAAGCCTTTCGCCTGCGCAGCGAACATGCTGCGTCCATCGATTCATCGACACGCGAGGCCATCGCTGCCCGCCTTGTCGAGGAGTACGGAAGCCCCAAGGCCGCCAGCGATGCCGTATGGGCGCTCGCCCGGGAGAACGACTGGTACCGCGAGGGCGAGGGGGCCGAGAAGTTCTTGCTGCGCCATCCTTCGACAGCGCCAGCCCGTAATGAGGCCGCGTTCGACCTGACGGTCGCGTGGCATGGGGTGCCGATTGGCAACCTCGTTCATGACGGCTTCGAATGGCGGTGGTCCCAGACAGACACCGGTACGCCCATGCCGCCCGTTATTCGCCAGACGGTACCGGGAAAGCTGCCGCCCTTCATCGTCTCGTTGCTGCCCGAGGGGTGGCTCGAAGCAGTCCTCAAGGGTCGCGATGAGCGGGCCGTGTTGCGCTCGGGCACGCGCTACATGTCCAACATCACCATTGCCGAGAACAGGAGCGAGCTTGCTGCTCTGCCGCTCGATGTGCTCACGACACGCCTTGCCGAGCATGCGGCGGCAGGCGTGTTCACCGGCACCTATGCCGGGCCAGGCCGCAGCGCGATGGAGCAGGACTTCGAGCGCAACCTCGCTCTGATTTACGCGCACGCCGACACGCCGCGTCTGTCCGGCGTACAGATCAAGGCTCCTATGACGCTGGGGCCGGATGGCAAGTTGTCGGCCAGCATCGGCACACCATTCACGCAAATCCTGAAACCCGCAGGGACTGGCGGCTTCGAGGCTTTGCCGCTGGTCGAGTGGCTCGGCCTCGCGCTGGCAAGGGAGGCCGGGTTCACGGTTCCCGCAGCGGCCCTGATCGCGATGCCTGATGGCATGCCTCCGGCGCTCCTGGTCGAGCGGTTCGATATTCGCACGGGAGCCGATGACCACCGCCTGCTGGCGATGGAAGACTTTTGCTCAGTGCTCGACTTGGCCCCGGATGCTAAGTACGACGGCACCATTGAACGCGTGGCGCGTGCCTTGAAAGCGCTGTCCTCATCACCCGATGAAGACCTTCTGATTCTCGTGAAGCGCGCCTTGTTTGGCTGGCTTATCGCCGATGGCGACATGCATCTCAAGAACATGGCGGTTCTGAAAATCGCCGGATCCGGCGATCCGGCCTTCCGCAGCGTTCGGCTTGCCCCGGTCTACGACACCTTAACGACACGGGTCTTTCCCCGCTTTGAACATGACCGCATGGCGCTCAAGCTCAACGGCAAGGACGAACGGCTCAAGCGTGCCGACTTCCTAGGGGTTTCCGCGATAGCCGGACTTCGGGCTTCGGACACGAATGCCGCGATCGATGACGTTCTGCAACGGATGCAGGCTGCCGTTGCCGCGATTACCTTGCCCAAGCTCCCCGACTACGGGCCATCTGGTGAGGCTACTGTGAATCGAACGCTTGAGATATGTGAGGAGCGGATTGTCTCGTTCGCGTGAGCAGGAGGGACTAGAAATCGTTGTCCAAGCTGCGATCAGGCCGCGCGCGGGCGCGTTCGCGGGACAAGGCGAGGGCTTGGCCTTCCTCGTCTTTTTCCGGTGCGGCAACGTTGTCCATGTGGCCCAGGAGATCGAGCGCCCACAGCATCGCCGCATAGACAGCCATCCCCGTCGAGGCCTTGCCGTGTTCGGCATCGGCAACCGCACGAACCCCCGTGCCGATCTTCTCCGCTATATCTTCGATGGTGAGGTTTCGGCGCAGGCGTGCCGTGCGGAGGTTCGCGCCCAGGCGCTTGAGCGTCTGTTCGACGGGATAAGGCGGCGCAGCCAGCAGCTTGTTCCGGGCAGTCATGGTTCACCGATGAAAAATTGGCACGTCTCCAACAGATACCATGCTTGGCGGGCAATGACCCGACATAAACGCTCTCACGAGCATTCTAATGGAGATAAGACGCTCTTAAGAGCCCTTGCGTGCTAAAATTCAGTCGCAGGCAGCACTGGCCGGTTGCCAAGGGCGACAAAGAGACTGATGTGGAACGAGCTATGAGCACATTGGGGAATGCGTACATAGCTGTGTACATAACGGGGAAAGAGTTCTGATGGCAGACGGTTCAATCGCAGAGCAGATAAGGCGAAGAAGAACTTTTGCCATCATCTCCCACCCCGACGCTGGTAAAACGACGCTGACTGAAAAGCTGCTGTGGTTCGGCGGCGCCATTCAGGTGGCCGGCGAAGTGCGTGCCCGCAAGGCGTCGCGCCACGCGACCTCGGACTGGATGGAGCTGGAAAAGCAGCGCGGCATTTCGGTGACTTCGTCGGTCATGCAGTTCCCCTACCGCGAGTGCATGATCAACCTGCTCGACACGCCGGGCCACGAGGACTTCTCGGAAGATACCTACCGCACGCTGACCGCCGTCGACTCGGCCGTCATGGTGATCGACTCGGTGAATGGCGTCGAGGCGCAGACGATCAAGCTGTTGAACGTTTGCCGCATGCGTGACACGCCGATCCTGACCTTCATCAACAAGCTCGACCGCGAAGGCAAGGAGCCGATCGACCTGCTCGACGAAATCGAGTCGGTGCTCGGCATTCAGTGCGCCCCGATGACCTGGCCTATCGGCATGGGCAAGCGTTTCCGGGGTGTTTATCACCTTTACGACGACGCCATCGCCTTCTTCGATCCGCAGGCCGAGAAGGGCACGGCCGAGATCATCCAGGGGCTCGACAGTCCGCGTCTCGACGAGCTGATCGGCTCGCAGGCCGACGAGTTGCGCACTGACATCGAACTGGTCCGCGGCGCTTCGCATGCCTTCGATGCCGAGGCCTACCTGAACGGTAAGCAGTCGCCGGTCTTTTTCGGTTCGGCGGTCAACAACTTCGGTGTGCAGAGCCTGCTTGACGCCGTCGTCGACCTGTCGCCGCCGCCGATTGCCCGGCCGTCCACGACGCGCGAAGTGGCGCCGAACGAGCCGAAATTCTCCGGCTTCGTTTTCAAGATCCAGGCCAACATGGACCCCAAGCACCGCGACCGCATCGCTTTCCTGCGCGTCTGTTCCGGCCGCTTCGAGCGTGGCATGAAGGTCAAGCAGGGCGGCGCCGGCAAGTTCCTGTCGGTCAATAACGCCATCACCTTCATGGCGCGCGACCGCAGCACGACCGACGAAGCCTATCCGGGCGACATCATCGGCATCCCGAACCACGGCACCATCCGTCTCGGCGAAACCTTTACCGAAGGCGAAGAGCTGCGCTTCACGGGCATTCCGTCTTTCGCGCCGGAACATTTCCGTCTGGCCCGCATCGCCAATCCGCTGAAGATCAAGCAGTTGCAAAAGGGCCTGCAACAGCTGGCGGAAGAGGGTGCGACCCAGTTGTTCCGCCCGCTGTCCGGCACCGATCTGATCCTCGGCGCCGTCGGCACGCTGCAGTTCGACGTGGTGGCCAGCCGTCTGGAGCACGAATACGGCGTGCAGGTCATTTTCGAGTCCTACAACTGCGCAACGGCGCGCTGGATTCATGGCGATGCTGACGAACTACGGCAGATTTCCGACCGCTACAGCGCCAACGTCGCGCTCGACGGGGCCGATGATCCGGTCTACCTGGCGCCGAACAATGTTTATCTCAACATGGTCAAAGAGAAATATCCCAAGCTGCGTTTCATGGAAGCACGCGAGGTGGTTTGAGGGAGTTGTTAGTCGTAGGTTTTGGTTGTTAGCAGACAGGCAAGCAGGTGGAGGGCAGGATGACGGTACGGGTGCAGGAAGCGGATTTTGACGTTGGGGCCGAACTGGCCGCCTTGCGCGCCGGCGACGCCCGGGTTGGCGCGCTGGCCAGCTTTCTCGGTCTGGTTCGTGACATGAACCACGGCACCAGCATCTCGGAAATGACACTGGAACACTATCCCGGCATGACCGAAAAGGCGCTCGAAGAAATCGTCGCCGAAGCCAAAGGCCGCTGGGATATCTACGATGCGCTGGTCATCCATCGCGTCGGCCCGCTCAAGCCCTGCGACCAGATCGTGCTCGTCGCCGTGACCAGCGCCCACCGCGGCGAAGCCTTTGCCGCCTGCGAATTCATCATGGATTACCTGAAGACCCGCGCCCCGTTCTGGAAGCGCGAAGCGACGCCGGAGGGCGCCCGCTGGGTCGATGCCCGCGATGCCGACGACAGCGCGGCGGCGCGCTGGCAGAAATAAAAAAGGGGAGCGAAGGCTCCCCGGAGAAATCCAGACCACCAATCAGGTTTTGAACTTCGCTACTGTCTGATGCAACGCGTTCGACAACGCCTGTAACTGGCGAGCGGCATCGGCCGTATGGTGAACGGCGACAGCGCTTTCTTCAGACATCTGGGCAATCGTTTCCAGTTTTTGGGCGATTTCGTTGCTGGCCATGCTCTGTTCCGAAATCGAATCGGAAATGCCGTTGACCACAACAGTGACGCGCATGGCGCCATCGCGAATCCGGTTGATCGAGTCACCGGCCTGATTGGCCAGTTCGACGCCATTGCCAACCTGGCGGACGCCATCCTGCATGCTGCTCACCGCACTGCGTGTGCCATTCTGGATCTTGGCCACCATTTCGCCGATTTCCTTGGTCGAGTTCGCGGTGCGCTCGGCCAGCTTGCGCACTTCGTCGGCGACCACGGCAAAGCCGCGACCCTGTTCGCCGGCGCGGGCGGCCTCGATGGCGGCATTGAGCGCCAGCAGGTTGGTCTGATCGGCAATTTCCTTGATGGTATTGACGATGGAAGTGATCTGGTCAGACTGGTGTCCGAGGTCTTCGATGATCTCCGACGATGCCTGAACCGCCTGGGAAATCTTGCGCATTTCGCTTGCAGCATTGTGGATGACGGCTGCCCCATCTTCGGAGATTTCACCGGCTGTTTGCGAAATGCTGTGCGCTTCACTGGCATTTTCCTTGACCTGATCGATGCTGACCGCCATCTCCTCGACCGAGGCGGCCATTGATGAGGCTGCATCGCTCTGCTGGCTGGCCCGTACGGCGACTTGTTCGGAGGCGCTGAGCAACTGGTCGGCTGCACAGGCGACTTGTTCGGCGTTGGCGACGATGCTGGCGATCATGGTGCGCAGGGTTTCCTGCATGATGCGGATGTTGGCGAGCAGGCTGTCCTTGTCGTCCGGGCGGCAGTCGACCGGCGTTGCCAGATCACCGGCCGCGATGCGCTTGGTGATGGCCGAGGCGATTGCCGGGTCGCCGCCCAGGGTTTTGATGATGTTGTTCGACAGCAGCAGCAGCGAGATGGCGATGAAACCGGCGATGCCCAGACCCCAGAGCAGAAGCTTGACGGCATCGCTATGAAACTTGGCGTTGACGTCGTCTACGTAGATCCCGGAACCGAGTACCCAGCCCCATGGCTCGAAACCCATGACGAAGGAAATTTTTGGCACGCCTTCCTCTGAACCCGGTTTCGGCCAGAGGTAATCGACAAAGCCAGCGCCTTTGGTCTTGACCGTGTTGTTGAATTCGACGAACAGCAGCTTGCCGTTCTTGTCCTTGATCTGGTCGAGTTTCTTTCCCTCAAGTTCAGGCTTGATCGGGTGCATGACCATGATGTCCTGCAGGTCGTTGATCCAGAAATACTCGATCTTGTCGTAGCGCAGGGTACGAATTGCCGCAGCAGAGGATTTTTTGGCGTCTTCAACGGACATTTGCCCGTCGCGGGCCAGTTTTTCGTAGAAGGTCAGAATGCCATGCGTTGATTCAACCAGATTGCGCACCTTGGCTTGGCGATCTTCGAGCATCTGGCTCTTGCCATTGATCAGCAGCGCCGAGAAGAGGGCGGCCAGCGCGATGACCGTTATGGCCGTCATGGCGAGCAGTTTGCCCCGTAGTGTCATTCCCTGATTGGACATCTCTCTATCCCTTCGCGCTTCTTGATTTGACTAAAGTTTCAAATTTGATACTCGAAATTTAGCACAATACCATTATGTAATGGGGTTTTTAGAAGTCGGTCAGGTGGTAAACCCTGATGGCTGCGGGTTGAAATTTCCTGATCAGTCCTCATCTGTCCGGTAACAGAAAATCCTCACCGGGAGAATTGAAATGCGCCTCGACAAATTCACGACCAAGTTCCAGCAAGCCTTGTCCGATGCCCAGAGTCTGGCCATTGGTGGCGACCAGCAGTTCATCGAACCGCAGCACCTGCTGCTCGCCCTGCTCAATCAGGATGACGGCGGCACGACATCCTTGCTCGGCCGGGCCGGAGCCAATGTGGCGGGCCTGCGCAAGGATCTGGAACAGGCGCTGACCCGCTTGCCCAAGGTCGAAGGTCACGGCGGTGACGTGTCCATCGGCCGCGATCTGGGCAACCTGCTCAACCTGACCGACAAGGAAGCGCAAAAGCGCGGTGACCAGTTCATTGCCAGCGAAATGTTCCTGCTTGCCCTGTGCGAGGACAAGAACGAAACCGGTCGTCTGGCCAAGCAGCACGGGCTGACCCGCAAGGCGCTGGAGGCCGCGATCATGGCCGTGCGCGGCGGGCAGGGGGTCGATTCGCAGGAGGCCGAAGGCCAGCGCGAGTCGCTCAAGAAATATTGCATCGACCTGACCGAGCGCGCCGCACAAGGCAAGCTCGATCCGGTGATCGGCCGCGACGATGAAATTCGTCGTGCCATCCAGATTCTGCAACGGCGGACCAAGAACAACCCGGTGCTGATTGGTGAGCCCGGCGTCGGCAAGACGGCCATCGTCGAAGGGCTGGCCCAGCGCATCATCAACGGTGAGGTGCCGGAAACGCTCAAGGGCAAGAAGGTGTTGGTCCTCGACATGGCCGGTCTGCTGGCCGGCGCCAAGTATCGCGGCGAGTTCGAGGAACGGCTGAAGGCCGTGCTCAAGGAGGTGTCGCAGGAAGCCGGGCAGATCATCCTCTTCATCGACGAACTGCACACCATGGTCGGTGCCGGCAAGGCCGAGGGCGCCATCGACGCCGGCAACATGCTCAAGCCGGCGCTGGCGCGCGGCGAATTGCACTGCATCGGGGCGACGACGCTCAACGAATACCGCAAATACATCGAGAAGGATGCCGCGCTGGAGCGCCGTTTCCAGAAGGTGCTGGTCGAGGAGCCGTCAGTGGAAAGCACCATCGCCATCCTGCGCGGTCTGCAGGAAAGGTACGAACTGCACCACGGCGTCGACATCACCGACCCGGCCATCGTCGCTGCCGCCGAGTTGTCGCATCGCTACATCACCGACCGTTTCCTGCCCGACAAGGCCATCGACCTGATCGACGAGGCAGCGGCGCGCATCAAGATGGAAATCGACTCCAAGCCCGAGGTCATGGACAAGCTCGACCGGCGCATCATCCAGCTCAAGATCGAGCGCGAGGCGGTCAAGCGCGAGAAGGACGAAGCCTCGAAGAAGCGTTTCGGGCTAATCGAGGAAGAAATCGCCAAGCTGGCCAAGGAATACTCCGATCTCGAAGAAATCTGGAAGGCCGAGAAGGCCCAGGTTCAGGGTTCGGCGCACATCAAGGAAGAAATCGACAAGCTCAAGGCCGAAGTCACCCGCTTGCAGCGCGAAGGCAAACTCGACAAGGTGGCCGAACTGCAATACGGCAAGCTGCCGCAACTCGAAGCCCAGTTGAAGACGGCTGAAAAGGCGGGCGAAGGCGAGGGCAAGAAGAACATTCTGCTGCGCACGCAGGTTGGTGCCGAGGAAATCGCCGAAGTGGTGTCACGCGCTACCGGCATTCCGGTCAGCAAGATGATGCAGGGCGAGCGCGAGAAGCTCCTGCACATGGAAGATCGGCTGCACAAGCGGGTGGTCGGGCAGGATGAGGCGGTGCGCCTGGTTGGCGATGCCATCCGTCGTTCACGGGCCGGGCTGTCCGATCCGAATCGCCCCTACGGTTCCTTCCTCTTCCTTGGCCCGACGGGGGTCGGCAAGACCGAGCTGTGCAAGGCGCTGGCCGAGTTCATGTTCGACGCCGAGGATCATCTGATCCGCATCGACATGAGCGAGTTCATGGAGAAGCACTCGGTCGCCCGCCTGATTGGTGCGCCGCCGGGCTATGTCGGCTACGAAGAGGGCGGCTACCTGACCGAGGCCGTGCGTCGCAAGCCGTACAGCGTGATCCTGCTCGATGAAGTCGAGAAGGCCCATCCGGACGTTTTCAACGTGCTGCTGCAGGTGCTCGATGATGGCCGGATGACCGATGGTCAGGGGCGTACCGTCGACTTCAAGAACACGGTCATCGTCATGACTTCCAACCTCGGCAGCCAGATGATCCAGCAAATGTCGGGCGACGATTACGGCGTGATCAAGATGGCGGTGATGGCCGAGGTGAAGAACTACTTCCGGCCGGAGTTCATCAACCGGATCGACGAGGTTGTGGTCTTCCATGCGCTCGACGAAAAACACATTGCCGGCATCGCGAAGATCCAGCTTGGCTATCTCGAAAAGCGGTTGGCCCAGCTCGACATGGGCATCGTCGTCGACGGCTCGGCGCTGGCCGAACTGGCCCAGGCCGGCTTCGACCCGGTGTTTGGTGCCCGGCCGCTCAAGCGGGCGATCCAGCAGCAGATCGAGAATCCGCTGGCCAAGGCCATCCTCGAAGGCAAGTTCGCCGCCAGGGATGTGATCCGCGTCAGTTGCGACCCGGCGACCGGCGGGATCATGCGCTTTGCCAAATAAGGCTTACGCCGACTGGCGGCAGGCTCGCCACAACGAGCTTGCCGCCGCCGACAGTTGGCTCGGGATGGTCGGGCTGTTCTGGCTGGAGCCGGGGCGTAACAGCGTCGGTAGCGCTGCCGGATCGGTCGTCCGCCTGCCCGGCGGGCCGGCGCATCTTGGCGATCTGCTGCGGCAGGACGGGCGGGTGATCTGGCAGCCGGTGGCAGGCGAAGCGCGCGAATTGCAGACCGATATCGCCGGCCAGCCGAGCGTGGTCGAATTTCAAAATTGGGCGTTTTTTCCGGTTGACCGTGAGAGTCGGATTGCGGCCCGGGTGCGCGACCGCGACTGGGCGGCAAGCCAGCCATTTGCCGGGCTGGACTATTTCGACTTCGATCCGGCCTGGCAGATCGAGGCCGAGTGGCAGGCGCTGTCGCCGCCGGTCCGGATGGAAGTGCCGAATGTCAGTGGCGATCTCAAAATTGTCGAGGTCAGCCATCAGGCCGTGTTTGAAGTGGCCGGCGAGACGGTGACGCTGCTGCCGATGGCGGTCAGTGACAAGGAAGTGTTCTTCGTCTTCCGGGATCGGACGAGTGGCAAGGAAAGCTACGGCGCCGGCCGCTTCCTGAAAGCCATTCCGACGGTCAACGGGAAAATTTGCCTGAATTTCAATTGTGCCTACAACCCGCCCTGCGCCTTCACATCCTTCGCCACCTGCCCGCTGCCGCCGCCGGAAAACTGGCTGCCGTTTCCGGTGGCGGCCGGTGAAAAGAGGTGGGTCAAGCTGGCCTGACCGGCGATTGCCTGGGCCGATTACAGTTCGGCCAGCCCGTTGCGGATGGCGTAGCGAACCAGGCTGGGAATGTCCTGCAGCCCCAGCTTGTGCATCATCTGAGTCCGATAGGTTTCCACCGTTTTGATGCTGATATCCAGGGCAAAGGCAATTTCCTTGGTGCGCATCCCATCCACCGTCATTTTCAGCACGGTGGACTGGCGAGCGGTCAGTTCGTGCGATTTGCGCACTTGATCGAGATAGAGATTCAGCATCTGCTGGGAGATCGATGGGGGAAGCCAGATCCCGCCGAGCAGAACCTTCCGGATGGCGAGCAGAAGCTCTTCGGGGGCGGATGTCTTGATGACATAGCCGTCGGCGCCAAGGCTCATGGCTGAATTGACGTGTTCCTGATCGGCATGCATTGACAGCATGATTACCTTGGTGGGGCTGCCTTGCTCGCGGATTCGGGCAAGGATCTGATATCCCGTCACGCCCGGCATGGCGATATCGAGCAGGGCGATATCGGGTTTCGTGTCGGCAATGAGCTCAATGGCTTCTTCGCCCGATCCCGTGCTGCCGACAATCTCGAATTCCGGATGGCCATTCAAGAGGGAAGCAAGCCCGGCGCGGACCAGATGATGATCGTCGGCCAGGAGAGTTCGGATGGGCGTCACGTTCGCGCTATTCGTGGCAGGCATGCGGCTACCCTTGTTCCAGTATTCGGTTGGGAATCAATCACGAACGTGCCACCGAGACTGGTGACGCGTTCGCGTATCCCGATCAGGCCGAGCGAGATTCGCTCGTCGTCCTTGTCGAGAGGGTTGTCGAGATCAAATCCCTTGCCGTCGTCGGCCACGGAAAGGCATATCTGATCCGGCGTACAGGTAATCTGCACAATGATGCCGCTGGCCTCGGCGTGGCGCAGCGCATTGGTGATCGCCTCCTGAACAATGCGGAAGCAGGCCAGTTCGACCGCTTCGGAGAAACGCAGGGCATCGATATTCTGGGCGAAGCGCACCTCGACGCCGGGCGGCAGTGACAGATTCCTGATGTGCCAGGCCAGGGCGGAGCCGATCCCCAGTTCGTCGAGCAGCGGCGGCCGCAAGCGGCGGGCAATATCGCCGGTGGTCTGCGCGATGCCCGCGACGATTTCTTGTGCGGTATCGAGCGCCGCGCTGGTCGTCAGCGGGTCGCCGACATGCAGTTTGGCGCCGGCCAGCGAAATCTTGAGGGCAGCCAGTGACTGACCAATCTGATCGTGCAATTCCATCGACAGGTGATGGCGCTCCCTTTCCTGGATATCCTGGTGCATTCTGGCCAGGGCCTGGAGTTGCCGGGTGTATTGCGCTTGCAGCTTCTGGGCATCCTTGACGCTGGTGATGTCCACGTAGGTAATGACGGCGCCGCCGGAGCCCACTTTGAAAGGCGTCACGTTCATCATGAACCACAACTCCTGGCCGGGGGTGATGCAGGCGCTCTCCATCGAAAAGCGCGCTGTCTTTCCATCGAGCACCGCCTGCACGCCGGCCAGCGCGGCCTTGGCCCGTTCGGGGTCAGAGCCTTCACGATGGCGGCAGCCCGCAAAAAAGCTGCTGCCGACTCCTGCCTTTTTCTCATCGGCCTGCACGCAAGTATGGTCGCAGGCACATCGGGACCAGGCGTTATTGACGCTGACAATCATGCCGGATTTGTCCACCACCGCCATTTGGGTGGCTGAAGCATCGAGCACGGCACAATTGAATTCGAGGCTGGCCTGGAGGGATTCCTCGGATAGTTGTTGCGCCGAGATGTCGCGGGCAATGCCGACGATGCCGATCAGTTCGTCATGGATGTCGAATACCGGGCTTTTGGTGATTTCAAAATGCGAGAGCTTGCCATCCGGGTCGCGATACGACTGGTTGGTGACCAAGGCTGCGGTCGCCCCTGCTTTCAGGCCGGATTCGACAAACGCCCCGGTGTCAGCCGTCGGCCGGATGTCCTTGTCCGTGCGATTGAGGATTTGCTCCGCCGGCAGCTTGAACAGTTTCTCGAAAGCCGGATTGCAGGCGATATAACTTCCCGTCGTGTCTTTCATCCAGACCGGGTCCGGGATCGAACGAATCAGGGCCTGCAGGCGCTGGCGTTCCATATCGGCGCTCTTTTGTGCCCGGCGCGTTTCGGTCAGGTCCGATCCGACGGCCAGGTAGCTGCCATCGGGCAGGCGCTGGGTGGTGACTTCGATATGCACACGCCAGCCATCCTTGTGCCGGATGTCCCAATCCTGCCGAATGAAGGGGTGCAGTTCAAGTGCGGCAACATGGGCGCCGAGCAGGGCGGCGTAGCGCTCGGACAGGATCTCGGCAATCGGATGGCCGACCAGCTCCGCGGCGCGGTAGCCGGATATTTTCTGCGCTGCCGGGTTGGCGTAAATAATGCGCAAGGCCTGATCGCACAGGACGATCCCGTCCTTGGCCTGCTCGCTGATGATGCTGAACGTCTGGTTGTGCACGGCCTGTGCCTGGGCACGGCGAGTCAGGATCACGTAGAGCAGGGCCGCCGTCACGCCGACGAAAAGCAGGTCTTCGGCCAGATTCCAGGCGGTAAGGTGAAATGCGCTTCCGGTGATGCGTGCCAGAAACCAGTCGGCCAGAACAAGCCAGGTGCCAGCGCCGAGCGCATAGACAAGGACCGGACAAAACACATCCCTTCTGGCCGCATGAGGGCGATTGAATGGTGTTTCGTCTCTGGTCTTGCAAACCATTGACCGGTCTCCGCTGTTATAGATTTGTGGTGTTCTGGCAAAGCCCCCGATTGTCTAGCTTTGGTCAGGGCAATCAATCAGACAATGCGTTACTGACGACAGCGATTTACCTGACAAGGCGGCTTTTTGTCGAACCAAGTGGTCGCCGGCATTGTCAGTTTCAGGTGGACCACCGTTTTGCTCAGGAATTTCGTAGATGTTTGGTTTTATCTTCCCGATGGTTGCCATGGTGCGCGCAGCGCAGAATTAATCATGCTCACATGCTGCAAGCCGCTCCCCGTGCGACCAGGTCAAAAAATACCAAGGGCATTGGAGGAAGATGAAGTCGCTTGATGATCCGTGCCGGGTTCGACCCCTGCAGTTGCTCTTGGTCGTCGACAAGCCGAATGCTTCGGGCGTGATTGAAGAAGTGCTTTTTTCATCCGGTATTGTTGGCAAACTCGGGCGGATTTCCTGTGCCGAAGCGCTTGAGCCGGTTGTCGACGATCCTCTGGATGCCATCGTCGCCAGCTTCCCCCATCCGGACGCGGAATTCAAGGCAATGTTGTCGAGAATCCGCATCCGCCGCCCATTGTTGCCGGTGGTTCTGGTTTCCGGCCCGATCGGCGAGGAACTGACAGCCGATCTGTTCCGGCTGGGCATTGCCGATTTTGTCCTGGGCAGCAATCTGTCCCGTTTGCCCGGGGCGATCATGAACAGTATCCCGGCGCGTCGATTCCCGTCCGCCCATTTTTCCATCGACCGGCGGCTCAACCTTTTTGAGGCGATTGCCCGGGGTTCCCAGAACATCGTCCTCGGCAAGGATCTTCGGGGGCGCTACCTCTTCGTCAATGAAGCGGCCTGTTCACTGTTTGACCAGCGCGCCGAGGAGATTCTCGGGCGTTGTGACGGCGAGTTGTTTTCAGCGGCGCAGGCGGCGATTTTCGCGGCGGCCGATCATGCCGTCATCGATGGCAATTGCAGCGTCACGCAGGACGAGCCGTACCAGGGTGCGGCCGGTGAAGTCCTTCTCCATGTGACGCGCGGCCCGATCCATGACCGCGAGGGAAATATCAAGGGGAGCTTTGCCGTGGCACGCGATGTCAGCGAGCGGCGACGGCTGGAGGCGATCACCCAGGCCCATGGTCGCCTGCTCGAGATGGTCGCCACCAATTTGCCCTTGCCCCGGCTGTTTGCCGAGTTGGTACGGACTGCTGAATCGATGGTGTCCGGTGCCCGGGCGGCGATCCTGACCATGGATGTCAGCGCCGAGTGCCTGCGGGTTGCGGCCGCGCCCTCGATGCCGGAGGCTTTTCATGGCGGCCTGGATGGCCTGGCGGTCCTCGACGGCATGGCCTCGTGCGGAACCGCGGCGGCGCGCAAATCCCAGGTGCTGACCGAGGATGTTCTCAATGATCCGTTGTGGGTGCCTTTCCGGGATCTGGCGCTGACTTGCGACATTCGGGCCGCCTGGTCAACGCCGATACCGGATGCCAGCGGCCAGCTGCTTGGCATTCTTGTCCTTTATCGCCGCCAGCCAGGCATGCCGGAGCCGTTTCATCAACTCGTCATCGACATGGTGACACGCCTTGCCGGGATTGCCATCGAGCGCTGGTGCGAGGAGGAGTTGATCCGCAAGCTGCAGCTGGCCGTCGAGCAGAACCCCAACAGCATCATCATCACCAATACAGCCGCCGAAATCGAATACGTGAATGCGGCTTTCGAGCGGATGAGTGGCTACAGCCTGGATGAGGTCAAGGGGAAGAACCCCAGGATGCTGCAGTCCGGCCTGACACCGCCTGCCGTTTTTGAAGATCTCTGGCAAGCCCTGTGCGACGGCCGTTCCTGGCAGGGTGAGTTCATCAATCGGCGCAAGAATGGCGAGTTATTCACGGAAAACGAGATTTTCTCGCCGATCCGTCAGCCTGACGGCACGATTACGCATTACCTGTGCATCAAGGAAGACATCACCGGGAAAAAGCGCGATGCCGAAGAACTGGACCGGCATCGCCACCGCCTGGAAGAACTGGTCGCCGAGCGCACCGAGCAATTGCACCAGGCCAAGGAGGAGGCGGAGGCTGCCGTGCGGGCGAAGGGAACCTTCCTGGCCAACATGAGCCATGAAATACGGACGCCGCTCAATGCCATCGTCGGCTTCACTCACCTGTTGCGGCGCCGGAATCCGACGGAGGAGCAGGATGGCAAGCTGGAAAAGATTGCCAATGCTGCCGATCACCTGCTGTCAGTGATCAATGACATTCTCGACATCTCGAAAATCGATGCCGGGAAGCTGGTGCTTGAGCGCGAACCTTTTGACCTGGAAGAGATGCTGACCCGAATTTGCAACCTGGTGATCGACCGGGCGCGGGCCAAAGGCCTGGAGTTGGTCGTCGATATCGGCAGTGTGCCGCGCCAGGTGAATGGCGATGCGACGCGGCTGGGGCAGGCCTTGCTCAACTATCTGGGCAACGCCGTCAAATTTACCGCGCAGGGTACGATCCGCTTGCGGGCAAAGGTCGTTGAGGAAAATGGAAATGACCTGCTGGTCCGCTTCGAGGTCGAGGACAGCGGTATTGGCATTGAAGCGGGCTGCCTGGATAACCTTTTTGAACCATTTCAGCAGGCCGACCAATCGATCACGCGCCAGTATGGCGGCACCGGTCTTGGCCTGGCCATCAGCCGCAATATCGCCCGACTGATGGACGGCGAGGTCGGTGCCAGCAGCACGCCGGGGGTGGGTAGTCTCTTCTGGCTGACGGCATGGCTCGGCAAGGCCGAACAGGCGGCCGGTCGGGAAGGGTGCGGGCTGGATGGGATCCGTACGCTGGTGGTCGAGGATGTCGCCATGACCCGCATGGGGCTGCTGCACCAACTACGGCAGATCGGCCTGCGGGCGGAAGGGGTTGCCTGCGGCGAGAAAGCCCTGGAGGCGATTGCTGCGGCGGATGCCGAGGGCGATCCCTTTGCTCTCCTTCTCATCGACATGTACATGCCCGGCCTGGATGGGCTGGATACGCTGGCCAGCGTCCAGGCCTTGCCGATACTGAGCAAGCCGGTGTGTTTCCTGGTGACGGCGTCCTATGACGAGGATCTGGCCAGCGAAGGGCTGCGCGCCGGATTTTCCCAGGTTTTGCACAAGCCGGTGTCGACCCTGGCCTTGCATCATTGTTTGCTGAAACATATCGACCGGGGGGGCGCCGAAGCGGCGCCGGCAGCGCTTGCCAATACGGTCGAGGCTCGCTTGCGCCGCCTGCATGCGGGCAGTCGCATCCTGCTGGTCGAGGATGAGCCGATCAACCAGATGGTCGCCCAGGACATGCTCGAGGATGTCGGGATGGTTGTCGATATCGCCAACAACGGGCTTGAGGCACTGGAAAAACTGGCGAGCAATATCTATCGGATCGTCCTGATGGATCTGCAGATGCCGAAGATGGGTGGCCTTGAAACGACACGGCGAATTCGCCAGCTTCCCGGCGGCGAGCGTTTGCCCATCGTGGCCATGACCGCCAATGCCTTTAACGATGATCGCGACCTGTGCTATTCGGTCGGCATGAATGATTTCCTGCCGAAGCCGGTGGCGCCCGAACTACTTTTCGGCGTCCTGCTCAAGTGGTTTCAGGAAGGGGCGCTGGTTAGTAAAAGCCTCATTTGAAAAGCGAATTTTCAACGCAGAGGCGCAGAGGAGTGGAGTTTCGCAGAGAAAAGCCGATCATTGTCGGCTCACCCAACGGGGGATTCCGTCTTGATCTTCTCAGCGTTGTCTCTGCCGCCTCCGCGCCTCTGCGTTGAGGGTTATGACTAAGGTTTCAAGGTTTAACAGTTGGCCAGCGCCGTGGCGAAGTGGTCGACCGTCTGCCCCGGATTGTGCAGTTTTTCCAGACCGAACAGGCCGATGCGGAAAGTGCGGAAATCGGCTGGTTCATCGCATTGCAGCGGCACGCCGGCGGCGGTCTGTACACCCTGAGCGATGAATTTCTTGCCGGTGTGGATGTCCGGATCGGTGGTGTAGCTGACCACCACGCCGGGCGCCTGGAAACCTTCGGCGGCGACGCTGGGGAAGCCGTTGGCAACGAGCAGCTGGCGGATGCGGCGGCCGAGTTCGATCTGTTCGGCGCAGACTTTGTCGAAGCCGTAGGCCTCGGTTTCCAGCATGACATCGCGCAGTCCGGCCAGGGCATCGGTCGGCATCGTCGCGTGGTAGGCGTGGCCGCCGTTTTCGAAGGCTTCCATGATCTGCAGCCACTTCTTGAGGTCGCAGGCGAAGCTGCTGCTGCTTGTCGCGTCGATGTGGGCGCGGGCGCGTTCGCCGAGGGCGACCATGGCGCAGCACGGCGAGGCGCTCCAGCCTTTCTGCGGGGCGCTGATCAGGATGTCGACATTGTTGGCGACCATGTCGACCCAGACCGTGCCGGAGGCAATGCAGTCGAGCACGAAATAGCCATCCACCGCGCGCACGGCCTCGCCAACGGCGCGCAGGTAGTCGTCGGGCAGGATCATTCCGGATGAGGTTTCGACGTGCGGGGCGAAGACGACTTCGGGCCGTTGTTCGCGGATGGCGGCGACGACCTCGTCGATCGGTGGCGGCGCGAACGGCGCCTGGGCGCCGCTGCCGACCTGCCGGGCCTTGAGGACGATGCTTTCGGCCGGGATCTTGCCCATGTCGAAAATCTGCGTCCAGCGGAAGCTGAACCAGCCGTTGCGGATGACCAGCACCTTGCGGTGCGTGGCGAACTGGCGGGCCACGGCTTCCATGCCGAAGGTGCCGCTGCCCGGCACGATGACGGCGGATTTGGCGTTGTAGACCTTCTTGATCAGGCGCGAGATGTCCGTCATGACGCCCTGGAAGCGTTGCGACATGTGATTCAGGGCGCGGTCGGTGTACACCACCGAATATTCGAGCAGGCCATCGGGATCGGGTTGGGGCAGCAGGGCGGGCACAAGAGGTCTCCTTGGATCGTTGTGGCCGAGAGCATACCGTCAAGGCATGATGGCGCGCTAGTCATCAGAGCAATCGTATGAAGCGCTACTCCCTCCCCTTCAAGGGGAGGGCTGGGGTGGGGATGGGTGCCCCCGGTACAAATAGCGTACGAAATTCCTCGCCCTCAGACCCCTCCCCCTGATGAAGCTACTAAGCAACCGACTAAGCCGCCAAATAACTGCGGCTAAGTCTCTGCTTATCCCGGCCTCCCCCTTGAATGGGGAGGAGATGATGTGTCCCGCATTCATGAGATTGCCCTGCACTATTCACCGCCTCACGGGAGTGGGAAACTGTCAGCCTGTTGATCTTGTCTGACTGATGGCCGGAGTGGCGGCCGGCAAGGGAGGAGCGACGATGGGATTGCCCGAATTGCGCAGCGCCCTGCGTACCGGTTGCCGGCGCGCCGAGCCGGAATGCGTCGGCCGGTTGCTGGCGGAATTCGACTGCCTGCCTGGCGACAGCGCAGCGGCGCAGCGGCTGGCCCGGCAACTGGTGGTCGGCGAACGCCAGCACTTCGCGGCAAGGGCGGGCTTCAATCACCTGCTGCATGAATTCGCCTTGTCCAGCCAGGAGGGCGTGGCGCTGATGTGCCTGGCCGAGGCGCTGCTGCGCATTCCGGACAGTGCCACGGTCGACCGCCTGATTCGCGACAAGATCGGCCGCGGCGACTGGTCGGCGCACCTCGCCGGCGATCACCCGCTGTTCGTCAATGCGGCGACCTGGGGGCTGATGCTGACCGGCAAGCTGGTCGCCATCCACCATCACGGTGACCTCGGCAATGCCCTGAGCCGTCTGCTGGCGCGGGGCGGCGAGCCGCTGGTCCGCAAGGGCATCGACTTTGCCATGCGCCTGCTCGGTGAGCATTTCGTCATGGGCGAGACGATAGCTTCGGCGCTGGCCCGCAGCCGAAACGACGAGGCGCGCGGCTACCGGCACTCCTTCGACATGCTCGGCGAGGCGGCCCTGACTGCGGCCGATGCCGAACGCTACTGCCACGCCTATGAAACGGCGATCCACGCCATCGGCACGGCCGGTGCCGGGCGCGGCGTGGTCGACGGGCCGGGAATTTCGATCAAGCTGTCTGCCTTGCATCCACGCTATGTCCGCAGCCAGCGGGGGCGGGTGCTGGCCGAGCTCGGGCCGCGGCTGATGGGGCTCATGCGGCTGGCCAGGGGCTACGACATTGGCGTCAATGTCGATGCCGAGGAGGCCGACCGTCTGGACCTGTCGCTCGACATTTTCGCCCGGCTGGCTGGCGATCCAGAACTGGCCGGCTGGGCTGGCCTCGGCTTTGTCGTCCAGGCTTACCAGAAGCGCAGCCCGGCCGTCATCGACTGGCTGGTCGAAGTGGCCCGGCAGAATCGCCGACGGATCATGGTGCGCCTGGTCAAGGGCGCCTACTGGGACAGCGAAATCAAGCGCGCCCAGGTCGACGGCCTGAGCGACTACCCGGTGTTCACGCGCAAGGCGCATACCGATCTGGCTTACCTGGTCGGCGCCGGCCGCCTTCTGGCGGCGCCCGATGCGGTCTATCCGCAGTTCGCCACGCACAATGCCCTGACGCTGGCGACGGTGCTCAAGATGGCCGAGGTGCGCGGTGTCGCGGACTACGAGTTCCAGTGTCTGCACGGCATGGGCGAGCCGCTCTACGATCAGGTGGTCGGCCCGGCGGGCCTTGGCAAGCCGTGCCGCATCTACGCGCCGGTCGGCACGCACCGGACTTTGCTGCCCTATCTGGTGCGCCGCCTGCTGGAAAATGGCGCCAACAGTTCCTTCGTCAACCGGATCGTCGATGCCGGGGTGTCGATCGATGCGCTGCTGGAAGACCCGGCGGCGAGCGTGCGCCGGGATGGCGGCACGGGGCATCTGAAGATTCCCCTGCCGCCCGAGCTTTATAGCCCGGGACGGCACAATTCGGCCGGCAGCGATCTGGCCGACGAGGCAACGCTTGCGCTTCTCGCCGATCAGTTGCAGGGGCTGGCCGGTAAAGCCTGGCGGGCGGGGCCGCTGCTCGCCGGGCCGGGGGCGGTATCGCCGGCCGGCGCCGCGACCCGGACGGTATTTAACCCGGTCAATGGCGCGGACAAGGTCGGCGATGTGATCGAGGCGACCAGCGTTCAGGTTGAAAGCGCCTTGGTCGCAGCGGCCGGTTTTTCGGAAGCATGGTTCCAGACCCCGCCCGCCGAGCGCGCCGCCATCCTGCAGCGGGCGGCCGATCTGCTGCAGGCGCAGCGGGCTCCACTGGTCAGCCTGCTCATCCGCGAAGCCGGCAAGACCTGGCCAAATGCGCTGGCCGAGGTGCGCGAGGCGGTCGATTTTTGTCGTTACTACGGTCAACCGGAAATTTTGGCCAAAATTGAAATGCGTGCCGAGCCGCCGGGGCCGGTCGCCTGCATCAGCCCGTGGAATTTCCCGCTGGCCATTTTCATCGGCCAGGTCAGCGCGGCCCTGGCCGTCGGCAGCCCGGTGCTCGCCAAGCCGGCGGCGCAGACGCCGTTGATCGCCGGGTTGACGGTCGACCTGCTGCATCAGGCCGGGGTGCCGGCTGCGGCGCTGCAATTGCTGCCCGGTTCCGGCGACGTCGTCGGGGCCGCGCTGACCGCCGACCCGCGGGTGCGCGGCGTGGTGTTCACCGGTTCGGCAGACGTGGCACGGCGGATCAGCCGGAATATCGCCAGCCGGGAGGATGTCCGGCTGATCGCCGAAACCGGCGGCCAGAACGCGATGGTCGTCGATTCCTCGGCGCTGCCCGAACAGGTCGTGCAGGATGTCATGGCCTCGGGCTTCGACAGCGCCGGCCAGCGCTGTTCGGCCCTGCGCGTGCTCTGCCTGCAACATGAAATCGCCGATGTCGTGCTCGATCTGCTGCACGGGGCCATGCGTGAATTGCGCCTCGGCGATCCGGCTTTGTTGGCGACCGACATCGGCCCGGTCATCGACCGCCCGGCACAATCCGCCCTGCTCGCCCACATCGCCGACATGGCGGCGCGGGGCAGGGCGGTGTTCCAGCCGCCCTTGCCGGCCGACTGTGCGGCGGGAAGCTACGTGCCACCAACCCTGATCGAGATCGAATCCCTGGCCGATCTGGCCGGCGAAGTCTTCGGCCCGGTCGTCCATGTCCTGCGCTATCCGGCCGGCCAGCTCGATGCGCTGATCGACGCCATCAACGCGACCGGCTACGGCCTGACGCTGGGCATCCATAGCCGCATCGACGAAACCATCCAGCGCGTTGTCAGCCGGGCGCGAGTCGGGAATATCTACGTCAATCGCAACATGGTCGGCGCCGTGGTCGGTGTCCAGCCCTTCGGCGGCGAGGGGCTGTCGGGCACCGGGCCGAAAGCTGGCGGGCCGCTCTATTTGCCGCGGCTGGCCGGGGCCGCCAAGCTTCGCCCGGCGAGCATCGGCGCCCGACCGGCGGGCGGGCCGCCCGGCGCCACGGTGTTGTCGCGCCTGGCCGCGTGGGCCGCCGCTGCCGGTCAGCATGACATCACCGCGCTGTGTGCCGACTACGCCGAGCTGACCCTGCTCGATGCCGTGGTCGACCTGCCAGGCCCGACCGGCGAGCGGAACACCCTGCGCTTTGCGCCGCGTGGCACGCTGCTGTGCCTGGCAACCGAGCGCCACCCCTTGCTGCGACAGTTGGCGGCCGTCTGGGCGACCGGCAATCGGGCTGCTGCGGTCGACCGCCCGGAAACGCGAAAAACCATAGCCGGCCTGCCGGACGATCTGGCGGCAGCGATCGAATGGCGGCAGCCCGATGACTATCGCGGCCTGGCTGGCGTCTTGTTCGCGCCCGGCGCGCCGCCGGCGGCCGACTTTCGGCAGCGCCTGGCGCGCGAGCCGGGGGCCTTGATCGCCACTTACCAGCCGGCCGACCATGGCGGACACTATCCCCTGTGGCGTATGCTGGTCGAACGGGTGCTGACCGTGAACACGATGGCGGCCGGCGGCAATACCACCTTGATGATGCTCGATGCCTGAGGGATACCCATGTTGACTACTCCGCAGCTACCTTCCTACATTTCCAAAGAAAACGTCGGCCCCTGGCATATTTTCCTGCAGCAGGTCGAACAGGTCGCTCCGCTGCTCGACAAGCCGCTGTGGTCATGGGTGGAAACACTGCGCCGGCCGAAGCGTTCGCTCATCGTCGATGTGCCGATCCGTCTCGACAGCGGCGTGGTCGAGCATTTCGAAGGCTATCGCGTGCATCACAACACCTCGCGCGGGCCGGGCAAGGGCGGCATCCGTTTTCATCAGGACGTGACGCTTTCGGAAGTGATGGCGCTGGCCGGCTGGATGACGATCAAGAACGCCGTCGTCAATGTGCCCTTCGGTGGCGCCAAGGGCGGCGTCCGGGTCGATCCGCGCCAGTTGTCGCTGTCCGAACTGGAAGGCCTGACCCGCCGCTACACCAGCGAAATCAGCTCGATGATCGGCCCCGACAAGGATATTCCCGCGCCGGACATGAATACCAACGCCCAGATCATGGCCTGGATGATGGACACCTATTCGATGGGCGAGGGGCGCACGGTGACCGGCGTCGTCACCGGTAAACCCGTATCGCTTGGCGGCTCGCTCGGCCGGCAGGACGCGACCGGGCGCGGTGTCTTCGTCACGGCCCGCGAAGCGGCGCGCAAGTTGGGCGTACCCATCGACGGGGCGCGGGTCGCCGTGCAGGGCTTCGGCAATGTCGGCGAGGCCAGCGCCCGGATGTTCGCCCAGGCCGGCGCCCGGGTCGTCGCCGTGCAGGATGTCAGCGGCACGGTTTATAACGGGGCTGGACTGGATGTGGTCGCCTTGAAACGGCATCTGGCCGACAACAGGACGCTGCTCGGCGCGCCCGGTTGCGAGACCATGGCCAATGACGACTTCTGGTCGCTGCCCTGCGAATTCCTCGTGCCGGCCGCGCTGGAGTCGCAGATCAACCGCTACAACGCCGAACGCATCGCCGCCCGCATCGTCGTCGAAGGCGCCAACGGCCCGACCACGCCGGAAGCCGACGCCATCCTTGCCGAGCGCGGCATTGTCGTCGTTCCCGACGTGCTGGCCAATGCCGGCGGCGTCACCGTCAGCTATTTCGAGTGGGTGCAGGATTTTTCCAGCTTCTTCTGGAGCGAGGATGAAATCAACGCCCGCCTCGAACGGATCATGGCGGAAGCCTTCAACGCCATCTGGCAGATGGCCGAAGACCGCAAAATGCCGCTCCGTTCAGCCGCCTTCGTCATCGGTTGCAGCCGGGTGCTCGAAGCGCGGGCGACGCGCGGGTTGTATCCCTGATTTGGCCATTGCTACGGTCAACCGGGTTTACTACGTGAAACGTAAAAAACGGCCAAAATTGAAATCGGCTTTGCGGTTAGCGCCGAGCCAGTATCAATGACCCTTTTTCGCGCGGTTCCAGGTCAATGCGCTCAATAGCCGAAAACCCGGCCGCTTTCAGCCACGCGCAATAATCTTCATGGCGATGCGTTTGCGTCCCGGTTTCCAGCAGCAGGGTCAGGCGGAAGGCTGCGTTCAGCGCGTCGAGCGAGGTTTCGGCCACGTATTCGTGAATGACGAGCAGGCCGCCCGGGTTCATCGAATCGCCAATCTGCCGGATGGCCAGGCGGTTTTCGTCAGCGGAATGGTTGTGGGCGACCGACAGGTAGAACACCAGATCGTTCTCGCCGCCCCAGTCGTGCTCCTGCAAGGTGCCGGGGCTGAGGCGGATGCGCCCGGCCAGCCCGGCCTTCTCGATTTCCGGCCCGGTCTCGGTCAAGGCGCTGGGCATGTCGACGATAAGCGCGTCGAGTTGCGGATAGTGCTGGCAGAAACGGATCGAGTGCAGGCCGTGCGAGCCGCCGAGGTCGAGCAGGTGGCGATAGCCCGGCAGGACCGGCACGTGCCTGAGCAGGTCCGGACCAAGATCGGCGGCAAAGGCGCCCATGTAGGCCGAGAACAGCGGGCCGAGATGCGGCTTTTCGATCATCGCCTCCCACAGCGTCTGCTCCGGCTCGCCCTTGCGCACGGTTTCGGCCAGGCTGCCCATCATCGCCCACGCCTCGTGCGTCCATAGCAGGCCGGGCGTGTAATCGACCTGGCCGGCACTGGTAAACCAGCGTCGGGTGCTCGCCGTGTTGGCAAAGGACTCGCCATTTTTTTCGAGATAACCGATGGCGACCAGGAAATCGACCAGCATCGTCGTGCCGCGCCGGCTCGAGTGAATTTTTTCGGCCAGTTCTGCCGCCGTCAGCGGTCCCTCGACCAGCGCCTCGAACAGGCCCAGCCGACCGGCCGAGATGATGGCCGACGACTTCATCATCGGCATGTAGACGTCGAGCATGGCCAGCTCGGCCGAGCCGGTCGGCTGGCAGACGTCGGGTTTGCGGGTGCGGGGCATTGCGGCCTTAACCGAGGGCGGCTTCGATGGCGGCGATCAGCGCCGGGTCGTCCGCCGTCGTGTCCGGCGTGAAACGCTGGGCGACCTGACCGCGACGGTCGACCAGAAATTTCTCGAAATTCCACAACACGTCGCTCGGCTGTTTGGGCGAGCAGCCATAACCGGCCAATTTCTCGCGAAAATCGCTGCCGGCCGGCGCAAGAGCTTCCGACTGTGCGGCGATGAGCTGGGCGTAGAGCGGGTGACGTGGCGCGCTGTTGATGTTGAGCTTTTCGAACATCGGGAAGTCGACGCCGTAGTTCATCGTGCAGAAATCCTGAATTTCTTCGGCTGACCCCGGTTCCTGCGCCGCAAAGTCGTTGCACGGAAACCCCAGCACCAGCAGGCCGCGCCCGCGATACGCCTTGAACAAAGCCTCCAGCCCGGCATACTGCGGCGTCAGCCCGCACTTGGAGGCGACGTTCACGATCAACAACACCTGCCCCCGGAACTCGCCGAGCGTCAGCGCGCGCCCATCGAGGTTTTTGAGGGGAATGTCGTACAGGGAATCGTTCATGGATATCTCGTTTCTTGGGGGAGTGGAGGGCAAAACCGGCAGACCAACGGGCAGCCATTTTACGTGTTGATCGGGCGGGTTCCGACTATATTCAGGCGATGGAAAGCGCTCCAATTGGATTGTTGGGTAGTGCTCGTCGGCGATGGGCCGAAATGCAATAAAGCCGCGAAACGCTTATCCGCAGTGGAATTGCAGGAGTTGTTATTAATGATAATGATATAATTTTGACCCGTTTTGAACAAACCATGACTTTAGCGAGGCAACAGCATGAAGAGAAAACTCATCCCCCTGGTTATCGCCACCGCCATGCTTGGCGCCTTGGGTGGTTGCGCCACGGAAGATTCACGCAGTCTCGCCGTTGCCAAATCGGTTTCATCGACGCGGGCCTACAACGGCGTGCGCAATCCGGTTTCGGTTGGCAAGTTCGACAATCGCTCGATCTTCATGCGCGGCATCTTTACCGATGGCGTCGATCGTCTGGGCAGCCAGGCCAAGACCATCCTGATCACGCATCTGCAGCAAACCAGCCGCTTCAGCGTTCTCGATCGTGAAAACATGTCCGAGATCAAGCAGGAAGCCGCCCTGGCCAAGAGCAATCAGGTCCTCAAGGGCGCTCGCTACGTGATTACCGGTGATGTCACCGAGTTTGGCCGCAAGGAAGTCGGGGATCATCAACTGTTCGGCATTCTCGGTCGTGGCAAGCAGCAGATTGCCTATGCCAAGGTGGCCTTGAACGTGGTTGACGTGCAAACCTCGGAGGTCATCTATTCAACGCAAGGTGCCGGCGAATACAGTCTCTCGAATCGTGAGGTGGTCGGCTTTGGCGGTACGGCGAGTTACGACTCCACCCTGAATGGCAAGGTGCTTGATCTGGCCATCCGCGAGGCCGTCGATTCATTGGTTGCCGGGATTGAGAGCGGCGCATGGCGTCCAGCCAACTGAGCCTGATCGAGCGCACCAGATGATGAATTTTTTCCCAAAGGCAGCCCGCCTGTGCGGGCTGGTCGTGTTCTCGTCGGCCCTCCTGGCCGGCTGTGCCTCTCGCCCACAGCCGCTTTATTACTGGGGGGATTATCAAACTCAGGTGTACGGCCATTTCAAGGGTGAAAAAGGGCCGGAAGAGCAAATTGCGGCGCTCGAGGCCGTACGCGAAAAGGCCCGATCCCAAGGGCGGGCTTTACCCCCCGGCTTCCAGGCGCACCTTGCCATGCTCTACGGCCAGACCGGGCGCTCTGATCGCCTGGTCGAGCAACTCGAGGCCGAGAAGCGGCAGTTCCCCGAAAGCGCGACGTTCATGGATTTCCTGCTCAGGAAATTTTCGCCGCAAGTGGATGCCAAGGTGAGCCAATGAAACAGCTTATCTCCATCAAATGGCTCGCGCTCCTGGTCGGCTTCCTGTTGTTGAGCGGTTGTGCGACGCAGGCCAGGTACGACTATTCGGCCTTTCGCCAAAGCCGCCCGGCCTCGATTCTCGTCCTGCCGCCCCTGAACGCTTCGCCGGATGTCAATGCGACGTACAGCATGCTGTCGCAGGCCACCTTGCCGCTGGCTGAGTCCGGCTACTACGTCTTGCCGGTGACCCTGGTTGACGAAACCTTCAGGCAGAACGGGATGACGACGCCGGCCGATATTCATCAGGTTTCTGCCAGCAAGCTGCGTGAAATTTTCGGGGCTGATACCGCGCTGTACATTAACGTCAAGCAATACGGCACGACCTACGCCATCGTGATGAGCGAGACGCGGGTCACTGCCGAAGGCCGGCTGGTTGACCTGCGTAATGGCAATACCCTCTGGGCTGGCAGCGCAACAGCCTCGAGCAACGAAGGGGGCAACAACTCCGGTGGCGGGCTGGTTGGCTTGCTGGTCCAGGCTGTGGTCAGCCAGATTATCGACAGCCTGAGCAACCGGGGGCATGCCATCGCCGGCTTGACGAGCAATCGCTTGCTGGCGGCCGGGCGCCCGAATGGAATCCTCTACGGACCACGTTCCCCGATGTATCTCAAGGATGGTTCGCCAACGCCTTGATGCTTTTGGGATAGACGAAAATGGGGAGCTTGCTCCCCATTTTTTTCATGTGCGTTTCCCCGGGGAAGGCAGATCGAGGCGGTAGCCACGGAAATTTCACCATCCTCGAAGGCGCAAAGGCCTGTATTCATGCGGCTGGCCAAGGCTGGATAAGCGGTCAACTGAGGTTTCAAGGATAAATGCATCAAGGTCACCAGGCGCATGGCCTGCTGCTTCTGCGACTCTGCCTGTTTCTTTCTCAAGATCAAGGCTGCCTTCCCCTGTAAGGTCCGACGGTATTTGAAAAATCGGTGGGCATTGAGGTGCTGTTGAAAACCGCGGAAAGGCGCCCCCAGTACGGGTATACCCCTATGCAAACAGCCCTGTTCCGGCAAGCAATTCGGCATATTGTCGTGCTATATTTAACGACAGATGAATCGGTTGCATTATCAGCAACTCAAGGCGGAGGTGAGGCAGTGGTGACATTCAATCTCTGGACTGATCAGCGCAAGGCAGACCCGGTACCTGCTTCGCCATCCATTGCCGGCTGCAAGCAACGACAAAGCCGTCAGGAGAAGCAATGAGCGATTTCATTCTGGAAACGCGCGGTCTGACCAAGGAGTTCAAGGGTTTTACCGCTGTTTCCGATGTCAATCTCAAGGTGCAGCGCGGCACCATTCACGCGCTGATCGGGCCGAACGGCGCGGGCAAGACGACAGTGTTCAATCTGGTCACCAAATTCCTGCCACCGACGGCCGGCACGATTCATTTCAAGGGCGAGGACATCACGCACGAAGCGCCGGCAGTGACGGCGCGCCGGGGCTTTGTCCGCTCATTCCAGATTTCCGCTACCTTCCCGCACCTGACGGTCATGGAAAACGTGCGTATCGGCCTGCAACGCAAGCTGGGCACCGAGTTCCATTTCTGGAAATCGGAAAAGAGCCTCGACAAGCTCAACGACGAAGCGATGGCGCTGCTTGAAGCGGTCGACCTCGGCAGCTTCGCCGAAACGATGACGGCCGAAATGCCCTATGGCCGCAAGCGGGCCCTGGAGATTGCCACGACGCTGGCCCTGGAGCCGGACATGATGCTGCTCGATGAACCGACGCAGGGCATGGGGCATGAAGACATCGCCCGCGTTGTCGAACTGATCCGCAAGGTGTCGGTCAACCGTACCATCCTGATGGTCGAGCACAATCTGTCGGTGGTGGCCAACCTGTGCGACCGGATTACCGTGCTGACCCGGGGCAGCGTGCTGGCCGAAGGGACTTACGAAGAAGTCTCGAAGAATCCGCAGGTGCTCGAAGCCTACGTCGGTTCCGACAACATGAACGACGCGCACCACTGAGCGGGAAACGACCATGACCAGCGCTTTTCAACCGAAACCCGAATATCTCCGCCTGACCGACCTGCACGCCTTTTACGGCGAGTCGCACATCCTGCACGGGCTGGACCTCAGCGTCGCCAAGGGCGAGTGCATCACGCTGCTCGGCCGCAACGGCTCGGGGCGGACGACCACGCTCAAATCGATCATGGGCCTGGTCGGTCGGCGGACCGGCTCGATCATGGTCAACGGCAACGAGGTCATCCACGTGCCGACCCACAAGATCGCCCACCACGGGGTCGGCTATTGCCCGGAAGAGCGGGCCATCTTTACCTCGCTCAGTGCCGAGGAAAACCTGACCCTGGCGCCCATTGTTTCGAGCGGTGGCATGTCGGTCGACGAGCTTTATGCGATGTTCCCGAATCTGGGCGAACGCCGCACCAGCCAGGGTGGCAAACTGTCCGGCGGCGAGCAGCAGATGCTGGCGATGGCCCGCATCCTGCGCACGGGGGCCAAGCTGCTATTGCTCGACGAAATTACCGAAGGACTGGCCCCGGTCATCGTCAAAAAGCTCGGTGAGGTAATCACCGAACTGAAAAAACGCGGTTTTACCATTGTTCTGGTTGAACAAAATTTCCGTTTTGCCGCACCGCTGGCCGATCGCCATTACGTGCTCGAACACGGAGAAATAATTGCCACCATCACCCAGGAAGAACTCCCGGGCAAGATGGACTGGCTGCATCACACGCTCGGTGTCTAGTGTCGTGCTGCATGCAACACAACACTTGCCGAGCTTGCCCACCCAAGGAGGAATTACCCATGTCATCCAGAAAATATGCAAGAACTGCCTGCGCCGCCGCTCTGGCTGCGCTTTCTCTCGGTGCCCAAGCCCAGATTTCGGGCGGCTCGGTAAAAATCGGTGTGCTGACTGATCTTTCCGGCACCTATTCCGACCTCGCCGGCTCCGGCGCCGTGCTCGCCACCCGGATGGCCATCGACGACTTTATCGCCAGCGAAAAGCCGAATTTCAAGATTGAAATGGTCTCCGCCGACCACCAGAACAAGGCCGACATTGCCTCGAACAAGGCGCGTGAATGGATCGAGCGGGAGAACGTGGACACAGTGACCGAGCTGGTCACCACCTCCACAGCGCTGGCGGTGATGAAGGTCGCCAAGGAAAAGGACCGTGTCGTCATCATGAACGGCCCCGCCTCGACGCCGATCACCAACGAGCAGTGCAACGACGTTTCGGTGCACTACACCTACGACACCTACGCGCTGGCCAACGGCACGGCCAAGGCAGTGACGACGCAGGGCGGCAAATCGTGGTTCTTCCTGACCGCCGACTACGCTTTCGGCCATGCCCTGGAGAAAGACTCCTCGGCCGTCGTCCTCGCCAATGGTGGCAAGATCGTCGGCTCGGTACGCCACCCCTTCCCGGGTTCCGATTTTTCCTCCTTCCTGCTCAAGGCCCAGGCATCCGGGGCGCAGGTGATCGGCCTGGCCAACGCCGGCGCTGATACCACCAATGCCATCAAGCAGGCGGCCGAATTCGGCATCACGCCCAAGCAGTCGCTGGCCGGTCTGCTGATGTTCATCACCGATATCCACTCCCTTGGCCTCAAGCCGACCCAGGGCATGTACCTGACCGAAGGTTTCTACTGGGATCGCACGGATGAGACCCGCGCCTGGTCGAAACGCTTCTTCGAGAAGCAGAAGAAGATGCCGACCATGGTCCAGGCCGGCCAGTATTCGTCGATCTACCACTACCTGCGGGCCGTCAAGGCGGCCGGCACCGACGATACGAGCAAGGTGATGGCGATGATGAAGAAGACGCCGATCAACGACTTCTTCGCCAAGAACGGCCAGATTCGCGACGACGGCCGCATGGTCCACGACATGTACCTGGTCCAGGTCAAGAAGCCGGCTGACTCGAAGTATCCGTGGGACTACTACACGATCAAGGCGACGATCCCGGCCGCCGAGGCCTTCCAGCCGCTGGCCCTGTCGCGCTGCCCGCTGATCAAGAAGTAAGTCATCGAATGCCCGGTGCGGACAGTAATTCGCGCCGGGACTGGAGCCGCCCATGGAAATTTTCGGAATCTCGACCGCCTTGCTCGGCAGCCAGCTACTGGTCGGGCTGATCAATGGCTCGTTCTACGCCATTCTCAGCCTCGGGCTGGCCATCATCTTCGGCCTGCTCAACATCATCAACTTCTGCCATGGCGCGCAGTACATGATGGGCGCCTTCGTCGCCTGGATCGCGCTGACCCGCTTCGGCATCAGTTACTGGGTGGCGCTGATCGCCGCGCCGCTCATCGTCGGCCTCGTCGGCGTGCTGATCGAGCGCCTGATGCTGCGCCGCCTGTACAAGCTCGACCACCTCTACGGATTGCTGCTGACCTTTGGCCTGGCGCTCATCTTCGAAGGCATCTTCCGCGACCAGTTCGGCATTTCCGGCGAGAGCTACGAAGTCCCCGAGCTGCTCTCCGGCGGCGTCAATCTCGGCTTCATGTTCCTGCCTATCTACCGCGGCTGGGTCATCATCGCCTCGCTGACCGTCTGCTTCGGCACCTGGTACATGATCGAACGCACCAAGCTCGGCGCCTATCTGCGCGCCGGCACCGAGAATTCGGCCATGGTCCAGGCCCTGGGCATCAACGTGCCGCTGCTGATCACCTTCACCTACGGCTACGGCGTGGCGCTCGCCGCCTTTGCCGGCGTGCTGGCGGCGCCCATCTTCCAGGTCAATCCGCTGATGGGCTCCAACCTGATCATCGTTGTCTTCGCCGTCGTGGTGATCGGCGGCATGGGCTCGATCATGGGCTCGATCCTGACCGGCCTCGGCCTCGGCCTGATCGAAGGACTGACCAGGGTGATCTATCCGGAAGCATCCAGCGTCGTCGTCTTCGTCATCATGGTCATCGTTCTGCTGCTGCGGCCGGCAGGTCTGTTCGGCAAGTCCTGAAGCGCGATAAGTGAAAACCCGAAGGAAACCCACATGAATGCGCCCGCCTCTTTTGCCGAGTCGAAGCTGCCGCTGCTCCTCGGCGTGCTGTTCGTCATCGGCCTGATCGCCCCGTTTGCGGTCTACCCCACTTTTTTGATGAAAATCCTCTGTTACGCGCTGTTCGCCTGCGCCTTCAACCTGCTGCTCGGTTTTGTCGGCCTGCTCTCCTTCGGGCATGCCGCCTTCCTCGGCACGGCGGGCTACGTCTGCGGCATGATGGTGCGCGATGTCGGCGTCACGCCGGAAGTCGGCATCCTCGCCGGCACCGTGGCGGCCGGCCTGCTCGGCTGGCTGTTCGGTTCGCTGGCCATCAAGCGCACCGGCATCTACTTCGCGATGATTACCCTGGCCCTGGCCCAGATGGTTTTCTTCCTCGCCATCCAGATCAAGCAAACCGGCGGCGAGGACGGCCTGCAGGGCGTGCCGCGTGGCCACCTGTTCGGCCTGCTCGATCTTTCCGACAACATCGCCATGTATTACCTGGTGTTCGCCATCTTCTGTTTCGGCTTCTTCATCATCTACCGCACCATCCATTCGCCCTTCGGCCAGATTCTCAAGGCCATCCGCGAGAACGAGCCGCGCGCCATTTCGCTCGGCTACGACGTCGCCAAGTTCAAGCTGATCGCCTTCATCATCTCGGCCGCCCTGGCCGGCATGGCCGGGGCAACCAAGACCCTGGTCTTCCAGCTTGCCTCGCTGAGCGATGTGCACTGGCATGCCTCGGGTGAAGTGGTCCTCATGACGCTGCTCGGCGGCCTGGGCACCATCCTCGGCCCGATCGTCGGCGCTGCCACCATCGTCGCCCTGCAAACCCAGCTCGCCGATTCCGTCGGCTCCTGGGTGACGGTGATCATGGGCGTGATTTTCGTGATCTGCGTGCTCAGCTTCCGGCGCGGTATCGTCGGCGAACTGCAGGCACTGATCAAGCGTTCAGGCGTCAATTGAGTTGATTCTCCATTGATCTGAAGTCGGGCAGATGGATGTATCTGCCCGACGCAGCAATGTCGGTGACGATCCATTGCCGGTTACTATCCGCCTTCGCACAATTTAGAGAAGCAATTTCGGATGCAGATGGAAGTAGAACAAAAGCTCAGGATCGCCGTTGCCGCGGCTGTACAACTGCCGAGCGTCAGCGATGTCGAGTTCGAGGCGTCGCTCATGGAACTGCGCGAACTGGCCAAGACGCTGGGCTTCAAGGTTGTTCATGCCTTCGTTCAGAAGCGCACGAGCTTCGACACGACGGGTTATCTGGGCGTCGGCAAGCGGCAGGAGATACGCGCTTTCGTGCATGGCGAGCCGATTTTTGATGAGGCGGGCGATGAGGTGCTGTCGCTGGCCGAGTCGAACCTGCCGGAAATCGACGCGATTCTCGTCGATCACGAAATCTCGCCGTCACAGGCGCGCAATCTCGAAATCGAGGCCGGTTGCGAGGTCATGGACCGGACCATGGTCATCCTCGAAATTTTCCATCGCAATGCCCGTTCGCGGGCGGCCAAGGCGCAGGTGGAAATCGCCCGCCTCGGCTACATGGCGCCGCGCCTGCGCGAGGCGGCCAAGCTGGCCGGGCCGCAAGGGCGGCAGCGCAGCGGCGTCGGTGGTCGCGGCGCCGGCGAGTCGCACACCGAACTCGACAAGCGCAAGATTCGCGACCGGATCGCCGAACTGCAGCTCGAAATCCTCGCCATGGAGGCCGAGCGCAAGACGCAGCGCGCCCGCCGCCAGGAGCGCCAGAGCCAGGCCGCCGTCGCCCTGGTCGGTTATACCAACGCCGGCAAGTCCACGCTGATGCGGGCGCTGACCGGCAGCGAAGTGCTGGTTGCCAACAAGCTGTTCGCGACGCTCGACACCACTGTTCGTGCGTTGTGTCCGGAGAGCGTGCCGCGCGTGCTGGTCAGCGATACCGTCGGCTTCATCAAGAACCTGCCGCACGGCCTGGTTGCCTCGTTCAAGTCGACCCTCGACGAAGCGCTCGATGCCGGTCTGCTGCTGCACGTGATCGACGCCAGCGACCCCGGTTTCGAGCGCCAGCTGGAAGTCACCGACCACGTGCTGGCCGAGATCAGCGCCGACACCTTGCCGCGCCTGCGCATCTTCAACAAGATCGACCACGTCGGCGACGAAGAAGCGCAGGCCGAATGCACGGCACGACTGCACGAGCAATATCCCGAATGCGTGGTGATGAGCGCCCGCCGGCCGGAAGACGTGGCCCGTTTGCGCCTGCGGATCATCGAGTTTTTCCAGCAGGGGCTGGTCGAGGCCGAACTGTTCCTGCCCTGGTCGGCGCAGCAGTTGCGCGGCGAAATCTACGCCCGTTGCCAGGTGCTTGCCGAACGCGCCGACGGCGAAGGCGCCTTCTTCAGCATCCGCGGCGAGCCGGCGACCGTCGACAGTCTGCGTCAGCAGTTCGCCCAGGTCGGCTGAGGCGGCGCCCGGCGGGCGTCAGGTTGAGGTGCCGCGCATGGCGTTGTAGGCGGCCAGGGCGCGGGCGACATCGCCACTTGGTCTGGCTGTGTTGCCGAGGCCGAACTCCGCTTGCAGGGCGGATTTGTTGCCATCGATATAGTCGATGACGCGGGACAGGTTGTTCATCCGGTTGGGGATGAAATTGCCGGCTGTATTGAGCAGTTCCGCCGACCTGGCGAAGTTGCTGCTGAATTCGCGGATCGCGGCGATCGCCCCATTCTGATTGGCGGCCAGCACGGAATCCAGTTTGGCCGTGTCAAGGCTGGCCATGTTGCTGACCGGGTCGATGCTGATGCCGAGCGCCGTCATGCCACGTACCCCGCCGGCCGCTCCATGGAAGACGCTGTCGACGCTTTTTTCCAGTTCCCATTGCGCCACCTTCGCCGCTTGCGTGCCGGCGAGCAGGCCGCCATCGGCCAGCACTTCGTCGAAGCGGTCGATCCAGCCGTTGTAGGCGGTAACAAAATCCTGCAAGCCATTGCGAATCGCGGCATTGCTGCTCTCGCCGTCGATACCCTCCAGCGTTGCCGCCGCCGTGCGCATGGTCTCGACGTAGGCGCCCATGTCGTTCATCTCGGCAAACTCGGCCTTGTAATTGACTTCGCGCTGGTTGATCTCGCTCATCATCCGGAAGGCCGATTCCGGATCGAACAGCG
>JAUYEI010000015.1 GCA_030691385.1 Azonexus sp.
CGATCCGCCTTTCTGAGTGCTTCTCACGCGGCATCAAAGACAAGGGGCCCGCTGGGCCCCTTGGTCGTCAACCGCTCGACGCCAAATTCCGCCGCCGTTTTATGCCGCCAAATTTCTACGGATTTACGCCGCCGGCAACACCGCCCTTTGAAGAGGGTTGGAGGGCGAGTTAATTTGCTGCATAATCGTTTTTGAGCAACGAGCATTGAATGTAATTGATTTGACGCAGCCTTAACCAAGTGGATGCCGACTCCTTGCTTGCATCATCGTTTTTGAGCAAACGATAACCGTGTTCCCTGGAGACGCCGCATGACTGGACTACCGACAGAACTGATTGGTGCTGCCTGGCTGGCGCAGACCTACGGAGTGATGCCGCTGGGGAGACCGCCTGTGGTCAGTCAAATCGGGGGGCGGCGCGCGACCCAAGTCGACAGCGGCTTCCGTTCGGAGGTCTATACGGAGGCCATGCGGCCAGCTGTGGAGCCGGCGGCACACCTGCAGTTTCACCTTCGTCACGAGGTACCCCATCTGGAATTCCTCGCTCGCCTCTTCGAGCGAAGCGGTCCGGATTTCGTTCAAGCCTGGGTCATGGCCGAACCGACCGGGCAGTATGCCCGTCGGGCCGCCTTCCTGTACGAGTGGCTGACGGGAGAGACGCTGGCGGTGCCGGAGCGCCTGGGGGGTAATTACATCGATGCCATTGACGACGCCAAACTGGTGGCGGCATCACCCGACCGTGTCGTCAAAGTGCAGCGCTGGCGGGTGAATGACAACCTGCCGGGTGCTCGGAGTTTTTGCCCTATGGTGGTCAAGACCGATGCGGTGAATCGGGCTGCCAGTCTGGACGTGCCGCGCCTGTTCGGGGAACTGACCGCCGAGTTTGGCGAAGACCTACTGATGCGGGCGGCAGTCTGGATGACGCTGCGGGAGAGCAAAGCAAGCTTTGCCATCGAAGGTGAAGCCGATCGGGCAGGGCGGGTGCAGCGTTTTGCGGATGTGATGGCGCGGCGCACCGGTCAGGGAGATTTACCGTTTAGCGATGCCGCGCTGGCCGAGTTGCAGCGGGAAATCCTGGGTGATCGGACAACGATTACTCATTTCGGGATGCGCCAGTCTCCCGTGTTCGTCGGCGAGACGGTGCACTACCAGGAGGTCGTGCACTACGTGGCGCCACCGGTTGACGAGATCGCCGCGATGCTGGATGGGCTGCAGATATTCCTGGAAAGAACGCAAGGTCAGTCGCCCACGATGCGTAGCGCAGTGGCGGCTTTCGGCTTTGTCTACATCCACCCACTGGCCGACGGTAATGGCCGTGTACATCGATTCCTGGTCAACGACGTCTTGCGTCGTGATGGCGTGATCCCGGAGCCTGTTATTCTGCCGGTATCCGCCGTCATCACGGACGACGCCGGGGAGCGGCGCGGTTATGACCGGGTGCTGGATGAGGTATCCAAGCCCCTGATACAGGCCGTGCGGGAGCAGATCGTGTTCGAGCCAGTGCAGACCACCTACCAGGATGGCGTGGTGTCAAATTTCGCCTTCCACGGAGCCGAACAGGCCAAGCCGCTGTGGCGTTATCCCGATTTGGGGCCTCACGTGGTGTTCCTGTCCAACGTCATCGGGCGGACCCTGACCGAACAGATGCGCGAAGAGTCTCGTTACCTGCGCAGCCATGCACGGGCACGCGCTGCACTCAAGGAAGTGGTCGAGATGCCGGACCAACAGGCGGACAGGGTGCTGCGCTCGCTTGAGCAGAACCGTGGCGAACTCAGCAATGTGCTTGCCAAGGAAATGCCTGTGTTGCGGCAGCCCGGTGTGTGGGCAGAAATCGTCGAAGCTGTCACCCAAGCGTTTCAGGATTAGGACAGGACCGGATGCTTAATCAATCCTATGAAGCAAGGTTACCGATGTTGCTCTCCCCTCTCCCAAATCATTGACACTACGTTCATCACTCCAACGGAAACCTGCTATGAAATCTGAAACCCTGCGCGTGTTGATTGCCCTAGATGGTTCGCCGTCTTCCATGGCGGTGGCTCGCTGCTGGTCGACATGGGCTTCTGCCCGGGTTTCGCTCGAAGCGACCCTGCTCACGGTTGTAGGCGACACTGCGGGAAATATGGAAAATGCCCTTGGCATAAAACCCATGGTGGACGCAATAGCCTCTGTCCAAGCGTGGTTCGTGCAGAGCGGGCTGGCATCGGAATGTGTCGTCGTGGAAGGGGGGAACCCGGCAACGAGGATCATAGACGAAGCCCAACGCCGTCAGGTCGACCTGATTGCGATGGGAACCCGAGGCTTGTCGCCGCTACGCGGATTGCTGCTCGGCTCCGTTGCGGCGCAGGTTACCAGAAGCAGTCCGATGCCCATTTGGCTGATGGGGCCGCATGCCGTGACACCTGCCGCTCTCGGCCAACGACTCCGACTGCTGGTCGCCGTTGATGGATCGGTGCATGCTGCCCATGCGGCAGCCTGGGCGGGGGCCATGGTGACGCGTCTGGGCGAAGCCTCCATCGAACTATTCAGCGTGCAGCTTGCCTTTTCTCCTTTCGAGGGCATGCTCGATGCCGCTGCGGGCGACTTTCGTCACTGGGGGCAAGGCGTTGGCGAGGCCGCCATCGCCGCCGCCCGGCAATTCATGGGGGCTGCCGGCCATCAGGCGACAGCCGCTGTTGCCACCGGGGATGCGCTTCCCATAATCTTGACGCATGCGGATGAGATTGGCGCCGATGTCATCGTTGTCGCACCACAAGGCGTGAATGCACTGGAACAGGCTGTCCTGGGCAGCGTGTCGCAATCACTGCTCCAATCGGCGCGCTGTCCGGTGCTGATTGTTCCGCGCAATTTGAAAATTGATGACCCGGATTGAGGCCAAGGTTGGTCTCCTGCGCCGAGCGAGTCCCTGTGTGCTGTGACTCACTGAGCCCTGGAAGGTCAGGCTTCACGAATCCAGTTCCGGACCCACGGCGCAAGCTTCAGATCGGGATGGCTGTTGTACGCCTGATGAATCACCGGGGCCAACAGCCAGCGCTGCAGATCCGCGTGATTGTCCAGGAAGGGATTGTCAGGTTCGGCGACCTGGTTCAGCACCACGCCCAGCAGGGCTAGTCCACGCATGTGGATGGCCTCGATCGCCAACAATGTCTGATTGACTGCGCCAAGACGGTCGGCGACCACCAGCAGGACCGGCAAGCCCATGCCGGCAGCGAGGTCGGCATTCAGTGCGCCGCGGGCAATGGGTGAATAGAAACCGCCGGCACCTTCGATCAGCAGAAAATCATCGTCACTAACCCCTTTCAGGCAGGCAGCATGCAGATCGCCCAGTTCCAGTGGCCGATTGGTCAGCCTGGCAGCCCACTCAGCGGAAACCGGCGGCTCGTAACGATAAGGGCAGACGATTTCCAGCGCGTCCACAGCGCCTGCCGCCGCCTGTAGCCGAACGGCATCGGATGGCTCCAGAACGTCGATTTTTGTCCGCTTTTCGCATCCTGTCTCCACGGGCTTGCGAACACGGACACGTTGACCGCTCTCCCGGAGGATTTCTGCAACCTGAATGCCGACGGTTGTCTTTCCAACCGCGGTATCCGTTCCGGTGATAAATATGCCCCGCATCTATTCCTCCCTGATCATCGGCTTTGTTCCTGTCGTCAGAATTTCCCGGGCCGCAGCACTTCGACCTCGGAAAAACACGCCACCATCGCGTAGTTCGAGTAGTACCGCGCCTGCAAGTGCGCCAGCAGCGTTTCTGCCTGCGGGCGGGCGCAGATGATTTCGATGCGGATGTTCTTGGATTCATCCCAGGCGGCGTCCCGCACGCCCCGGCTGCCTTTGCCGCGCGCGTCGGAGATGGTGTAGCCGCGAATACCCAGTCGATCCATGTCCTTGATCAGAACGTGCTCAATGGTCGCTTCGGTAAAAATGGTAAGCAGCGTGCGTTTTTCGGTATGCATTGGGGTCATGGCGCCGCTCCTGTCAGTTGAATGGCCATCCAGTGGTAGAGAGGGATTCCCGCGAGAATATTGAACGGGAAGGTTACCCCCAGCGAGCCTGCCAGAGAAATGGCGGGATTGGCTTCAGGCACGGCGATCCGCATGGCGGCCGGGACGGCGATGTAGGAAGCCGAGGCCGCCAGGGTGGCCAGCATCGTCATGCCACCGACCGAGAAACCGAGCAAGAGGCTGGTCCCTAGGCCGAGGCAGGCCGACAGTAGCGGCATCACTAGGCCGAAGGCAATCAGGGACAAGCCACGACGCTTGAGCTCATCCACCTGACGGCTGACGATCAGCCCCATTTCCAGCAGGAACAGCGCCAGCACCGCCTTGAACAGATCGAAATACAGGCCCTTGATGGGCTGCAAGCCCTCCGGCCCGGCCGCCCAGCCGATGGCCATGCCGCCCAGCAGCAGCGTGACACCCTTGCCCAGGAAGGCTTCGTGCCCAAGCGACTTCCAGTCCGTATCCTTGCTGATGCCGCGAGCCAGCACGATGCCGACCAGGATGGCCGGAATTTCCATGACCGCCAGCAAAATCGCCATTTGCGGCTCGACGTCGATGCTCCGGGAGGATAGCCAGGCTGCTGCCACCGCAAAAGTGGCGACACTGACGGAACCGTAGTGGGCGGCGGTCGCTGCCGCGTTCGGGCGATCGAGGCGGAATATCGTACGCAGTCCGCCATAGGCGATCAGTGTCTGCAAAACGCCCAGGATGACGACCGCTACCAGTTGAGGCAACAACGGCCCCAGGGGCTGGGTCGCCAAGCCCTGACCGCCTTTCAGACCAATCGCCAGCAGCAGGAAGATAGACAGGGAATCGTACAGGGCGCTCGGCAGTTTCAATTCGGAGCGCAAGAGTCCGGCGACCAGCCCGAACAGGAAAAACAAGATGACCGGATCAATGCTGTTCATGATGAATCTCTTTATGGATTGCAGTAATCACAATGGGCCGGATCGGCGACGGCGACACTGTCTTCCCGGAGACGTTCTTCCCGGAAATTACAACCGGGGCAGCCCCAGATCTGCCCCCGGTGTTCACCGGTTGGTAGGCCGCATTCCGCGCAGGGCAGTCCTGTCGCGCGTTCGATGGCCGAATAGCCCGGCGCTCCGCACTCAGGGCAAAGCGAACTCAGCTTCTCCACCAGATTGTACGCAGCCTTGCCAATGTTGGCCATGCGTTCCGGATGTGCGTGGGCCCTGAGGTCGCGTTCGACAAAAATCTTCGCCTCATCTGAAGCCAGCCTCTTTGCCCATGCGAAGGCGGTTCTCAGGGAGGATTTGTCAGCCAGACCCTTGCGCACGCGCGGGTCGTTTTCGCTGTAAGGCCGCAGAACCAGATGCTGTTTTGGAAAACCTACCCGATGCGCGAAGGCCTCCAGTTCCGACCAGTCGTTGATCCAGGCATGATCACTGCTTGCCGGCCCCTGATGGATGCCGACTACCTCGATTTTCCGGACATCGTCGATCAAGAGCAGCATCTCGACGTTCCAGGGAAACAGGCCGGTATGCGGATCTGGTCCAAAACTGCCCTCGCTGGCCAGCCCCAGGCTGGCGCCACTCAACTGCATACCGATGCGAGCCTTGCGTCTAGCGGCGTCCAGTTGACTGCCGTAGCGAGGAATATCCCGGGTGAAGGTACCCAGTTCATCCGTGTCGAAACCGGTGACCCGCTCGACACGACAGCCCAGTGCCTTGGCAAGGATCGGTGAAACCACCTTTTCCTTGCCGTGCTGGGTCAGAAAAGCGATCCGCTGACCCGCGTAGAGGGGCTGTTCGACGACCACGGCTGCCTTGCCATCAGTCATGACTGCCTCCATCGACCTGTCGCTGAAAATCGCGCTCGATCAGCATGGCATCACCATAACTAAAGAATCGATACTCGCCGGCCACGGCATGTCGATAGGCATTCAGTAGCAATTTCCGGCCACCAAAAGCGCAAACCAGCAGCATCAGGGTAGTCCGCGGAAGATGGAAGTTGGTGATCAGGCGATCGACCACCCTGAACGCGAAGCCCGGGGTGATAAACAGGTCGGTTTCTCCTTCCTGCGCACGCAAGATACCGTCCCGGGCGGCGGATTCCAGCGTGCGCAAGCTTGTCGTGCCGACGGCAACGACCCGCCCGCCTGCCAGACGGGTCGACTCAATGGCATCAACCGTTGTCTGCGGAAGGCTGAACCATTCGCGGTGCATGCGATGCTCGCTGATCCGCTCAACGCGAACCGGCTGGAACGTTCCGGCACCAACATGCAGGGTCACGCGGGCAGTCCTGACGCCGGCTTGCTGCAAACGCTCCAGCAGGCCCGCATCGAAATGCAGTCCCGCCGTTGGGGCAGCCACTGATCCGGGCGCGTTGGCAAAAACAGTCTGGTAACGCGCCGCGTCATCGTTTGCGGCCTCGCGCTCGATATAAGGCGGCAACGGTATCTCACCGAAACGCTCTAACCAGTCAAAAACGCTCTGCTCGGGTGGGAAACGCAGGCAATAGAACTCGCCCTGGCGCTCGACGACATCAAGCGACAAGTCGTCGGCAATCTTCAGTCGTGAATGCACTTTCGGTGGCTTGCTGGCCCGCACCTGAGCCAGCGCACAATGATTGGCAATGACGCGTTCGATCAGGACCTCGACCTTGCCGCCGGATGCCTTTTTTCCCCGGAGTCGCGCCTTGATGACCTTGCTGTCGTTGAACACCAGCAGGTCGCCCGCCCGGAGCATGCTGGGCAGATCGACAAACATGACATCTCGGAGCGTTCCGTTGCTGGCATCGACATGCAGCAGCCGACTCGCGCTCCGTACGGCCAGGGGGTGACATGCGATCAGGTGCGCTGGCAGCGGATAATCGAAATCGCCCAATTGCCAATCCAGCGTTTCACTCTGGGCGGACGAATGTACTGGGGGTGAAACGCCTGGGTATAGCCTCTGAACCAAGGTCTGCCTTTCCAGCGATCGGGTGGCGCGGGTGATTGCCCGATCTGTTGCCTGGTAAATGTCGGTCAGAACCTCCTGGGCGGAAATTTCTGCTTGGCCATGATGCAATTGAAGCCGCACCTGGCATGTAGTGTCCTTGCTTGTGCCATCGGTGCTGAAATGAAGGTCGATCCGAACCACCTTGTGCTGGCTCCGACCAAGCGAACAAGCCAGACGCCAAATGGCGTAATGTTTGACCGGTTCGCTCAAATGCAGGCGTCTAGCATGAAAATGGACATTCATCGGTATCGGTGGCGTAGAAGGACTGGCGGATTATCCCCGAGATAATCATTCGATTCCATCAGATATAATTAATCCATTTAATCGAAATTTTCGAACAATAAAATGCTCAACTTCAAGCACCTGCATTACTTCATGATGGTCGCCAGAAGCGGCGGAATGATCCGTGCCGCCGAGCGTTTGCATCTGACGCCACAAACCCTGTCCGGACAGATTTCGCAGTTTGAGGAGCGGATTGGCGCCCAGTTGTTTCATCGGGTCGGGCGGCGGCTGGAACTCAGCGAAACCGGCAAGCTGGCCTTGTCTTACGCCGAAGAAATTTTTCAGACTGGCTCGGAACTGGAGGAATTGCTAAATAACGGAGCGATCGATCGCTTCTTCACATTCCGCGTCGGTGTCGCCGACGTCTTGCCGAAATTCGTCGTTCATCGTCTACTGGCGCCGGTACTAAAACTGCCGGAGGCAATACGACTGATCTGCAACGAAGACCGCCTTGATCGCCTGTTGGCCGAGTTGGCGCTGCACAGCCTGGACATGGTGATTGCCGACCGGCCAATGCCTGCCGGTACGGAGATTAAAGGCTACAGCCATCCACTCGGCGAATCCGGCATCGCCTTCATGGCATCTCCCTCGCTGGCGGAGAAGATCGGCAGTCGTTTCCCGGCCAATCTCAATGGAGCGCCGATGTTGCTTCCGGGCAAGGACAGCGCACTCCATCTGGCCTTGCCGCGCTGGCTGGAGCGCATGAATGTTCGCCCCAGAATTGTCGGTGAGTTCAGTGACAGCGCCTTAATGAAGGCCTTTGGCGAAGCCGGCGCGGGAATTTTTCCGACGCCTGCATTGAGCGTGGCGGCGGTTTGCGAGCACTACAAAGTTGACAAGATCGGTGAAACAGACGACATCAAAGAGCGATTTTTCTTGATCTCCGTCGAGAGGAAACTAGTTCACCCTGTTGCTCGCGCGGTCAGTGAGCATGCGAAGAAAATGATGATTTGACACGAAGCCGAAAGGCTTGGTGGTAGCCTTTTTGCGTGCCGGAATCGCGCATAATTTGCGCCTATGTCCAATGAATCGTTGCACATTGTGGCGCGATTTATCGAAAAATACATAAAGCGGGTCATTTCCCGCTTTTTTCTTGCCTGTTTTAGGTCTAAAACAGCTAAGAAAATAAATTGTAAAAGGCAGGAAAAACCACCTGTCAATTTCAGTTTTCCCGCTGCACATGTCCCAGCGCCGGACGGCGGCGCTGCCCTACGGGTTCGGACAGCATGTGCGAATTACCGCGAGGGTGCCCGCTGAACGCGGGCATCGCCGGGAAAAGATGGCGACTCGAATCGCCCTCGCTCCAAGGCGAGAGCCGTTAAAACTACCGGCCCTGCGGGCCTCAAGGGGGTATTCATAAAGCTGATGAAGCGTCGCTTTACAAAGCTTCCCCCTTGTAGTTTGAGCCGTTCCCGCCTGTTGTTCCGCTTCGCGGCTTTTAGGAAAGAAGCGCCAGCCACTTCGGAGGGCGCAGAGACTCCCGGAGGCAATCATGCGCGCACTTTTGAAATTCTCAGTACTTGTAGATCACACCGACGAAAAGACGCCGATTTATGCCGACGTTTTGCTATACCGAGAAATAAACGGTCTAGTCTGGCGCGTCGACGGCGAACTTGGCGACGAATGCGAGGAGTTGCCAAAACCGAAAAACGTTGAACAAGCAATGAAAGACGCGAAAAACCGTTTTCCGAAGGCTTTTCAATAGTTATTTGGCCGAGGGTTCGGCCCAAGAGAGCGCCGGGACGCCCGGCTGCTCGTGCCTCGCTTCCGGTCGTCCTTGCGCTTGGGAGGGCTTGGATAACTGCCCCCAGTCTTTGAAAATGCCACCGGCCACGATCTGGCGACATTTTGAGAGAGTCGTTTGATATTTATTGCCTTGCTGATCGAGACAGCGGCAGGTATCGGTTTTGTGATTTTCGATGCAGGCCATAGGCCAAGGGGCATCAGTGGGCTCAGTCAGTTCATCATACCGTGGGGCCGTGTGATAGAGGCCGTCGACACGTGGAGTCATGGAGTCAAAATAATCGGCTTTTAACATCGGGCCAGGCGCTTTGCCGACAGCTTGCTGACCATTGATCTTATCGACCGTGGTCGAGGTGTCGCGGTGCATGATGCGGCCATATATGTAGTAGGCCATGGCGAGACAAGCGATCACAGCGATGATGAAGATCCACGCATATATTGGTATCTTGGTTTTAATCCTGGTGTGCGTATTCCGACGAATCTGGACAGTGATTCCGAGCCAAACTGGACACGCATTCCGGAGCAAACTGGACAGTCGGAGCGTAGCGACGCGGGGTTTTCGGTTTTTACTCTGTTGATGTCATGGGGGTCAAGTTTTTGTCGC
>JAUYEI010000119.1 GCA_030691385.1 Azonexus sp.
GGGGCGTGGAGTGAAACCCCTATAGATGTGGACTTGGTCACGTTGAAAAGAGCATCGCCCCCCGGCAACGGGGGGCGTGGATTGAAACACCATTCACAAGGTATGTCGCCAACAACACGTCACGCATCGCCCCCCGGCAACGGGGGGCGTGGATTGAAACAACTTCGCCGGTGGCGACATCAAGACAGTCGACAGCATCGCCCCCCGGCAACGGGGGGCGTGGATTGAAACCGCTCGACGCCGACACAGGGATTGCGCTCGATCAGTGCATCGCCCCCCGGCAACGGGGGGCGTGGATTGAAACGGCGTCGGGGAAGCGGTGCCGACACCCCCAACAAAAGCATCGCCCCCCGGCAACGGGGGGCGTGGCTTGTAACCTCTGCTACCCCCGCCCGCAAGTCGAGGACGGCAAGCATCGCCCCCCGGCAACGGGGGGCGTGGATTGAAACATGTCGTCGGCGATGGCCGCGGCGTCATGCTTCGCATCGCCCCCCGGCAACGGGGGGCGTGGATTGAAACCTTCTGCAACTGCTTGATGATCCGGCCGCGGGCGTTGCATCGCCCCCCGGCAACGGGGGGCGTGGATTGAAACGATGAATTCATAGCGGGTGACATCCTTGATGATGGTGCATCGCCCCCCGGCAACGGGGGGCGTGGATTGAAACTGGAAGAATTGGTGCGGTTCGCGGTGGAGTTCCTGCATCGCCCCCCGGCAACGGGGGGCGTGGATTGAAACCGGCTCTACGGCATCGCGCCAAATGGGGCCAGCAGCATCGCCCCCCGGCAACGGGGGGCGTGGATTGAAACGGGCTGAGGTTACTCAGCTTAACGGCTACTGCAAAGCATCGCCCCCCGGCAACGGGGGGCGTGGATTGAAACCGATCTTTGTCGTGCCGGCGACGGGCTTTTTGATTGCATCGCCCCCCGGCAACGGGGGGCGTGGATTGAAACTGTTCGTTCGCCTGCCGGAGCTTGAACGAAGCCGTGCATCGCCCCCCGGCAACGGGGGGCGTGGATTGAAACTTGATCAGCTCTTCGTCAGAGCCGGTCAGGCTGGGCATCGCCCCCCGGCAACGGGGGGCGTGGATTGAAACTGGCGCTGCGCCATCCAATTCACGCGGGACTGGAGCATCGCCCCCCGGCAACGGGGGGCGTGGATTGAAACTCGGCACACTCGCCGGCATGCATCGAGCGCTCGGGCATCGCCCCCCCCCGGCAACGGGGGGCGTGGATTGACCCCGGAAAGAGTGACGACTGAATCCGGCTCGGCAGGGAAAGTTGCCTGGCTTTCTCACTTGAGCGAAAAGCAAATCCGGCCACGCGGCCCGCTTCCTTGTGTTGTGCCGCGGTTTACCCCGCGACTGTCGTCGCCTCGCCGGGCTCCGGTTGCCGCCGTGGAATCTCGACGCGGAAGCAGCTGCCGACGCCGACTTCGCTGTGCACATCGAGTTTGCCGTGGTGTTTCTGGACGATGCTGTAGGCCAGTGAGAGGCCGAGGCCGGTGCCCTTGCCGATGGCTTTGGTGGTGAAGAAGGGGTCGAAGATGCGTTTGAGGTTTTCGGGCGGGATGCCCCGGCCGGTATCGGCGATTTCGACCCACACCGCGTCGTTGGTGGTGCCGGTGCGAATGGTGATGGTGCCGCGCGTGTCGATGGCCTGCGCGGCATTGAGCAGCAGGTTCATGAAAACCTGGTTGAGCTGCGAGCCGAGGCATTCGATGTCGGGGATGCCGGTGTATTCCTTGACGATATCGGCCTTGAACTTGATTTCGTTCATGACGATGTTCAGCGTGCTGTCCAGGCCTTGTTCCAGATTCGCCACGGCCCAGTCCATGCTGTCGATGCGCGAGAAATCCTTGAGGTCCTGGACGATCCGGGTGACCCGGTTGATGCCTTCGCGTGATTCCTTGAGCAGGCCATGGATGTCCTCTTCCATGAAATCGAGGTCGGCCTGCGCCTTGATGCTGGCGATATTGGCGTTGATTTCGGGGTGCTCGGCGAGTAGCGGGTCGGCCGCAGCATAGGCCCGGATGACCCCGAGAAGTTCATCGACATAGGTTTTGAGGGTGCCCAGATTGGAGCTCACGAAGCCGATCGGGTTGTTGATCTCGTGGGCGACGCCGGCTGCCAGCTGGCCGATCGAGGCCATCTTTTCGGATTGCAGGAGCTGGTTCTGGGCATTTTCCAGTTGTTCGTTCAGGGTCTTCAGGCGTTCGTAGTTTTGCTTCAGTTCTTCTTCCTGACGTTTGCGTTCGCTGACGTCCTCGATAACGGAGATGTAGTGGCTGATTTCCCCTTTGGCGTTGAGCAGTGGCGTGACCATCTGGCTGGCGGTATACAGGCTGCCGTCCTTGCGCCGGTTGACGATGTCGCCGCGCCAGGTTTTGCCGGCCGAGATGCTCTGCCAGAAGTGCTGGAAGAACACGGCGTCCTGCGTTCCGGAGTTGAACAGGCGGGGTGGCTGGCCGAGCAGTTCCTCGTTGGTATAGCCGGAAAGCAGGGTAAAGGAGCGATTGACCCAGATGATCCTGCTGGCGGCATCGGTGATCATCACCGCATTGCCGACCTCGGCCAGGGCGAGGTCGAAGAGGGCGAGTCTTTCCTGGCGCAGGGCGGATTCCAGCGTGATGGAGAGGCGGTTGGCGCTGGCCAGCAGGCGTTGCTGGAGCAGGTTGTCGTCGAACTGATCGGTTTCCTTGCCGTACAGCGCGAGAACGCCCCAGGGTTCGCCGTGGATTTTCAGGGGCAGCAGAATGGCGGTGCGGGCGACGGGGGCCTGCGGGCTTGCCGTGCAGAGTTGGCAGTTCATGTCATCAAGTGGCACGACCTGGTGCTGGCCGCTGGCCATGACTGCGGCCACTGGCAGGCATGCCGAGGTATCGCCGTCGTTGCCGGCGGCATGTTCGATGGCGGTGCTCGTCACGTTCCCTGCGGCGGCGGCCAGGGCAAGCTTGCCATCCCGGCCGGTAGCCGCGATGCAGGCGGCGTCCAGATTGAACATGGGCAGAATGCCGTCGCAGAAAATCTGGGCGATGGCCCGCGAATCGACGCCCCAGCGCATGAGTACCATGCCCAGTTGCAGGAAGAGCTCCTCGTCCATCTGGATGCGCTTTTGCTCGGTGACGTCCTTGGCATAGACGGCGATGCTTTCGACGACACCGTTCTCGTCCTTGACCGGATACAGGTTGTTGTCAAACCAGGTTGAGCCACGCTGGTCCTGGAAGCGGACGATTTCCCCGTTGGCGACCGCGGCGCGCATCATGGCGCTGCGGGTTTTGGCCAGTTCCGGCGGCATGTGATCGAGGAAGTTTGTCCTGACCATCTGCTTCGGCGTTTTTCCGAAACGGCGAGCCGCGAAGGCATTGATCTCGAGAACGGTGGCGTCCGGCGCCAGCAGCAATACGGCTTCGTCGGTGGCGTCGAGCAGGGCGTGCATGCGGTTCTTGCTTGCGCCGATGATCTTCTCGATCCGCTTGCGCTCGACCAGCTCCGCATCCAGCTGCCGATTGGCTTCGCGCAGGCTGGCCGTGCGCTTGGCGACTTCCTGTTCGAGACCTTCCTGATGCTCGAGCAGCGCCCGGTCCCGGGTCTGAATGTGGTCAAGCATTTCGTTGAAATTGCCGGCCAGTTCGGATATTTCACTTTTGCCTTCGATGGCCAGGCGGTTGTCGAGTCCGGCATCGCCCCGGGCGATGTCGTGCATGGCGCACATCGTGGCGTGCAGCGGCACGGTGATGCTGCGGGCGATCAGGCTGGCCAGCAGCAACAAGGTGGTGGTGATGCCGAGCAGCAACAACAGGTGCTGGATGGCGCTGGCCTGAACAGCGGCATCGATGTCGTCGATGTAGATGCCGGAACCGACAGTCCAGCCCCAGGGGGAAAACCCTTTGACATAGGACAGCTTGGGGAATCTGTCCGGCGTGCTTTTGCCGTCCGGATTGACCTTGTACCACGGGTAGGTGACATAGCCATGGCCGGTTTGTGCGACCAGCTCGGCGAAAGCCTGCAGCAGGTTTTTCTTGCCGTCGGTCGGGATAAACGGCCCTGCCGTGCTGTTGCGCATACTGGTAACACCGCTGAATTTGTCGTCTAGCAGCGTTTTCCCGTCGAGCTCCGGCGAGATCGGGTGCATGAGCATGCGCGGTGGCACCTGGTTGTCGTTGATCCAGAAATAGTCCTTGCCGTTGTAGCGCATGCCCTTGATCATGGCCATGGCGCCAGCCTGGGCGGCTTCCCGGCTCAGGCTGCCGGTTTGTTCTAGTTTCTGATAATGCGCCAGCACGGCATGGGCGCTTTCGACCAGTTGCCGGATGCTGTCTTCTTTCTCGCGGTGCAGGGCATTCCTGAGGGTTGTGACGTCGACCACGCTGGTCAGCACGATGCTGCCGACAAAAATGGCAACAATGCCCCATATCCGGTTGCGGATGCTGAGCCGATTCAATGGCGCAAACATGATGATTTCCCTCTCCACGGGTTGCGGCCGGGAGGTCACTAAAAGCAGTGACCTCCCGCTTCTACCGGACGGTACGACGCTACGTCATCCTCTCCTTCCAGTATCTACCGGGGCAAGGCTGTCGGCAATGTCAGAAAAGAAAGTGCCAACAAAAACCGGCCTTTTCGGCCGGTTTGGAACATTCCCACGGTCAACCGGAAATTTTGCCCAAAATTGAACCTTGAAACCTCAGTTGGACGTGGCAGATGGTGCGCCTGGGCGGGATGGCCGGCGCGCAGCGACGCCGCAGCAGGCTCATGCCTGCAAGAAGGAGCGACAACGCCGGGCGCCCGACCAGGCGTGCCAGCGGCCGCGTCGCGCTGTCACCCAAGGGTGAATCGCCTCGGAGGCGCAAAGGCCTGTATTCAGGCGGCTGGCCAAGGCTGGATAAGCGGTCAACTGAGGTTTCAAGCTTGAAATGGCTATCTCCGGCGTTGCCGCTCAGTCGAGGTAGTAACCGACGCCGAGCAGGCTGTTGTCGACGCGCTGGATGAAGGTGCGCTTGCGCTCGACGGCGTTGGTCACCGGATTGCGCCAGACGTAATCGACGACGCCCGTGCCCTTGCTTTTCGCCTGCTCGATCATTTCCTGAATCAGGGCGCGGCCTTCGACATCGTGGAGATTGCGCGCGTCGGTGCCGGTCCACGCCGGGTTCACGCCATGCGCCTCGAATTTTCCGGAGTCGAGATTGACCGCAAAGACGTAGAGGTCGTCCCGCACGAAAGCCCCTTTGGTGTCGTTGAAAGCCTTGCTGGCGCCGCCCATGCCGTTCTTGATGGCGAAGGCGACGGCCTCGCCGAGCAGTTTCTGGGCATCGAGCGCCGTGGCGTGCGGCGAGTAATAGCCGACGCCGAGGATGTAGTCGCCCTGACGGTGCAACCAGGTGTTTTTCGGTTCGACGTGATTGCTCTTGCGATTGAGCCAGACGTAACGGATGCGCGCCTCGGTCTGCTTGTCGGTGACGGCGATCATGTGCCGGAAGAGCGGCGTGCCGGCGGCGTCGACGCTGTCGAGCACGTTGAGGCCGACCAGCGTGTCGGGCGCCGCACCGTTGGCGACGTAGGTGCCCTTGCGGTCGATCACGTAAACGTAGAGGTCTTTTTTGACGAAAGGCCCCTTGAGGTCGCTGAAGGCGGCCCAGGACTTCTCGGGGCCGTTGGCTTGCAGATGCTTCACGGCCTGATCGAACAGGGCGCGGGCTTCGCGCGGGGTGGCACGGTCACCGGCCAGGGCAGTGCCGCAACAGACGGCCAGCAGCAGGCCGGCCAGAGGCGCGGCCAGGCGGGCGGCGAGGGAAGGTTTGCTCATGCTCGAAAACTCCGGAAGGTTGGGCCGACAGTGGCGGGCGCTGCCATTTATTTCAGCGACAGGATCCAGGAAACCAGCTGGCGGGTATCGGCCGGGCTGATGGCGACGGCGTTGGGCGGCATGGCGATGCCGGAAACGCGGTTCTTCCAGTGGCTGGAGTAGGGGTTGGAGCCTTCCTGGACGACGCGGGTCAGGAATTCGGTGGCGCCCGGCTTGCCGCGGTACTGGGCGGCGACATCGATCCAGGCCGGGCCGATCGGCTTCAGGCCGTCGGGGCCGGGCTTGTCTTTCTCGATGCCGTGGCAGGTCGTGCAGCCGGCGCTGGTGGCGAGTTTCTTCATCTCGGCAACGAGCTTGGCGTCGGCCATGGCGGCGGGGGTGATCAGGCTGCAGGCCAGCAGGGCGGCCAGTGTCGGGTGACGGAACATTTCTGTACTCCGGATTGTTGATTGTCTAGGGTAGCGGGATTCAGGGTCAGGCATTGATGGTTCTGTTCATGTCCACCAGGCCATGCCGTGCGGCCAGGTGCAGCAGTTTGAAGTCATTGTCGGCATTGAGTTTCTGCCGGATCAGGGTGAGGTAATTCAACACCGTTTTCGGGCTCAGGTGCATGGAGCTGGCGATGCAGTTGGCCGATTCGCCGTGGGCCAGCATGCGCAACACCTCGAATTCGCGCGGCGTCAGGTGGGCGAGGGCGCCGTCGCCGTCAAGTGCTTCTTCGGCCAGCACCTGGGCAATTTCCGGGGAGAAGACGCGTTTGCCGGTGGCGACGCGGCGAATGCCGTCGATGACGTCGCCCGGCTCGCTGTATTTGGTCAGGTAGCCGAGCGCACCGCTGCGCAGGGCCTGGGTGATGTGGCCGGCGCCCTCGTGCATGGACAGGACGAGAACCTTGAGGCCGGGCTGGCGGGCCAGCATGCGGCGGATGGCTTCGATGCCGCTGCTGCCGCGCAGGCTCAGGTCGACCACGGCCACATCGACGGCGACGCGCATGATCAGCGCATTGGCCTCGTCGGCGCTGGCCGCTTCGCCGACCACCTGCAGGCCCGGCTCGGCGTCGAGCAGGCGGCGATAGCCGGTGCGGACGACGGCGTGGTCATCGACCAGAATGATGCGGATCATGATTGCTCCTCTTCTACTTTGCTCATCGGCAAGCGGGCCTGCAGATGCAGCCCGATTGTTGCGTTGTTTTCCATGTGCAGACTGCCCCCAGCCATTTCCAGCCTTTCCGCCATGCCGAGCAGGCCGCCACGGCGGGCCGGGCCGGCCTCGGGCAGGCCTTTTCCATCGTCCTCTACGCTCAAGTAGAGCGCATTTCGTGCCACCTCGATGCGGATCCGGCAATGCCGCGCTTCGCTATGGCGAACCACGTTGGTCAGCCCTTCCTGCACCACGCGGTAGACCACCAGCGCCGTCGCTTCGTCGAGCACGGGCAGTTCGGCCGGCATCTCAAGGTCAAATTCGATGCCGGACTCGCGCTGCTGCCAGCTCGCCACCAGTTCGCGCAGGGCGCTGGCCAGGCCCGTGGCGTCCAGACCATGCGGGCGCAGGCGCTTGAGCATGGCGCGCAATTGCTCGCCGCTGGTGCGCACGTCGCGCCGGAGATCCTGGGCGCATTCGACGATGTTCGCTGCTTCGAGCCGTGCTGCGTTGCGTTCGAGAAAGGCGGCGGTCACCCCGATGGCGGTCAGCGTTTGCCCCATCTCGTCATGCAATTCCCTTGCCAGAGTGTGGCGTTCCTCTTCCTGCACGGCAATGAGCTGGCGGGCGAGCTGTTGCTGGGCGGCACGGGAGGCGTCCAGCGTGGCGGCCAGCGCGTCAATGGCGCTGGCCACGCGGCGAAACTCGCGCAGGGCGAATGGCGGCATGGCCGCGTCGGGGGCGTTGTCGGCCAGGCGCTGCAGGCCGGCCTCCAACTCACGCACCGGGGTCAGCGCGCGATCGGCTGACCACCAGGCGACGAGCAGAGTTGCTCCAGAATAGAGCAACAGGGTGATGCAAAGTCGAACAGTGTCGCCCAGGCGCTCCTCGATTTCGGAGTTCGGGTTGGGGGCGATGTGCAGGGTCTGCTCGCCCAGGCGGATGGTTTGCGCCGGTGTCGCGCTCGGGGCAATGCCGAGCAGGCCGGCGAGCCAGTGCGGCGTCGTGTCGGCCGCCAGCGCTGCCGGATCGAGGCGAATGCTCAGGTGGCGCAGGCGGGCGTCGCGCAGCAGGGCTTCCAGTTCCGCCCGCTCGCCGGGCGGCGCATTGCCCGCCTTGAGCAGGACGGCGACTAGCTGTTCGGAGGCGGCGACCTCGGCCTGAATGTCGCCGCGCAGCGAATGCAGGTTGATCAGTATGGCCATCAGCATCAAGCCGGCGAGCAGCCCGCCGAGCCAGATGACCAGCCGTTTTCGAAGATCCATGTAGGGCTCGTCTGTTTTGTATGGATGAGCTATTTGCAGGTTTCGTACCTGCCTGCCATCAAGTCGGGAGTTTTTCCCGGTTTGGTGGTGAGCTTGTCCCGAGACCTGGCGTAATTCCGCTTCCTATACTCGGCTTGCCTGTCGGGATGGATGGGCCGGCCCGATGTTTCGGGGACGTCACGACACTTCTTAGGAGACGAATTTAAAAATGAAATCAACCCGGTTCAATCCCCGCCAGACCTTCATTGCAGCGCTGGTCGCCGCTACTTTCTGCTCGCCGGCGATGGCAGCCAAGACGGTGAGTTGGGAGGATATTCTCAACGATGACAAGACCACCGGCGACGTGCTGTCCTACGGTCTCGGATTGAAAGCCCAGCGTTTCAGCCCGCTGGCCAAGATCAACACCAAGAACGTCGAGCACTTGGTGCCGGCCTGGAGCTTCTCCTTCGGCGGCGAAAAGCAGCGCGGACAGGAAGCGCAGGCGCTGGTACACGACGGCGTGATCTACGTCACCGCCTCGTACTCGCGCATCTTCGCCATCGATGCCCGCACCGGCAAGCGCCTGTGGGAATATGAAGCCCGCCTGCCCGACGACATCCGCCCGTGCTGCGACGTGGTCAACCGCGGTGCCGCCATCTACGGCGACAAGGTCTATTTCGGCACCCTCGACGCGGCCATCGTCGCCCTCGACAAGAACACCGGCAAGGTCGTCTGGCGCAAGAAGTTCGGCGACCACAAGATCGGCTACACGATGACCGGCGCGCCGTTTGTCGTGAAAGATCAGAAGAGCGGCAAGGTGCTGCTGGTGCATGGCTCCTCGGGTGACGAGTTCGGCGTCGTCGGCTACCTGTTTGCCCGCGATCCGGAGACCGGCGAGGAAGTCTGGGCGCGGCCGATGGTCGAAGGCCACATGGGCCGCCTGAACGGCAAGGAATCGACGCCGACCGGCGATAAGAACGCCCCGTCCTGGCCGCGCGACAAGGACGGCAAGCTGGTCGATGCCTGGAACCACGGCGGCGGCGCCCCGTGGCAGACGGCCAGCTACGACGTGGACAAGAACGTGGTGGTCATCGGCACCGGCAATCCGGCACCGTGGAACACCTGGCACCGGACCAAGGAAGGCGACGATCCGCGCAACTGGGACAGCCTGTTCACCTCCGGCCAGGCCTATGTCGAGGCCAACACCGGCGAGCTCAAGGGCTTCTTCCAGCACACCCCGAACGACGCCTGGGACTTCTCCGGCAACAACTCGGTGGTCCTCTTCGAGTACAAGGATCCGAAGACCGGCAAGCAGGTCAAGGCTTCGGCCCACGCCGACCGCAACGGTTTCTTCTTCGTCACCGACCGCGAAAAACTGGCGACCGGCGCCGGCTACCCGAACAAGCCGACCTCGCTGATCGGCGCCTGGCCTTTCGTCGATGGCATCACCTGGGCTTCCGGCTTCGACCTGAAGACCGGCAAGCCGATCGAGAAGGACAACCGGCCGCCGAAGGTCAAGGACGGTGCCGAGAAGGGCGATTCGATCTTCGTCTCGCCACCCTTCCTCGGCGGTACCAACTGGATGCCGATGAGCTACAGCCCGCAGACCGAACTGTTCTACATCCCCGCCAACCACTGGGCGATGGACTACTGGACCGAAAAGCTGACCTACAAGGCCGGTTCCGCCTACCTCGGCCAGGGCTTCCGCATCAAGCGCCTGTTCGACGACCACGTCGGCATCCTGCGCGCCATCGATCCGAAGACCGGCAAGATCGTCTGGGAGCACAAGGAAAAATTCCCGCTCTGGGCCGGCACCATGACCACGGCTGGCGGCCTGTTGTTTACCGGCACTTCGGACGGCTACGTCAAGGCCTTCGACGCCAGGAACGGCAAGGAGCTGTGGAAGTTCCAGACCGGCTCCGGCGTGGTTTCCGTGCCGATCACCTGGGAAATGGACGGCGAGCAGTTTGTCAGCATGCAGTCCGGCTACGGCGGCGCCGTACCGCTGTGGGGCGGCGACATGGCCGACCTGACCAAGCAGGTGACGCAGGGTGGCTCGGTGTGGGTATTCAAGCTGCCGAAATCGTTGAAGAACTGAGCGAGCGTTTCAACCGTTCCCGCCGCAGGCCGGATTCCCCCGGCCTGCGGATTGCCCGCCAGCGAGGCTGGGTCAGCGCTGCATGGACGCTGGCTCAGCCTGGGAATGATTTGGATCGAAGCATATTGCAAGCGACGACAATGCCCGGATATTTCATTTTTGCCCTTTTTTTCGGGTCGACCGTAGCAATGGCCGCCGAACCCTTTGAACCGCTGGTCATCAACGGTTGCGGCATCTGGCCGCATACCCGCTGCCCGGGGGCCGACCTGCGCCACGCCAATCTGGCCGGGCAGAATCTGGCGGGCGCGGATTTTACAGGGGCGCAACTGGCCCGAGCCGACCTGCGCGGCGCCAATCTGGCTGGGGCCAGCCTTGATGGGGCCGATCTGACGGCCGCCAAACTCAACAAGGTCAGCGCCCCGACCGCGACCTTTCGTGGCGCCAAAATGGTCGGCGCCGATCTCGAATTCGCTCGCCTGTTTCGTGCCGATTTCACCAATGCCGACCTGACCGGCGCCAACCTCGAGGCGGCCAGGGCCAATTTCGCCTGGTTCATCGGCGCCCGGCTCAACAACGCCAATCTGCAGGAGACCAAATTCTTCACCGTCAACTTCCGTAACGCCGATCTGAGCGGCATCTTCCGTCGCTTCGCGGTGTTCCAGGATGCCGATTTCGCGGGCTGCACCAATTGCCCGACCGACTGGTGATGGCCATGAAAAAACTGCTCGTCACCCTATTCACCGTACTTTTCGCATCGCTGGCCGTAGCCAACGAAGTTGCCATCGCCCCCACCGTCTCGCCGGACGGCCTGCCGCCGCTCGGCAACACCTGGCTGGCCGAAAACCCCTACCGCGGCAACCCGGTTGCCATCACTACCGGCCAGCTAGCCTACAACCAGGCTTGCGCCCGTTGCCATGGCGCCGATGCCAGCACCAACGCCGCCCCGGCGCCGGATCTCCGGCTGCTCAACCGCTTCTGCAAACGGATCAGCGACGCCGAACTGAACGCGGCCTGCCTGCGCGACAACGACGCCTGGTTCGCCAAGACGGTGCGCAAGGGCAAGATCATCGTCGGCGTCACCCACATGCCGCCGTGGGAAGGCGTGTTGAAGCAGGAACTGGCCTGGGCCATCCAGGTCTTCATCGAGTCGCGGGTGACTGGCCGGCGGGAGTGAGACCCCAGGTTCCTCTCAGTAACCGAACTTCGCGGCGCCGATGATTTCCTTTTGCCGGTCGAAACAGCTGGTCAGACGCTTGCGCAGCGTGTCCGGCACATCCTGCAGCTTGGCGTGCAGCCACCACTGGCCGTAAACAATGCCGGCGATTTCCTTGATGATCGCGCTGGCCTGATCGGCCGAAAGATCGAAATGGGCTGCCGACTGGACCGTCAGTTCCAGGCTGGATTCCTGTGTTGTCCCGTCGATGGACAGCATCTGGTAGCCGAGATGGGTCAGTTGCGGCACGACGTCGAAGGCCGGCGACAAGACGTAACGATCCCTTCCTGCCCAAAGCATGCCGTGGTTTTTCAGGTGGTCGTCGGTGTTGTCGATGAGCAGGTTGAAAATCAGGCGCCGAAAGAGTTCCTTGAGGTCGGCGCCTGGCCGCAAGCTCAGGCGGCGGATGACGCGGGCAAATTCGACGTAGCTGCCGGCGCTCGATTCATAGGGAATATCAAGCAGGGCGCTGGCTGACAGGTAGTGCAGGCGCTGCTGAGCACGCTCGCCAAGGCGGTCGAAACGCCGCGACAGAAAGGCGTTTTCGCTGCGCCCGACCGGCAGGGTCATGAATTGCGGGACCTGGATGCCACAGCGCAGGGCGAGGCCGAGCGCGGTGGCTTCGAGGACCTGAACATCGAGCGGATCGCCGGCGGCGGGAAACTTGGCCAGCCACAAGGCGTCATCGTGCATGAACGACGCCTTGGGGCGGGCGCCGCCCAGACTGCCGCCGCGCAGCAGCAGGCGCTTGAGCGGCGGCGGGATGTCCATGTCGTATTGCAGGCGGCGCACGGCATCGGCCAGTTGGCTCAGTTGTGGATACTCGTCGTGCGGCAGTTCGGCCGGCGGCGGCATGTCGCGGCTTGCGGAAAAAACCATGGCGCCGACGCGATCCGCGTTGGTCAGCAACAGTTGTTCGCGTTCGCTCGGCAGGCGCCCAGCCAGTTCGTTGGCGAGAACCCGCAGTCCCCAGGCGCCGGGCAGGGCGTCCTTGATGCTCAGCGGCAGGGCGCCACCGTCGCGCAGCAGATGCGCCGGCAGGCGGAAGGTGTCGCGTTGCAAGGGCAGGTGCAGCGGATTCAGCGCCAGCGCAGCAGGGCGTTCGAGGTAGCCCAGGCCGTAAGCCAGATGGCCGCTTTCCTGCAGATTGTTGCGGTCGAGCTTGAGCAAGGCGGCCGTCGTCGGCGCTTCTTCCCCCGGCAGGTAGAGGCCGACGTACAGCGCGCTTTCAGAAATCCCGTTCGTCATCGCCGACTCCTTTCACGACCGGGCGTGCGCGCTGGCTACGCTTCTTGCCGAGCATGCCGATGTCGAGCGGACTGAGTTGCTCGATGTCCGCCAGGCGCCCGAACAACCACAGGGCATGGGCCAGCAAACCCAGGCTGACCGTCGGCTTGCCGCTTTCCAGCGCGCGATAGGTGGTCGGCGAACAGAGCAGGCGTTCGGCGGCCTGTTCCAGCGTCATGTTCTGGGCAAGACGCCGGGCGCGCAGACGCAGGCCCAGGTTCTTCAACATCGCGAGCGATTCGGGCGGAAGGGCGATGATACTGTTCGTTGAGCGCGGCATGGTTAATAAACTATCGGTTAAGTCTTGTAACGGTTAGTTTATCAGTGATTTCAGGTTTGTATGCCCAGCTCGATGCATTCCCACGGTCAACCGGAAATTTTGGCCAAAAATGAAAAACGGCGCGAAGGCCGAAGCCGTCGCGCCGTTTCAATCGGGCGCCGGAGCGCCCGAAAAAACCTCAAATCACCCCTTGTGCAGCTTGAACACCCACACCGAACCGCCCTGTTCGAGGAAGTTCACGCGCTTGGCCACGTCGCCGCCCCACAGCGGCACGGCGCCGCCCCAGCCGGTCGTCACGGCGATCATCTGCTCGCCATCCTGTTCCCAGCTGACCGGCGGTGCAACGATGCCGGTACCGGTCTGGAAGGACCACAGTTCCTTGCCGGTCTTGGCGTCAACACCCTTCAGGAAGCCTTCCGGGGTGCCGTAGAAAATCAGGCCGCCAGCCGTGGTCAGGACGCCACCCCACAACGGAGCGTAGTTCTTGTTTTCCCAGACGATCTTGCCGGTGGCCGGATCGAGGGCGCGCAGCACGCCGATATGGTCGTCGTGGATGGCCTTGATGGTGAAGCCGGCGCCGAGGTAAGCCGCACCCTTCTTGTAGGAAACCGGCTCGTTCCAGATGTCCATCGACCACTCGTTGGCCGGCACGTAGAAGAGGCCGGTCTGCGGGCTGTAGGCCATCTGCTGCTGGTTCTTGCCGCCGAGGAAGGACGGGGCCGAGAAGACGACCTTGCCCTTCTTGCCGTCGGCACCTTGCGCCGGGTCGCCCGGGCGGCCTTCTTCGATGTAGTTCGGACGGCCCGTTTCAAGGTTGTAGCCGGTCGCCCAGGTGATCTTCTTGACGAAGGGGAAGGCGTTGAGCAGCTTGCCGTTGGTGCGGTCGTTCACGAAGAAGAAACCGTTGCGGTCAGCCTTGCCGCCGGCCTTGACCATCTTGCCCGTCTTCGGATCCTTGTAGTCGAAGGAGACGAATTCGTTCACGCCGTCAAAGTCCCAGCCGTCGTGCGGGGTGTTTTGATAATGCCAGGCGATCTTGCCGGTGTCGGCGTCGATGGCCACGGTGGCGGACGAGAACAGATTGTCGCCCGGGCGCAGGTGGCTGTTCCACGGGGCCGGGTTGCCGGTGCCGGCGAAGATCAGGTTGGTTTCCGGATCGTAGGTGGCGCCGTTCCAGGTCGCGGCACCGCCGGTTTGCCAGAGGTCGCCGGGCCATGTGGCGTTGAGGGTGCCGGAGATGCCGTTGTCGATCTGCTTGCCGTCGGCGTCGTAGCGATAGCCCATGTGGCCTTCAACCGTCGGACGGGTCCATACCAGCTTGCCGGTCAGCGGGTCGCGGGCGTCGATGCGGCCGACAACGCCGAATTCGCCACCGGAAACGCCGGTAATCAGCTTGCCCTTGGCGATGATCGGGGCGGCGGTCGCCGAGTAGCCAGCGGCGTAGTCGCCGAGCTTTTCCTTCCAGACGACCTTGCCGGTGTCCTGGTTGAGGGCGACGAGCTGGGCATCGAGCGTCGCGAAGATGACCAGGTCACCGTACAGGGCGGCGCCGCGGTTGACCACGTCGCAACACGGCATGATGCCGTCGGGCAGGCGGTGCTCGTACTTCCACAGTTTCTTGCCGGACTTGGCGTCGACCGCGAACAGGCGGCTGTAGGAGGCGGTGACGAACATCTTGCCGTTGTGGATGACCGGCTGCGATTCCTGGCCGCGCTGCTTCTCGCCGCCGAAGGACATCGACCAGGCCGGGACCAGGTTCTTCACCGTCTTGGTGTTGATCTGGGTGGACGGGGTGAAGCGCTGACCCTGGGTGCCGAGGCCGAAGCTGACGACGTCGCCGGTGGTCTTGGCATCGTTGAGGATGTCGGCGTCGGTGACGCCGGCGCTGGCCGGGCTGCCGGCAAAGGCAGCGGCCGTCAGAAGCGCGAGGGTAAGAGCTCTCCGCTTGAAGGGGGTATGACTGTGCATGGATTGTCTCCTTGATTTTCCGATGGTTCCAACGCGTCAGACCGTGCCGGGCACGGTTTGACTGCCTGGAATGACATGCTGGCGAGCCACCTCCATTCCCTGAACCGGCTCGCTGGCAGGGGACACAATCTGCAAGGGCTGTGCCAAGCCGGGGCGAAATGGCCGGCGCTCCTGTTGGCGGGGCTCAAGCCGGCATTTCGTGGTTTTTTGGTGGAGCGGTGCAGTTGGCAAAGGGGCTGTTCCAATTGTCACCATCTGCTCCAAAGTTGCACACCCCGGTTGTTCAGGGGGTATGACAGCGCGCGGTGCCACCGCGTCTTTGCCCGCCAGATCAGCGATTCGCCGAAACGGCCCGGTCTTGGCACGCGCTTTGCGAACGGTTCTCGGCAAAGAGCCCACAGGGCAAAAGGAGCGAGACACGATGAAGTACCCTCTGACCATTGCGGCGATTGCCCTGGCGGCGCTGATGCCCCCGGCCGAAGCTGCCGCCTTGCGCGAGAGCGGCGATCCGCTCGCCTCGGCACGCTGGTCGGAAATGCAGAAAGCCTTCCTGGCCGGGGCGCCCGTGCTCTTCGATCCGCGCGTCAAGGTTATCGCCCCGTCTACCGCCGAGAATCCCATGCAGGTGCCGGTCACCGTTGACGCCACGGCGTTGCCGGGGGTTGTCGAAGTCGTCGTCTTCGCCGATTTCAATCCCATCATCCAGGTGCTGCGCTTCTTTCCCGAAAGCGCCCCGGCCTTCCTCGGCTTTCGCGTCAAGCTGCAGCAATCGACGCCGGTCCGTGCTGCGGCGCGTACGGCCGATGGCGTCTGGCACGTCGGCGGAACCTGGGTGAACACCGTCGGTGGCGGCTGCACGGCACCGTCGGCGGCCGGCGGCTCGAAGGAATGGCAGCAGCGCCTCAACGAAGTGAGCGGCCGCCAGTGGAGCGAAGGCCCGAACGCCGGTCGCGTCCGCCTGCGCATCGTGCATCCCATGGACACCGGCCTGGTCGCCGGCACCCCGGCCTTCTTCCTCGAGGAAATCAATTTCGCCGACGCTGCCGGCCAGCGCCTCATGCGCGTGCAGACCTACGAGCCGGTCAGCGAAAACCCGGTGTTCACGCTCAACCGCGGCGTCGCCGACGGTGCGCTCGAAGCCAGCGGCCGCGACAACAACGGCAACGCCTTCAAGACGAGGATCGCGCAGTGAAACGGCTGATCGGCTGGCTGCTCGGAACAGGTGCTTCGCTACGGCGGCGGGGCCGCCTACTCAGCACGAACGGGGTGGGTGCAGGCGCTGGTGCTGGGTTTGAATTTAAATTTAAATTCACCCTCACCCCGTTCGCACCGAGTAGCGCGCAGCGCGTATCGAAGTGTCTCGCACTCTTTGCCCTGAGCCTCGGTACAGCCCACGCCGCCGATTTCGACTACCGCCTCACCGCCCGTCCCATCGCCGAAAACGTCTACGCCTTCATCGGCAAGACCGAGGACTTCGATACCGTCAACGGCGGCAACATCGTCAACACCGCCTTCATCGTCGCCGCGCAGGGCGTCATCGTCATCGACAGCGGCCCCTCGCTGCGCTACGGCCAGCAGATGCGCCGGGCGATTGCCGCGATCACCGCCAAGCCCGTCGCGCTGGTCATCAACACCCACCATCACCCCGACCACTTCCTCGGCAACCAGGCTTTCGCCGACGTGCCCATCGCCGCCCTGGCCGAAACGCGCAACGGCATCGCCGCCGACGGCAACGCTTTCGCCGAAAACCTGTTCCGCATGTCCGGCGACTGGATGAAGGGCACCGAGGTCCAGGCGCCGACGCAAACCCTGAGCGCCGGCCGTCTCGATGTCGCCGGGCGCCGCCTGCGCCTCGTCGCGCTTGACGGCCATACCGGCGCCGATCTCGTCATCGTCGATGAAACGAGCGGCGTCGTCTTCGCCGGCGACCTCGTCTTCAACGGCCGCGCGCCAACGACGCCGCATGCCGATGTCGCGCACTGGCTCAAGGCGCTCGACCAGCTCGACGCTTTGACCCGCGAAGCCGGCTTCAAGCTGCTGCTCCCCGGCCACGGTGCGCCGACCGGCGATGCCGCGCCGATCCGCCAGACCCGCGCCTGGCTGAGCTGGCTGAGCGCCGCCATGCGTGACGCGGCGAAGGCCGGGCTGGACATGAACGAGGTGCTGGCCCGCCCGCTGCCACCGGAATTCGCCAGCCTGCCGGTGGCGGCCAGCGAATACCGCCGCTCGGTCGGCCATCTCTTTCCGGCTGCCGAGCAGGAAGCGCTGGGGGCGAAACCGTGATCACCGCCGCCAACATCGAGCTGCCGGTCATTCCCACGGTCAACCGGAAATTCTGGGCAATTCTGGGATTGTCCATCCTGCTGCATTCCACGTTGTTCGCCTTGACCTCGTGGCAACGCGAGAACGGCCCGATCAGCCTGCCGCCCATCTTCGCCACGATCCGCCTGATCGCGGTTACCGAATCCGGACCCGCTGCCGCAGACGCTCCCGCGCCGGCAGCCGTCCCCCAGAAGGCCCGGCAGGACGCCATTCGCACGGAGCGGCCGGCTCCGCGCGCGACGCAGACTGCCGGGCCGGCCAATGTGCCGGCAGGCGAAGCATCGTCAGCGGCGGCGATGCCTTCCGAAAACGTCGCGCCAGCCGCTTCAATGGCGGTTGCCGAAGCCGCCCGCCCGCCGGCCCCTGCCATCGCCCCGCAGCGCCCGCAAAGCGAAGTCCTCGCCGGTTATCGCCAGCGCCTCGGCGAATTGTTCGCCCGCCATCAGGAATACCCGCGGGTCGCCGCCCTGCGCGGCTGGGAAGGCGAAGTTCGTGTGCGCCTGAGGGTCGCCCGCAAGGGCAACCTGCTCGGCGTCGCGGTCGACCGGTCGAGCGGCTTCGATGTCCTCGACCAGCACGCACTGGCCATGCTCGAAGCGCTGGCCAGCCTGCCGCCGCTGCCCGAGGCGCTGGAAGCCAACGAAATTCAGGTCATCGTGCCCATCAGTTACAAACTCAAGAAAACAACATGAAGAGACATGCCCGCCCGCTGATTGCCATTGGCATCTCCGCCGCCTTTGCCCCGGCCTTCGCCGCGCCGCTGCTCGGCACGGCCCAGGGGCTGTCGGTCTACGTCGATGGCGTGCGCGTCGACGAACCCTTCGGCGAGACGGTCAACCGGGATCTGATCCCCAATTCGGCCATCGCCGGTATCCACCTGATCCCCGGCTCCAACCCGGCTTTCGGCCTCAACACGTTGGGCGGCGGCTGGCAGATGTTCGCCAAGATCAACAACGTTTTCGACAAGCACTACGCGACGGCCGGCGCACTGGCTGAAAACCCCTTCGTCAGCGGCGGCTTCCAGGCCAATCCCGACAACTGGCGCCGTGAAACCTTCGTCGCGCCGGGCGCCCCGCGTGCCGCCTGGCTCGGCGTACGTTACGTGTTTGGTGGCAAATGAAATTTCATTTTTGGCCCTTTTTTCGGGTTGACCGTGGGAATGCAAAACTCCCTCCCCTTCAAGGGGGTGGAGGCGGGAATTGGCAGAGCACGGCTCTGCCCCGCCGGAACGGGCTGGCTATGCAAAGCCAGCCCTCCGGCAGGGGTGGGGATGGGTCTCGAGTCATCGCGGCCCACACCCATCCCCCACCCAGCCTCCCCCTTGAAGGGGGAGGAACTCGGCCGGTGCCTAGCCTGGAGATTGGTCGTCTTCCCGGACGCCCCTCTGTCCAAGGGGGAGCCAAAAAACTCAGCCTCCACACCCGCGTCGGCCTCGTCCTCACGGCGCTCGCCGCCAGCCTGCTCATCGTCCTCGCCGGCCTCTGGCTGCACGGCACGCGCAATGCCATTCACGAAGAAGTCGAGGCGGCAACGCGTGTTTCCGAGCAATGGCTCAAGGCCGTGCTCGGCGAAATGCACGACGTGCCGGCGGCGACGCGCGGCGAACGCCTGCTCGGCGTGGCCCGCGCCATCGGTCGGGTGCGGGCCAATGAGCTGGAAATCCGCACGCTGGCCGGCGAAACCATCTACCGTTCGCCGGCCCCGAGCTACAAGGCAGGGCGCGTGGCGCCGGTCTGGTTTGCCGGCTTGCTGGCCAGTGAATTTCCGACCCGCACGCTGGCTGTGGAGGGCTATGCCTTGACGCTGCATCCCGATGACTCGCGCGCCATCCTCGACGCCTGGGATGATCTGGCTGCCATGGCCGGTTGGGCGCTGGCCTTGCTTGGCGTGCTCTTCGTGGCGACGCGCACGGCGCTGGGCCGGGCGCTGCGCCCGCTGGTCCAGATCATGCGCGCCCTCGACCGCACCGGGCGCGGCCGTTTCGACACCCGCCTGCCGGTTTTTGCCACGCCGGAACTCGGCCGCATTTCGCGCGCCTTCAACGGCATGGCCGACCGGCTGGGCGAGGCGGTCGATGAAAACGTCCGCCTCGAAAGCGCCCGCGAAGTCGACCGCCAGATGCATGACCGCCTCGAAGAAGAGCGCCGGATCATCGCCCGCGAACTGCATGACGAGCTGGCCCAGGGCATCACCGCCGTGCGCGCCCTGGCCGGCGCCATCGTCCAGCGCACAGCAGACGCGCCGGCGCTGCACATCCCGGCCCAGGGCATCGTTGCCGTGACCGGGGAAATGCAGGACGGCGTACGCAATATCCTGCACCGCCTGCGTCCGGCTGCCGGCAACGGGCTGGCCGCGACGCTCGAACGCCAGCTCGCCGGCTGGCAGGCACAGCACCCGGAAATCATCGTGAACAGCCATCTGGCCATCGGCCCCCAGCCCGTGGCCGATGATCTGGCCATGGCCGTCATCCGCATCGTCCAGGAAGGACTGACCAATGTCGTGCGCCACGCTCACGCCACGCAGGTCGATCTGGCCATCAGCCGCGTCGCCGGCTGGCTGCAACTGACGCTGGCCGACAACGGCCGCGGCCGTTCCGGTCAGCCCTCGGCACAGCCCGGTTGCGGCCTCGGTCTGGCCGGCATGGGCGAACGCATCGCCGCTTTGGGCGGCCATCTTCAATTCGAACAACCGGCCGGCGGCGGCTTCCGCATCTTCGCCCGCCTGCCGGATGCGGCGCTTCAACCTTCACCGGAGGAATTCGCATGAACAACGCACTGCACGGCAAGCGCATCCTGCTCGCCGACGACCACGCGATGGTTCGTCTCGGCTTTCGCTGCCTGCTCGAAGGGGCAGGCGCGACAGTGGTCGGTGAGGCCGAGAACGGCGAAAACGCCGTCCGCCTCTACGCCGAAACCAATCCCGACGTCGTCGTGATGGACGTCTCGATGCCCGGCATCGGCGGCCTGGCGGCGCTCGAACGGCTGCTTGCCTGGGACGCCAAGGCCAGGGTGCTGATGCTCTCGGCCCACAACGACGACATCGTCCCTGTGCGCGCCCTGCGTCTCGGCGCCCGTGGTTACCTGTGCAAACGCGCGGCGCCCGAGGAGTTTCTGCGTGCCGTCGGCCAGGTGGCCGGCGAGCGCCGTTACTTGGACCCCGAGCTGGCGCAGGCTGTAGCGCTGGCCCAGCTATCCGGGTCAAGCAGCCCGGTCGACACGCTGACCGAGAAGGAACTGGCTGTCTTCATGAAACTGGCCGAAGGTCGTTCGGTCAATGACGTCGCCGAGGATTTCTGCCTCAGTCCGAGTACGGTCGGCACCCATCTCTACCATATCAAGCAGAAGCTCAACGTCCACAACGCCGCCGAACTGACGCTGGTCGCTGTGCGCAACGGACTGATCGAGGCCTGATTGTCCGGCGATCCGTTGTTCCCCGACTGCCGGCCGCGCTGCGTCCGGCAGATGGCCGTCGGCGACGGGCATATCCTGCATGTCGAGGAATGTGGTCCGGTCGATGGCCTGCCGGTGCTCTTTTTGCACGGCGGGCCGGGCAGCGGCTGCACACCGGCCCAGCGCCGCCTGTTCGACCCCGAGCGTTTTCGCGTCGTCATGATCGACCAGCGCGGTGCCGGGCGCAGCCTGCCGACGGGCGAACTGGAGGCCAACACGACGCTCGACTTGATCGCCGATCTCGACTATGTGCGCGAGGCGCTCGGCATTCCCGGCTGGATCGTCTTCGGCGGTTCGTGGGGCAGCCTGCTGGCCCTGGCCTATGCCCAGATTTTTCCGGAAAGCGTGCATGGCCTGGTCCTGCGCGGCATCTTTCTTGGTTCGCGCGAAGAGATCGAAGTCTACGTGCAAGGCCTGGGCGGCGTCTTGCCCGGCCACGAGCGCGGCGATCCGCTGGCTGTTTTCGCTCGCCGCATTCTTGGCAGGAATCCCGGGGCAGCTCTTGAAGCGACCCGTGCCTGGCTGAACTACGAACGTGCCCTGATGGGCGAACCGCCTGTGGCCGATTTCCCCGATGCGGCACAACTGGCCAAGGCGCGCATCCAGATGCACTACTTGATCCGGGATTGCTTTCTGGTTCCCGGTCAGGTGCTGGCCGGCATCGAGCGTATCCGTCACCTGCCGGCGGTGATCGTGCAGGGCATGGCCGATCCGGTCTGTCCGCCGCCGGCCGCCGATCGCGTCCGCCGCGCCTGGCCCGAAGCGACCTGGGTGCCGGTCGCCGGGGCCGGCCATGGCGGGCTGTCGCCGCCGATCGCCCACGCCTGCATCAAGGCGCTCGGCTGGGTCGCGGAGTGCGTCGAGGGTTGATCCCAATCGATCAGCAACTCCCTCGGCTATGCTTGCTGTCTTTGGTGAGGTGAATTGCGATAATTGACAGGCTGCCTTTTGACTATAACTTTTGTTATGGTTGGTTGCCAGAGTTGGTGCCGGCCCCGTGCACCGATGGCATCGGTATCGTCATGACAGAGACTCTTCCCGTTAACAAGACGAAGCACCTGTTTTCCTGGATGACCCGGCCAACCCGGGGACCTTGTACGCTGCGGTGCTCAAATGGCTGGCCTGATCCGGGGCGAGTGCGTCGAGTATGATCGGTCACATGCTGACCATCGAAATTGTTTCCGACCTCGTCTGTCCGTGGTGCTTCATCGGCCTGCGCCGTCTCGATGCGGCGATTGCCGAAGTGCGCCGGGAAGTGCCCGACTTTGCCTGCACCAAGCGCTGGCGCCCGTTTTTCCTGAACCCGGATACGCCACCGGAAGGTGAGCCCTACCTGCCTTTCCTGGAGAAGAAGTTTGGCGGTCGGGCGCCGGTCGAAGCACTGTTCGAACGCGTCCGGGTAGCTGGCCGGCCTTACGGCATCGACTATGCCTTCGAGAAAATCGAGCGGCGCGCCAATACCTTGCTGGCTCACCGCCTGATCCACTGGGCGCAGCAGCGGGGCGATGCCGAACGGCTGGTCGAGCGAATTTTTGCCGCCCAGTTCCAGCGCGGCGAGCATGTCGGTGATCTGGCCTTGCTGGTCAAGGTGGCCATCGAATGCGGCTACCCCGGCCCCGATCTTGAAAGCTATCTCGCTTCCGACCAGGATGCCGACACCGTCCGCGCCATGGAGCGCAAGTTCCGGGCGATGGGGATTTCGATGGTGCCGACCTTCATCGTCGACGGTCGACAGGTAGTCGTTGGTGCCGAAGACCCGGCCATTCTCGCTGCGGCAATTCGCCGGGCGCTGCCTCCTCGCGAAATTCGCTAGCCCACTTTCAGGTTTTCCCGGATGCACGGCAAGGCCCGGTAGCCAACAATGGATTATCGAATTGTTGCTGCTGAAAGGAATGCCATGCCCAAGGAAGAACAAGGCCTCAGCCTCGATGGCCAGGGCAAGCCGCTCTGGTTCTCGCTCGAACTGACCTACCGCTGTCCGCTGAAGTGTTCGTGGTGCAATAACCCGCTGGATTTCGAGGATTACGGTGCCAAGGAGTTGAGCACCGAGGAGTGGAAGAAGACCTTGCGCGAGGCGCGCGAACTGGGTGCCCTGCAGCTTGGCTTCACCGGCGGCGAACCCTTGCTGCGCGACGATCTGGAAGAGCTGGTCGGCTACGCCGACAGCATCGGCTTCTACACCAACCTGATTACCTCCGGCATCGGCCTGACCGAGGAGCGCCTGCTGGCGTTGAAGGCGGCCGGGTTGAAGCATGTCCAGCTTTCGTTGCAGGCGACCAAGGGCGAACTGACCGACGCGCTGGTCGGCGCTCGCGGCCATGCCTTGAAGATGGAAGCGGCCCGCCTGATCAAGGCGCATAACTTCCCGATGGTGCTCAATGTGCCGATCTTTCGGCAGAACATCGGCGAAGTCGATGCGATGATCGAATGGGCTTCATCGATGGGCATCGAGTACATCGAATTTGCCAACATCCAGTATTACAACTGGGCACTGATGAACCGCGACGAACTGATGCCGACGCTGGACCAGATCCGCGAGGCGGAGGCAATCGTCAATCGCTGGCGCGCCAAGCTCGGCAATTCGATGACCATTTATTTCGTTGTGCCCGATTACTACGAAGGCCGGCCGAAAGCCTGCATGAATGGCTGGGGGGCCATCCACCTGACCATTGCGCCGGACGGCGTCGCCATGCCCTGCCAGGAGGCGCGGGTCATTCCCGGGCTGGAGTTCGAATCGGTGCGCGATAAACCGCTCGGCTGGATCTGGCACGAATCGCCGCTGTTCCGCAAATACCGCGGTCTCGACTGGCTGCCCGAACCGTGCAGTTCGTGTTCGGAAAAAGAGAAGGATTTCGGCGGCTGCCGCTGTCAGGCTTTCCTGCTTACCGGCGATGCCGGCAATACCGACCCGGCCTGCAGCCGTTCGCCGCACCATGGCGTCGTTCAGGCAGCGGTGGCGGTGCGTGAGCAGCCGATGCGCTTCAAGAAGCCGCTGGTCAAGCGCTCGGTCGGCGCGGTGTCGACCGCCTTCATGGAAGTCTGAGCGCCATGCCTCACCCCTACGACAGCGCCGCCGGCACCATCGCGCTGGGCGTCGCGCTGACGCTGGTGCTCGTCCTGCTCGTTCGCCAACTGGCCGGGTGACGGCGATGGAAGCTGCTTGGCTCGATCTGCTCGCCCGCTGGCTGCACTTCATTGCCGGCGTGATCTGGATCGGGCACAACTATTCCAGCGTTGTCCAGCGCCCGGCCTGGCGGCCGCTGGTTGCCGCCGATCTGGCCGATGCCGGCACGCCGCGCCTGCAGGCGGTGATCAATCGCGAGCACGGCACCTTCCGCTGGGCTTCGGTGGTCGCCTGGAGCGCCGGCATGTTCATGCTCTGGCAGCGCGGCTGGCTGCCCGGCGCGCTCACCCTGCAGGGTGGGCTGGCGGCGATCGGCATCGGCACCTGGATCGGCACGCTGATGCTGCTCAACCTGTGGTTCGTCCTCTGGCCGCACCAGCAGAAAGTGCTCGGCCTGAAGCCGGCGAGCATCGAGGAAAGGTTGCGCTGCTCGCGGATTACGCACCTCTCGTCGCGCACTAACACCATGCTGTCCATTCCGCTGCTTTTCTTCATGGCCGCCGGCAGCCACGGCGGCGTGCTGTTCGGCTAAGCCCGTGGCCTGGAACTTCGCGGCCGGCCCGGCCCGCCTGCCCGATGCCGTGCGCGAACGGGCGGCGGAAGAGTTGTTCCGGCGCGGCCCGGATGGCGCTTGCAGCGTCGAACGCCCGTTCACCGGCACCATTTTTCGCGCCACGCTGGCTCACGCCAGACTGCGCCTGGCCGAACTGCTCGATCTGCCAGCCGATTACCACATCGTCTTCATGGCCGGCGGCGCCATGCACCAGTTCGGCCTGCTGCCAATGAACCTGGCCTGCCCCGGGCAACGCGTCGCCTATGCCGATTCCGGCTACTGGTCGCGGCGGGCGATGACGGAGGCCGGCGATCTGGTCGCGGCGGTCGAAGTGGCGCGCTATCCGGGTGAGTCGGCCCTGGCCGCGCCGGCGGCCGGGGGCTGGCCGGTGCCGGCGGACTGCGCCTATTGCCACATCACGCCGAACGAGACGGTCGATGGCATCGCCTACCCGGAGTTGCCCGATGCCGGCCCGGTGCCGCTGGTCGCCGATTGCACCTCATCCTTCCTGACCGCGCCGCTGGCCCTGGAAAAGTTCGGCATGGTCTACGCCAGTGCCCAGAAAAACATCGGAATTTCGGGGTTGACCGCAGCAATCATCCGCCAGGACCTGCTCGAACGTTCGCCGCCCGAACTGCCGGCCGTATTCTCTTACCGGCGACAGGCGGCGGCCGGCAGTTGCGTCAATACGCCGCCGATGCTGGCTATCCAGATGGCCGGGATGGTTTTCGACTGGATCGCCGGGCAGGGCGGTCTGGCTACGATGGCGGTGGCCAATCAGGAAAAAGCGGCCTGCCTCTATGCCGCCATCGATGGCAGCGGCAGCTTTTACCGGGCGCCGGTGGCCGTCGCCCACCGTTCGCCGGTCAATGTCCGCTTTCATCTGGCGGCGCCTGAATTGACCGATCGCTTCATCGCCGAAGCCGAGGCGGAAGGGCTTTACCATTTGCGCGGCCACGCCCACATCGGCGGCCTGCGTGCCAGTTTGTACAACGCCATGCCGCTGGCCGGCGTGGCGGCATTGGTCGGTTTCATGGCCGACTTTTCCCGGCGCCACGGCTGATGCGCCGGGCCTTCACCTGGCACGCCCGGCCGGGCCTGGCTGGTGGCATCGACAAGGATGGCAGCCGGGCCGATGAATTGCTGGGAATCGGCTTCGGCAGCGTTGAATTCGGTTCGGTGATGCCGGAGGCTGTGCCGGCGGTGGCCGCCCGGCTCACAGCGCTAGCTTCCCGGCGGATGACGGCGATTGGCGTCGGTCTCGGCCTGCCGCCCGAGTGGCCGGCCGACAGTTTGGCCGATGCCTGGCTGGCCGGGCTGGATGGGCTCTGGCCGGTGGCCGATTACCTCAGCTTCAACCTGAGCGCGGCGGCCAACCGGCGATTCCTGCTGGCTGAACATGCACTTCGGCTGACGCAGGTTTTTCGGGTACTGAGCGCAAGGCGCGACCAACTGGCGACTGATCACGGAAGGCGTTTGCCCCTGGCGCTGAAATTGCCGCTGGGTGGCGGCGAGGCGCCTTGGCCCGAGGCTGCCGCGATTGCCGTGGCGGCCGGTTTCGATCAACTGACCCTGGTCTTGCCGGAGGAAACGGATCGTTTTTCCCGGCTGGAAGTACTGGCAAAAGCGTTGGCGAGCGATCTGGATGGCCGTTGCGCCGTGGTCGCGGTCGGCGGCATCCGGGGCGCGGCCGATGTGCTGGCGGCGCGCCGGGCCGGGGCCGCAGGCGTGCAGGTACATCGCCTGTTTGTCGAGCAGGGGGCCGCCTGTCTGGCCGCCCTGCTGCCTTATCTGACGATGTCGAGCAACTCGACTTCGAAAACCAGCGTCGAGTTGGGCGGAATGCCGGGAACGCCGCGGCTGCCGTAAGCCAGGTTGGGCGGGCAGACCAGCTTGGCCTTGCCGCCGACCTTGATTTTCTGCACGCCTTCGGTCCAGCACGGAATCACGCGGTTGAGTGGGAAGGCGGCCGGCTCATTGCGTTTGTATGAGCTGTCGAACTCCTGGCCATTGGTCAGCGTGCCGCGATAGTGTACCTTGACCGTGTCGCTGGCCTTCGGGCTGGTGCCGCTGCCTTCCTTGAGCATGGTGATGGCGATGCCGGAGGCGGTCGTTTCTTCCTTCGGGTCGGCGGCCGTGGCCGAGAAGGAGAGCGCGAGGAGGAGGGCGGTTGCGGTAGCGAGCTTTTGCATGGATCTGCCTTGGTTGAGGTGGGGCGTTGAAAGTTGGCTACGTTAATGGGAAGTCGTCGGGCGAGTAAAGGGGGCCGCGAAAAAACTTTCTGTCCCGGCTCATTCGGTGACGGTCAGGTAAACCAGGGTCTGGTTGAGCAACTGGTAGCCGATTTCGCCGAAGGTCATCGGCCCGGTGACGTCGCCCGTGCGCTTGCCTTCGAGCTGCGAATTGAGAAAGTTGAGGATGCAGTTGCAGGAGAAGGAAATGTCCAGCCCGCTCCGGGGCAGGGCGGCCTGGAAGGCGCTGACATAGTCGGCGACCGGTGCCGCAAAGCGGTATTCGAGGCCGGGGAAGACCGGGGCGTAGAACTCGACGCGCCGCGCCGCGCGGTCGATGCTTTTGATGCTGACGTTGATCATGGCGCCGCTGTAATCGGCGACCAGCGGCAGGCGCGTATCGATCTGTTTTTCCAGCAGGTAATCGGCCAGGTTGCCGGTTTGGCCGCCGATCAGGCAGTCGCCGGCGCTGAAGCCGTTGTTCTCGAAGCGGATGCCGGCGCCGCTGCCGGGGCGGAAGAGGTTGACGATGTCGATCTGGGCGAATTTTTCGGGCGGCAGCGGCACGTCCATGACCACGGCGTCGCTTTCGGAAAACTCGCCGGTGCTGCCGAGGACGACCTTGGGTGTGGCCTTGCCCAGATCGTCGAGGTGAATGCCGGCGATCCAGCCGATCAGCGGCTTCATGTACATCTCTTCGAAATTCGGGGCGTTTTGCGCGAAGCCGGCGTGGGTGGCGCTGAAGGCGGGAATGATCAGGATGCTGTAGCCGTTGTCCGGCGCATTGCGGCAGATTTGCGGCAGGCTGCCGGCATCGTAGAAGCGCAGTTGCGGCGGCGCGGCGAAGCCGCTGACTTCGCTGACGAAAACCTGTTCGCGGCTGACCGTGCCGCCGGCAGCCGCCATGAAGTAGGGGATCGTGCCGCCGATCCAGTGGCCTTGGGGAAGTTGCCTGAGGGCAGCTTCGTCGCCGGCGATGCTCAGGTATTTGCCGGCGTTGATCAGTTCGGCGGCGCGGCTGACTGACATCAGTTCTTGTTGGGTTTTCATGGTTTTTTACCGGTGGTGCAGGTCAGTTTTGGGCAAGTTGCGCCAGTTCGTGGCCGAGCATTTTTTCGTGGCGGGTGAAGTAGCGTTGCAATTCATGGGCCTTCAGGGTGCGTACTTCGCCATCGCTGATGATCGCGAATTGCTCGCGCAGCTTGGTCAGCAGCAGTTTCAGGCTGAGGATGCGGATGTCGAGCTGCAGGTTGCCGCTGAGCAGTTCTTCCCAGATCGGGTCGTTCGGAGCGGGTACCTGGGCCGAGTTCGCGTCAGGCGCGCTGCCCGGGCCGGATAGCCCGGATTTGCCGCTGTCCAGACGATGCTTGAATTTCCACAGGTCGGCGACGGGCAGGTCGAGCAGGGTGCAGACCGAGGCGAAGCTGACGCCTTGCATGAACATGCCGGCAATCTGCCGGGCGAAGGCCCGGGTGAAGGGCTGCTCGGTTTCGCCCAGCCATTGCAGATCGGCGCTTTCCGCTTCGCTGGGGATGGCGGCATGGACGATGCAGCGCGCGTTGCCGATGTTGATGTGACGCCAGACGCTTTCCCGGCCTTGTTCGGCCGTGCTTCGGGCGCCGAAGAACCAGCCGCTGCGCAGAACCTCGCGGGAGACCCAGATGTCGATCTGATTTTTGCCAAGGTCGTTGCGGACGCGGGCGATGTGCCAGGGGGCGTGAATGGCCAGGGTGTGGTGCAATAAATCTTCAAGTTTCATTGTTGGTCTCCATGTCGCCCGCCTGCAGTGGGTCGAGGTTTTTTTCTGATTTATGCTTTTAGCAAGGAGTGTGCTAGCTGAAAATGCCGCCTGTGCAGCGATTTTTGTTCCGGCATCTGTGGCAAAAACGAACGGTTGCTGCAAATCAAAACAGCTTGCTACGGTCGACCGGAAAAAACGGCTAAAAATGAAATCCGGCCATCTCCAGAAAACCATGAGCCATTTTTGGCTGTTTCACGCATGGCAGCGCCGGGCGGAGCTTGCACACTGGGGCCATGAAAATACTTGTCCTTGGTTCCGCCGCCGGTGGCGGCTTCCCGCAGTGGAACTGCAACTGCCACAATTGCGCCGGGGTGCGCGACGGCAGCGTGCAGGCCACGCCGCGAACGCAATCGTCCATCGCGGTCAGCGCCAATGGCGTCGACTGGGTGCTGTTCAACGCCTCGCCCGACATCCTCAGCCAGTTCCGCGCCAATCCGGCCATGCAGCCGGGGCGGGGGCTGCGCGATACCGGCGTCGTCGGCGTGGTCTTGATCGATGCCCAGATCGACCACACCACCGGCCTCTTCATGCTGCGCGAGGGCAAGCCGCTCGATGTCTGGTGCACGCCGCAGGTGCATGAAGATCTGACCACCGGCAACCCGATCTTCAACGTGCTGTCGCATTTCTGCACCGTGCGCTGGCAGGCCGTGCAAGCCGTTCCCCCGTCGCCTTTCTCCATTCCCGGGGCGGCGGGGCTGCGCTTCACGCCGGTGCCGCTGTCGAGCAAGGCGCCACCGTATTCGCCGCACCGTAACGACCCGCATCCCGGTGACAACATCGGCATGCTGATCGAAGACACGACGACCGGCGACAAGGTTTTCTACGCGCCGGGTTTCGGCGCCATGGAGCCGCACCTCGAACCCTTCCTGGCCGACGTCGATTGCGTGATGCTCGACGGCACCTTCTGGACCGACGAGGAAATGATCCGCCTCGGTATTTCGACCAAGACGGCCCGCTCGATCGGCCACCTGCCGCAGTCCGGCCCGGACGGCATGATGGCGCTGCTGGCCAATTACCCGAAGCCGCGCAAGGTGCTGATCCACATCAACAACACCAACCCCATCCTCGACGAGTCCTCGCCGCAGCGGGCCGAATTGACGGCGGCCGGTATCGAGCTGGCCTTCGACGGGATGCTTATCGAGTACGGAGACAAAGCATGAAAATGAACGAATTACAGCCGTGGACCGCAGCAGAGTTCGAGGAACAACTGCGGGCACGGAGCAAGAGCTATCACATTTACCACCCGTTTCAGGTGATGATGAACGAGGGCAAATCGACCCGTGAGCAGATCCAGGCCTGGGTTGCCAACCGCTATTACTATCAGGTCAGCATCCCGATCAAGGACGCCGCGATCATGTCCAACTGCCCGGACCGCGAAGTCCGCCGCCACTGGGTGCAGCGCATTCTCGACCACGACGGTTATGGTGGCGAGGAGGGCGGCATCGAGGCGTGGATTCGTCTCGGCGAGGCAGTCGGCCTGAGCCGTGAACAGATCGTTTCGCAGGAACGGGTGCTGCCCGGCGTGCGCTTCGCCGTCGACGCCTACATCAACTTCGCCCGCCGCGTGCCGTGGCAGGAAGCCGCCGCCTCGTCGCTGACCGAGCTGTTCGCGCCGACCATCCACAAGTCGCGCCTCGACCTCTGGCCGACGCATTACCCGTGGATCGAAGCCGAGGGCTACAACTACTTCACCCGCCGCCTGACCGAAGCGCCGCGCGACGTGGTCAACGGCCTGCGCATCACCCTCGGCCATTTCAACACGCGTGAGTTGCAGGAAAGGGCGCTGGTCATCCTCCAGTTCAAGCTCGACCTGCTGTGGTCGATGCTCGACGCCATGCTGCTCGCCCATTGCCCGGTGCACATCGAAGGCTGGGGCGCTTATCGGCAAATGACCAAGGTCTCATGATTTTCGCTAGCGGCTTTTGGTGAAAGCCGGGTGGCGCCTGGCACACCCCTTGCGAATAATGAAATACAGGAGCGGCAGGGTGTCGCTCCGTAAATTCCAAGGAGACACACCATGAACTGGCAAACCCCTGCGTACTGCGAAATCCGCCTCGGCTTCGAAGTCACGGCTTACGTCTACGTGCGTTAAGCCGCCCGGTGGCAGCGCTCGCCGCTGCCACCTGTTTTTATCCCGAAGAGAGCCGCCATGGAAACCGTCGCCCAAGCCCGCCCGCGGCTTAGCCCGCATTACGTCTTTCGCTGGGAGGCCAGCCAGGATGCTCACATCCTGCTCTACCCGGAGGGCCTGATCAAACTCAACCCGGCCGCCGCCGAAATCCTCAAACGCTGCGACGGCGAGCGCACTGCCGAGGCCATCATTGCCGACCTGAGTGCATGCTTTCCCGAGCACGCCGCCGCCATTGCCATCGACACCCACGCTTTCCTCGAAGCCGCCTACAAAAAGGGATGGCTGCGGTCGACCTGATTTTTTGGCCAAAAATCGAACACCCCCCGCAAATTCATAACAAAGAAAAAATCATGAGACATACCCCGACGCGCCTCGCCCTCATCCTTGCCGCCGCCTTTCCCTGTGTTGCCGGCGCCGCCGAGGACGCGGTGCTGACGCTCGATTCCGTCGTCGTCAGCGGCAGCCGGGTTGAACACAATACTTTTGATCTGCCGGCCGCAGTCGATGTCGTCGACGCGGCAAGAATCGGTGCCGACCAGGCCCGGGTGAACGCCTCCGAAGCCCTCGCCGCGGTGCCCGGCATCACAGTGCAGAACCGCCAGAACTACGCCCAGGATCTGCAGATTTCATCGCGCGGCTTCGGCGCTCGTTCGGCCTTCGGCGTGCGCGGCATCCGCCTGATTGCCGACGGCATCCCGGCCTCGATGCCGGACGGCCAGGGTCAGGCCGCCACTTTCAACCTCGACCGCGCCGAGCGCATCGAAGTCCTGCGCGGGCCAATGGCCGTCGTCTATGGCAACCATGCCGGCGGCGTCATCCAGATGTTCACGCCGGACGGCAAGGGGGCGCCGAGCGTCGAGGGTAACTTCGTTGCCGGCAGCAACAACACCTGGAAAACCGACATCAGCGCCCAGGGCGAAGTCGGCGGCCTCGGCTATGTCATCGACGCCTCGCGCTTTGCCACCGACGGTTACCGCGACCACAGCAAGGCCGAACGCGACCAGAGCATGGTCAAGCTGACCTACCGGCCAAGCCCGGACGGCAAGCTGACTTTCATCGCCAACAGTTTCAAGCAGACGGCCGACGATCCGCAGGGCCAGACCTGGGCGGGCTATCAGGCCAATCCGCGCAGCGTCGCCCAGCCGGCACTTGATTTCAACACGCGCAAGAGCATCGACCACATGCAGGGCGGGCTGACCTACGAGCATCGCTTCGGCGATCATTCGGTGCAGGCCTCGGTCTATGCCGGGCAACGTTCGACTATCCAGTATCAGTCGATTCCCATCTCGACCCAGGGAAATGCGCGCCATTCCGGCGGGGTCATCGACTTCGACCGCGAGTTTGGTGGGGGCTCGCTACGCTGGGTCGGCCGCTTCCAGTTGGCTGGCGGCAAGCTGACGACGACCGTCGGTGCCGATTACGAGCAATCGACCGACGACCGTCGCGGCTACAACAACTATGTTGGCGGCGCCACCTGCGGCGTCACCGCAACGTGCGGCGTCAAGGGAACGCTGCGTCGCCTCGAAGAGGACCGTGTCACGAGCTTCGATCAATATGTTCAGGCCGAATGGCAAGGCGAGCGCCTGACCGTGAGCGGCGGGGTTCGGCACAGTCGTGTGGCCTCAAGGTCAATGACAACTACACGCCCTATACCGTTGCCAATCCGGACGACAGCGGCGGCGTGACCTACGACAAGACCACGCCGACCGTCGCGGCGATGTATCGGCTGACCGATACCGTCAATGTCTATGCCAGTGCAGCGCGCGGTTTCGAGGCGCCGACCTTCAACGAAATGTTCTATTCAGGGGGTGGCGGGGCATTCAATTTCTCCCTCAAGCCGTCGAACAGCACGCATTTTGAAACCGGTTTGAAGGCCTTTGTCGGCAAGAACAGCCGCCTCGATGTCGCGCTGTTCCAGATCAAGACCGATGACGAAATCGTCGTGCTATCGAGCACCGGCGGTCGTACGGCCTATCAGAATGCCGGACCGACCACCCGTCGCGGCGTCGAGGTGGCACTGGACAGCGTCTGGGAAAACAATCTGAGCAGCCGCATCGCCTACACGCTGCTCGACGCGAGATACGACCAGTCGTTTACCTTCACGACACCTTTCCCGTTCGTTACCAAGACCGTCAATGCCGGAAACCAGTTGCCCGGGACAGCGGCGCAAACGTTGTTTGCCGATCTGGCCTGGAAGCATCCGGCCTCTGGTTTTCATGCCGCCATCGAAGGGCTGGCGCGGAGCCGGGTCTATACCGACGACACCAACGCCGAGGCGGCGCCAGCCTACGCCATCGCCAACCTGCGTTTCGGCGTCGAGCGCAAGGTCGGCAATTTGAAGCTGCGTACCTTCCTGCGCTTCGACAACATTTTTGACCGTCAGTATGTTGGCTCGGTTATCGTCGGCGACGGCAACAGCCGTTACTACGAAGCGGCACCGGGGCGTACCTGGCTGGTCGGCGTCAGCGCCCGTTACCAGTTTTGAGCACCTCCATTCCCCCCGCTCAAGCCCGGTTCGCCGGGCTTTTTTGTGCTTGATGAAACGCTGAACACTGTTTCGTTTTGGCTCAGCAATGCAGCAATTGTCCAGAAAATGAACGCGTCGAACTGTTCAGCCGATTGCTACGGTCAACCGGAAAAATGGCCTGAAATCGAAGTGGCGAGGGGCTTTGCGCAAATTGCCCGGCACTTTTTGACGGGCTGGCACGGGCTTCGCAATTACATAGCGCGGAACACTGCCCTCGGGATGGGAGAGGGGAGATTCGTACGGGGCGGAACACGCCTCGGAGTTCATTCACACAAAAGATGATTGAGGAGCAATTCAATGCAGAAAAAACTTATCGCGCTGGCCGTTGCGGCTGTTACTTCCGGTGCAGCCTTCGCACAATCCAACGTCACCATCTACGGTAACGTCGATATGGGTATGATGTTCCGTCAGGGGTCTAACGGCGCGGTCGCCAGCGGCCAGTCGCAGTACGATCTGCAGAGCGCTGCTTCGCAGAGCCACATCGGCTTCAAGGGGGTCGAGGATCTGGGCAACGGCTTGAAAGCCCTGTTCGATCTGCAATATCGCATCAGCCCGGACACCAATACCGGTCTGGCCACGGCCGGCCGCCAGTATGTCGGCCTGACCGGCGGTTTCGGTACGGCTGTTGCCGGTTACCTGGACGGCATCCGTTTCGGTATCTACGGCAAGTACAACCCGTTCGGCAACTACTCGGTCGCCAGCATGACATCGATGACCACCCAGTACGACCGTGCGGCCAACGCCGTCGCCTACATTTCGCCGTCCTTTTCCGGCTTCACCGTGATCCTGGCCACCGCCACCAACACGCAGGGCGCCGAAGGCAGCCTGAACAGCGTCCATTCCCCGGCCAAGCCCAGTGGTGGCAACACCGGCGACGACCGCCTGCTGTCGGCCAACCTGATCTACGCGAATGGCCCGCTGAGCATCGACCTCGACTACGAGACGACCCGGGCCGTCGGCTATGACAGAGACCGCCTGTACGTCGCCACCGCCGGCGCTTCCTACGACTTCGGCGTGGTCAAGGTCAGCGGCCTCTACGACGTCATCAAGGGCGATGCGAACTCCTTCATCGGCGGCAACACGACATTTGCTGCCGCCGCCTTTGGTCTGGCGGCCAACCAGCGGTACGATCGCCGCAACTGGTTCCTCGGCGCCACCGTGCCGTACGGCAAGGCCAAGTTCCTGGCCATGTTCGGCCAGGTCAAGGACAAGACCCTGTCCGACGCCGATGCCTGGAAGGTGGGCGTCGGCGCGCGCTACGCCCTGTCCAAGCGCACCGAGCTGTACGCCGACTACGCGCACATCAAGAACGATACCAACGGGAAATACACCATCAACCCGATGGGTAACGGTGCCGGCACCAGTGTCGGCATCAATGGCCTGGCGATGGGTATCAAGCACTCGTTCTAGGAAACCGATTTACCCGGACGGCTTGTTCTTCTTGTGAATCGCCCGGGCAACGAACTCTTGCGTCAGATGGTTTCTTCACATCTGTTTGGGACGCCCCGCGGGGCGTCCCATTTTTTTCTGGTTTTCCTGTCGCTGCTCTGTATTTCCATACCATCGATCGCCGATGATACGGTCGTTGTCACGGTCAGCAATTCCGATTTCCGGACAGCCCACGACGGGCTGATTGAAGCCATCGAGAGCGAAGGTCTGGTCGTCGGCAGCGTCCTCCCCTTCCGCGACATGCTGGCCCGCACGGCCGTTGTTGAAGGCGCGCTCCCCTACGGCGAAGCCGAAATCGTCCAGTTCTGCAGCAGCCTGCTGGCCGCCGAGTTGGTCCGCGAAGCGCCGGCGCAACTGACACTTTGCCCGCTGTCGATTGCCCTCTATACCCTGGTGGAAAAGTCATCGGAAATCCGGCTGGCCTATCGCTCGCCGGGCAACTCGACCGCCGGCCGGCAGCGTGCCGAATCATTGTTGCAGCGCATCGTCCAGCGCGCAGCGGAGCTCGCCCGCCTGCGCTGGTAAGCCTCGCTCAGGCGGCGCGGTGATTCATCAGGGCCTTTAGCCCGTTGACGTTCAAAATCCGGATGTGCTTCTGCTGAACGGCGATGTGGCCTTCTTCCTGAAAGCGGGAGAAGGCACGCGAGACGGTTTCCAGCTTGAGGCCGAGATAGCTGCCGATTTCCTCCCGGGTCATGCGCAGGTAGAATTCGGCGTGCGAAAAACCACGCGCCGTAAAGCGCTGCGACAGGTTGAGCAGGAAGGCGGCCAGTCTTTCCTCGGCGCGCATGGTGCCGAGCAGCATCATGACCCCGTGGTCGCGAACGATTTCGCGGCTCATCACTTTGTGGAAATGGTGCTGCAGCGTGTGAATTTCACGTGACAGGACTTCCAGTCGCGAGAATGGAATGGCGCAGATCTCGCTGTCTTCGAGCGCGATGGCGTTGCAGGTATGATGTTCGGTGCTGATGCCGTCGAGGCCGAGCAGTTCGCCCGCCATCTGGAAGCCGGTCACCTGGTCGCGGCCATCTTCGAGCAACACATCGGTTTTGAAGAAACCGCTGCGAATGGCGTAGATGGCATCAAAAACCTCACCGGCGCGGTAGAGATGGTCGCCACGCTTGATCCGCCGACGGGTTGACACCAGATCATCAAGGCGTTCCAGTTCTTCGAGGCTCAGACCGTACGGCAGGCACAGTTCGCGCAGGTTACAATTGGAGCAAGCTGTCTTGATGACCGACAGCGAAATCTCCTGATTCAGTGGGTGTGTTTGAGGCATTTGCAACCTGTGTTCGCTTGATCCAAGTCAACCATAAATTCGAACCTTCCGAACATAATCAGACCTACTTTTAGTGGCCGGCCCAATGAATTTTGTAACAGAGAACCTCGTCTTCGATCCCCAGATCATTCGCCGTTTTGATGTCAACGGCCCACGCTATACGTCTTATCCGACGGCTGACCGCTTTGTCGAGGCCTTCGATTCCGAGGCAGCGAAAGTCTGGCTTGGCAAACGCAACATCGGCGGCATCAGCCGACCTCTCTCATTATACTTCCACATACCTTTCTGTAACACTATTTGATACTACTGCGCCTGTAACAAAATTATCACCAAGGATCACGGGCGCAGTGCCAAATATCTCCGCTATCTAGCCAAAGAGCTCGATATGCAGGCTGCCGCTTTGGAAGGTCGCGATGGCGAACACGAGGTCATCCAGCTACATTGGGGCGGTGGCACGCCGACTTTCCTGTCGCATGCCGAAATGCGCCAGCTCATGGGCGAAACGCGCAAGCATTTCAAGTTGCTGGAAGGCGGCGAATATTCGATCGAAGTTGATCCGCGCAAGGTCGATACGGCAACGGTCGCCTTGCTCGGCGAGCTTGGTTTCAACCGCATGAGCGTCGGCGTTCAGGATTTCGACGAAAAGGTGCAGGTCGCCGTCAACCGCGTGCAGAGCGAGGAAGAAACCTACAGCGTCATCCGCGATGCGCGGGCCAACGGCTTCAAGTCGGTTTCGGTCGACCTGATCTACGGCCTGCCGCACCAGACGGTCATGGGCTTCAACCGGACCATCGAGCGGGTGCTGGCGATGGACCCGGATCGTCTGTCGATCTACAACTACGCGCACATGCCGAGCATGTTCAAGCCGCAGCGCCGGATCAACGATGGCGACTTGCCGTCGGCCGATACCAAGCTGCAGATTCTGGCCCTGGCCATCAGGAAACTGACCGATGCCGGCTACGTTTTCATCGGCATGGACCACTTTGCCAAGCCCGATGACGAACTCGCCGTCGCCCAGCGTCAGGGGCGCCTGCACCGCAATTTCCAGGGCTATTCGACCTACGCCGACTGCGACATGCTGTCTTTCGGCATTTCGTCGATCAGCAAGGTCGGGCCGAGCTACTACCAGAATGTCAAGACCGCCGACGAGTATTACGATGCGCTCGATACCGGCACGCTGCCGGTCTTCCGCGGCATCGAGCTGACGGCCGACGACATCCTGCGCCGTTCCATCATCCAGGCCTTGATGTGCCATTTCGAGCTGTCCATCGAAAGTATTGAAAGCGCCCACCTGATCAACTTCCGCGAGTATTTCGAATCTGAGTTGGAAGACATGAAGGAAATGGAGCGGGCCGGCTTGCTCAAGATCGACTCCGAGTGGATTACCGTCCTGCCGCCGGGACGCCTGTTGGTCCGCATCATTTCGATGGTCTTCGACCGTTATCTGCGGGCCGGTCGCCAGCGCGCGACTTACTCCAAGGTTATTTGACCGGTGTGCAGCAGGCCGAGCGGGCAGTTAAACTGCCCGCTTTGCTTTTATTGATCCTGTTCGATGCCTGACTCCGGCTTTCTTGCCCTTTTTCTTGTCGGTCTGCTCGGCGGTACGCATTGCGTCGGCATGTGCGGCGGCATTGTCGGTGCATTATCCATGGGTGTCACGGCGCGCTGGTCGATGCATCTCGCCTACAACGGCGGGCGCATCCTGTCCTATGCCGCAGCCGGCGCCATTGCCGGTGCGCTGGGGGCGGCCAGCATGGGACTGGAGGGGCAGGTTCCGGCCCGGCTGATTCTCTTTTTCATCGCCAACCTGATGCTCGTGGCGCTTGGCCTCTACCTGCTGGGCGTAACGCGGGCGCTGGCTTTCACCGAACGGGCCGGACAAAAACTGTGGATCCATCTGCAGCCGCTGACCCGGCGCTTTCTGCCGGCGCGCAGCGTCGCCCAGGCTTTTCCGCTTGGTCTGCTCTGGGGCTGGCTGCCTTGCGGCCTGGTCTATAGCGCGCTGGCCAGTGCGCTGACGGCCGGTTCGGCGACGCGCGGCGGGCTCGTGATGCTGGCCTTCGGCCTGGGGACGCTGCCCAATCTGTTACTGGCCGGCATCGTCCTGGCGCGACTGAACGAATTTGTCCGGCGGCCGGTCGTACGTACCTTGTCCGGCCTGTTGGTGCTAGGCTTTGGGCTGTACGGATTCTTCGGTCTGTTCCGTTTGTCGGGCCAGCTTTAGTTGGGAAATCACATCATGAAAATCCTGTTGCCGGTTGATGGTTCCGCCTGCGCCCTGCGCGCGGTTGATCACCTGATTACGCACCTTGGCTGGTTCCGCGAGGTGCCGGAAATCCACCTGCTGCACGTCCATGCGCCGATTCCGATCGGCCGCGTCCAAGCCCATGTCGGCAAGGAAACGCTGCACGCCTACTATCTCGAAGAGGGGCAGGAGCAACTGGCGGCAGCCCAGAAGAAGCTGGATGCTGCCGGACGTTTTCATACGACGCACATCCATGTCGGCCTGCCGGCGGAAGTGATTGGCCGGATGGCCGGCGAACTGGCCTGTGACCTGATCGTCATGGGCTCGCATGGCTGGGGTGGCGTCGCCGGGCTGATCATGGGCTCGGTGACCAGCCGCGTCCTGCATCTGGCGCCCTGCCCTGTCCTGCTGGTCAAATGACTGAGACCGACACCGGTCGGGTCGTCGAGTTTGCCATCGGCGGCATGACCTGTGCCGCCTGTTCGGCGCGGCTTGAGAAAGTACTCAATCGCCAGGCTGGCATGCAGGCCAACGTCAATCTGGCGGCCGAACGGGCGCGTGTTCGTTTGTCGGCCGCGGCCGACGAGGCCGCGGTGGTGGCCGCCGTCGCCAAGGTCGGCTTCTCGGCGGCCGTCGTTGATGGGCAAACGCGCGAACGTGAAAAAGCGGCGAAATTGCTCGTCTACCGCAGCGAAATCCGCCGTTTCTGGATTTCAGTGGCGCTCACCCTGCCGCTGGTCGGCCAGATGTTTTTCATGTTTGGCGAACACGCTCACATGAACGAACTGCCGCGCTGGTTCCAGCTGGTGCTGGCGACGCCGGTGCAGTTCTGGATTGGCTGGCGTTTCTACGATGGCGCCTTCAAATCCCTGCGCGGTGGCGGCGCCAACATGGATGTGCTGGTGGCGCTCGGGACCAGCATGGCCTGGGGCTTTTCGACCGTGGTGACGCTGTTCGGGCTGGCTCAGCATGTCTATTTCGAGGCCGGTGCGGCGGTCATCACGCTGGTCCTGCTCGGCAAGCTGCTCGAAGCGCGGGCCAAGGC
>JAUYEI010000126.1 GCA_030691385.1 Azonexus sp.
GACTGGCTTGCCGGCATCCATGCCGGCCCGAATGATGGTCAGCGCCCGGATTTCCTCGCTCATCGCCCACAGCACCAGCGGCGGCGCTTCGCCTTCCTGCATCAGGCCGTCGAGCGTTCGGGTCAGGCGGGCGACGTCGCCCGAGAGCAGGGCTTCGCGCAGGCTGTCGATGTCGTAACGGGCGACGTTGAGCACGGCATCGTGAATCTGCGCCAGGCTCAACTGGCCGGCCGGGTAGAGCAGGCCGAGTTTCTGGATTTCCTGGTGAGCGGCGAGCAGGTTGCCTTCGACGCGCTCGGCGATGAACTTGAGGCTTTCGAGGTCGGCGCTCTGTTGCTGGCGACGCAGTCGCCCGGCAATCCAGCCGGGTAACTCAGCGAGCGGTGGCGCCATGAGCTTGATGGCGACGCCGGCGTTGACCAGCGCGGTGAACCAGACGGCCTTTTCCTCGCGCCAGTCGAGTTCGGGCAGCGTGACGAGCAACAGATTGTCCATCGACAGGTTCTGGCACCACTGCTGCAGCGCCGCGCTGCCTTCCTTGCCGACCTTGCCGGTCGGCACGCGCAGGTCGATCAGCTTTTTATCGCCGAACAGCGACATGTTGCCGCCGGCGGCGAGCAAAGTGCCCCAGTCGAACTGCGGCAGCACGGTGAGCACCTCGCGTTCGCTGTAGCCCTGCTGGCGGGATTTGGCGCGGATGGCGTCGGCGGCCTCGATGACGAGCAGCGGGTCGTCGCCGTACAGAACATAAAGCGGACGCAACTCGCGTTCGAGATGGCCCGCCAGCTGATCGCCCTTGAGCAGCATTACTCGTCGTCTTCTGCTGCGTCGGGATTCTTCGGCTTGATGATGCTCAGCCGGCGCATGATCTGGTTGACCAGGTCATTGTTCATGTCGCGCCAGAGCAGGCCTTCTTCAAGATCCTTGGCGAGGATGTTCGAGTCATCGAAGGAAATATCGCGAGTTAGTGCAACTTCATTGGACGGGACCAGTACCTGCCCTTTCTGGTTTACGACGCGGAAGGTGTAGGTCAGTTGCAGGCGGTATTCGCGCACGCGGCCCTGGGCATTGACGCTGAGGATGGTCTTCAGGCGGCTGTCGCCCAGTTGCTGGAAGATGGCATCGGCCGTCTTTGGATCTTCGACGATGGTGGTGCTGCCGCTGGCCTTGATGTAGCGCTGGAGCCAGATATTGACTTCAGCCGTGTCCGGCAAGGCGATGTACATCGTCTTGTAGGGCAGGTTGCCGCTGCCGACGCCGCGCAGATGGAAGCCGCAGCCGGTGAGGGCGACGGCAAGGACCAGAGCGAGCAGTAGACGGAGCGGCGAACGCATGGCAGCTTTCCTCAGACGACGATATTGACCAGACGGCCCGGTACGACGACAACCTTCTTCGCCGGCTTGCCTTCCATGAACTTGACGGCGCCTTCCGAAGCCAGCGCAGCCGCCTCGATGCTCGCCTTGTCGGCCTCGGCAGGGACGCGGATCGAACCGCGCAGCTTGCCGTTGACCTGCACCATGAGCTCGATTTCGTCCTGCTTGAGGGCGGCAGGATCGGCTTTCGGGAAGGGTTGTACGCCGGCATCCTGACCCGGCTTCAGTTCGGCGAAAAGCGCCTGGCCGATGTGCGGGACGATGGGGAAGAGCAGCAGGGCAATGCTTTCCAGCGTTTCCTGGGCCAATTTGCGGCCGGTGGCGTCGGAGAGGTCGGTCTTGTCGTAGGCGTTGAGCAGTTCCATGACGGCGGCGATGGCCGTGTTGAACTGCTTGCGGCGGCCGTAGTCGTCAGCCACCTTGCCCATGGACTGGTGCAGCTTGCGGCGCAGGTCTGCTTGCGCGGTCGACAGCGAATTTTGCTCGAATTTGGTATCGACCAATCCGGCCTGCACGTGGTCGTACGTCGTCTTCCACAGGCGACGCAGGAAGCGGTAGGCCCCTTCGACGCCGGCATCGGACCATTCCAGCGACTGATCGGGTGGCGAGGCAAACATGATGAACAGACGCGCGGTATCGGCGCCGTACTGGTCGATCAGGGCCTGCGGGTCGACGCCGTTGTTCTTTGACTTCGACATCTTCTCGGTGCCGCCGATGACCACTGGCAGGCCGTCGGTCTTCAGCGTGGCGCCGGTCGGGCGGCCTTTTTCATCGGTCACAACGTCCACATCAGCCGGGTTGATCCACAGTTTTTTGCCGCCGTCGAGATCGCGGTAGAAAGTCGGCGCGACGACCATGCCCTGCGTCAGCAGGTTGGCGAAGGGCTCACCCAAGTCGCCGATCAGGCCGACGTCGCGCATGACCTTGGTGAAGAAACGCGAGTACAAGAGGTGCAGGATGGCGTGCTCGATGCCGCCGATGTACTGGTCGATGCCGCCCTTGCACCAGTAGGCGACGCGCTCGTCGACCATGGCCGTGGTGTTGTCGGGGCAGGCGTAGCGCAGGAAGTACCAGGACGACTCGAAGAAAGTGTCCATGGTGTCGGTTTCGCGCCGGGCGTCACCGCCGCACTTTGGGCACTTGCATTCGTAGAACTCGGGCATTTTGGCCAGCGGCGAACCGGCGCCGGTGATCTCGACGTTCTCGGGCAGGACAACCGGCAATTGGTCGTCGGGCACCGGCACGTCGCCGCAGGTCTTGCAGTGGATGATCGGGATCGGGCAGCCCCAGTAACGCTGGCGGGAAATGCCCCAGTCGCGCAGACGGAACTGGATTTTCTTGTCGCCGAGGTCTTTGGCAGCGAGATCGGCAGCAATAGCGTCGACCGCGCTTTCGTAGTCGAGGCCATCGTACTTGCCGGAATTGACCAGCTTGCCCTTGACCTTGTCGGCGTACGATTCAGCCCAGGCTTGGTCGCTGAAGGTTTCGCCTTCGACGGCGACGACCTGTTTGATCGGCAAGTTGTACTTCAGCGCAAAGGCAAAGTCCCGCTCGTCGTGGGCCGGCACGGCCATCACGGCGCCGTCGCCGTAACTCATCAGCACGTAGTTGCCGACCCAGACTTCGACCTGTTGGCCGGTCAGCGGATGGGTGACGTAGATGCCGGTCGGCATGCCCTTCTTTTCCATCGTGGCGATGTCGGCCTCGGCGACGCCGCCCTTCTTGCATTCCTCGATGAATTTGGCCAGTTCCGGGTTGTTGACCGCAGCACGGGTCGCCAGCGGGTGTTCGGCGGCGACGGCAACGAAGGTGACGCCCATAATGGTGTCGGCGCGGGTGGTGAATACCCACAGCTTTTCGTCGGCGTTGTCAGCCAGCGGGAAGGCGAAACGGACGCCGGTGCTCTTGCCGATCCAGTTTTTCTGCATCAGGCGGACTTGTTCCGGCCAGCCCGGCAGGTTGTCGAGCTCAGACAGCAGTTCTTCGGCGTAGGCAGTGATCTTCATGTAATACATGGGGATCTCGCGCTTCTCGATGAGCGCGCCGGAACGCCAGCCGCGGCCGTCGATGACCTGTTCGTTGGCGAGCACGGTGTGATCCACCGGGTCCCAGTTCACGGTGCCGAGTTTCTTGTAAACCAGGCCCTTTTCGTAGAGGCGGGTGAACAGCCACTGCTCCCAGCGGTAGTACTCGGGCGTGCAGGTGGCGAATTCGCGTTCCCAGTCGATGGCGAAGCCGAGCGACTGCAACTGCTTGCGCATGTAGTCGATGTTGGAATAGGTCCAGCCAGCCGGCGGCACATTATTTTGCAGCGCAGCATTTTCCGCCGGCATGCCGAAGGCGTCCCAGCCCATCGGCTGCAGGACGTTGTAGCCCTGCATCTTGTGGAAGCGCGACAGCACGTCGCCGATGGTGTAGTTGCGGACGTGGCCCATGTGAAGTTTCCCGGACGGATACGGGAACATCGACAGGCAGTAGTACTTGGGCTTGGTGGCGTCTTCGACGGCGCGGGCGGCGCCGGTCTTGTTCCAGTGGTCCTGGGCGGCGCGCTCGATGTCGGCCGGGGTGTATTTGTCCTGCATGGGCATGGCGGGGTTCATTCGCTGGAAATCGGTGAGTAACCGCGAATTATACCGGTTGATCCCGACTCATCGGCGATGCTGATGCGGCCAAAGGTGGGGCAAGACAGGAGCGTGCACTGCTATTTTTCGGGCGAATTCTGGCATCGACCGTAACGGTCTGACGCTTGCCGCTAAAGAAAATCAGTGACCGGGCGGGGCTGACGCGGAGCCTGCACGCTCCGCGTCAGCGGGATTCAACTTAACGCTGCCCGGTCACGCCGCTTTTTTTTGCGGATACATGCCTTCCCAGGTGTTCTGCCAGTAACGGTAGGCATTCTGGGAGGCGGCCAGCGAGAGCAGCGACATCCGGGACTGGTGGCGCCACATCCAGGAAAGCTGGGGAGCGGGGGCCAGATTGTAGGACTGAACGTTGCCGACTTCGTCCTCGACGATGGCCAGGAAACGGTCGATGGCCAGGCCCCAGTAGGCAGAACCTTCGGTTTTGCCGGTCAGATACTCGGCTTCGCTGACGGCGCGGCGCCACAGTTTGAGCGCGAGCTCGTCGCTGATGCCAGCCTTGCGGGCGATCCAGGGCAGGATCTTCGGTGCATTCATGCTGTTCATGCTGATTCTCCTTTACTACGTTGTAGCGGTAGCTACGTGCTGTATGACTGCCTTGTGGGCAAATGGTTTTGTGCACTGCAATATATTTTTTGCCAAGTATACTTGGCTGGTTTTTGCGGTGTGTAAAAAACCGTGCGCTTTCGTTTGTTGCGTTGCACAATCGCAACAAACTGGTCTGACCAGTTTCCCATCCCGCTTTTTATGGCGGCCATTCTACGCCTTTGGTAATAATTTTTCTGTGAAATAATTCATGTCCGATCTGCTTGCCAATTTAAATTCGCCGCAACTTCAGGCTGTTACCTTGCCGCCGGTGCACGCCCTGATTCTTGCCGGCGCCGGCAGCGGCAAGACCCGCGTGTTGACGACGCGCATCGCCTGGCTCATGTCCACCGGCCAGGTCGGGCCGCACGGCGTGCTGGCGGTGACTTTTACCAACAAGGCGGCCAAGGAAATGACGGCGCGGCTGTCGTCGCTCGTGCCGATCAACACGCGCGGCATGTGGATCGGTACTTTTCACGGCCTGTGCAACCGCCTGCTGCGGGCGCATTACCGCGAGGCCGGGCTGCCGCAGACCTTCCAGATCCTCGATTCGGCCGACCAGCTGGCGATGGTCAAGCGGCTGCTGAAGAACCTGAATGTCGACGACGAAAAATATCCGCCGCGCGAGTTGTGCCACTTCATCAACGCCCATAAAGAGCAGGGTTTGCGGGCGTCGCAGGCCGAGGTTTACGACAACTACACGCAAAAACGCGTCGAGTTGTACGCCGAATATGAAACCCAATGCAACCGCGAAGGCGTCGTCGACTTCGCCGAACTGTTGTTGCGTTGCTACGAATTGCTGCAGCGCAACGAACCTTTGCGCAAGCACTATCAAGAGCGCTTCCGTTACATCCTGGTCGATGAGGTGCAGGACACCAACAAGCTGCAGTACGCCTGGCTGAAACTGCTGGCTGGCGGCGGCGCCATGGTCTTTGCCGTCGGCGACGACGACCAGAGCATTTACGCCTTCCGCGGCGCCGAAGTCGGCAACATGCGCGAATTCGAGCGCGATTACGCCGGCGACAACGTGATCCGGCTTGAGCAGAACTATCGTTCGCACGGCAATATCCTGGCGGCGGCGAACGCCATCATCAAGAACAACCGCGAGCGCCTCGGCAAGAACTTGTGGACCGATGCCGGCGAGGGCGAGCCGATCCGTGCCTTCGAGGCGTATTCCGATCTCGACGAGGCGCGTTTCGTCGTCGAGGAAATCCGCGAACTGGTCCGCGACGGCATCTCGCCGACGCAGATCGCCCTGCTTTACCGCTCCAACGCCCAGTCGCGCGTACTTGAAAACGAGCTGTTCACCAAGAACGTGCCGTACAAGGTCTATGGCGGCCTGCGCTTCTTCGAGCGGCAGGAAATCAAGCACGCCCTGGCTTACCTGCGCCTGCTCGGCAATCCGGATGACGACACGGCGTTCCTGCGCGTCGTCAATTTCCCGACCCGCGGCATCGGCGCTCGTTCGCTCGAAAACCTGCAGGCGACGGCGCATCAGACCAATTCCAGCCTCTACAACGCGGCCGCTTCGCTGAGCGGCAAGTCCGGCCAGACAGTTGGCGCTTTCATCCGGCTGATCGAGCAACTGCGCATCGAGACGGAAGGCCTGCCGCTGCCGGAAATGGTCGAGCACATCATCGAAAAATCCGGTCTGGCCCAGCATTACCGGACCGACAAGGAAGGCCAGGACCGGCTGGAGAATCTGGACGAACTGATCAATGCCGCCGCGACTTTCATCGACGATGAAGGTGCCATCGGCGAAGGCGGGGCGCTGGTTTCCTTCCTGACCCTGGCCTCGCTCGAAGCCGGCGAGCATCAGGCCGGCGAGGGGCAGGAGGCGGTGCAACTGATGTCGGTGCACGCCGCCAAGGGCCTGGAGTTCGACGTGGTTTTCATCACCGGGCTTGAGCAGGGCCTGTTCCCGCATGAAAACTCGATCAACGCGGGCAAGGACGGGCTCGAGGAGGAGCGCCGGCTGATGTACGTCGCCGTCACCCGCGCCCGCCAGCGCCTTTACGTGTCCTGCGCGCAGACCCGCATGCTGCATGGCCAGACGCGCTATTGCGTGCCGTCGAGCTTCCTTGATGAAATCCCCGAGCAACTGTTGCTCAAATTGAACAAGAAGGCGGCGCCGGCCGCGGCCTTCCCGGCTTTCGGCTCGTTCGGTGGCGGCTATGCCGAGCCGGCGGCGGCCGGCGGCCTGCGCATCGGACAGACGGTCGAGCACGCCAAGTTCGGCCTCGGCGTCATCGTGTCGACCGAAGGGCGCGGCGCCGATGCGCGCGTCCAGATCAATTTCGGCGGCAGCGGCATGAAGTGGCTGGCGCTCGAATACGCCAAGCTGACGCCAGTTTGAGCGCGTCCGGTCGACTTCCACGGTCAACCGGAAATTTTGACCAAAATTCAAATCGCCGGACGGTAGATCGCCGGCCGGCACGGTGATAACCTCGTTCTCTCGCAAAATTTAGCAGACGGAGATCATCATGCCCTACGCCATTCGTCTTCATCAAAACGGCGGCCCGGACGTGCTGTCCTGGGAAGCCATCGATCTGCCGGTGCCGGCTCCCGGCGAAGCGACGGTTCGCCACCACGCCGTCGGTCTCAATTTCATCGACGTCTATCACCGCACCGGCCTGTATCCAGTCACGCTGCCTTCCGGCATCGGCATGGAAGGCGCCGGTGTCGTCGAGGCGGTGGGTGAGGGCGTCAGCCAACTCAAGGTTGGTGACCGCGTGGCCTACGCCGGCGGGCCGCTCGGCGCCTATGCCGAGGTGCGCAATATTCCGGCGCATCGCCTGCTCAAACTGCCCGACGCCATCTCCTTCGAAACCGGCGCGGCGATGATGCTGCAAGGCCTGACCGCGGCCTACCTGCTGCGCAAGACCTACCGCGTGCAAGCCGGCGATGCCGTGCTGATCCAGGCCGCCGCCGGCGGCGTCGGGCTGATCGCCTGCCAGTGGGCACGGGTGCTCGGCGCAACGGTGATCGGCACCGTCGGTTCGCCGGCCAAGGCCGAACTGGCCAGGGCGCATGGTTGCCATCACGTGATCAACTACAGCACCGAAAACTTCGCCCAGCGCGTGCGCGAAATCACCAACGGCGAAGGCGTCGCCGTGGTTTATGACGGCGTCGGCAAGGACACCTTTGCCGGCTCGCTCGACAGCCTGCGCCCCATGGGCATGATGGTTTCCTTCGGCAATGCCTCCGGCCCGGTGCCGCCGCTCGACCTCATCGTGCTCTCGCAAAAAGGTTCGCTCTTCGTCACCCGGCCCACGCTCATGAACTACACGGCGAAGCGCGAAGACCTCGTCGCGCTGGGCAGCGAGTTGTTCGATGTCGTCGTCTCCGGCCAGGTCAGGATCGAGGTCAATCAGACCTACGCCCTGAAGGACGCCGCCCAGGCCCATCGCGACCTTGAAGCGCGCCAGACCACGGGTTCGACCATCCTCATCCCATGATGGCCAAAATCAAGGCCGGGCTGCTTTCGCTGCGCGACCTGTTCGCCACCGCCTGGTGGATCGTCCTGCTCGCCGGCATCGGCTTTGCGGTCGCCTACCAGTTTGTCGAACCGGCGCCGCCGAAGAAGATCGCCATCAGTACCGGCAGCGAAAGTGGTGCCTACTACCAGTTCGCCAGGCGTTACGCGACCATCCTGGCCAAGAACGGCATCACGCTTGAGGTCCGCACCTCGGCCGGTTCGCTCGAAAATCTGGATCGCCTGAAAAACGATGAAGTGCAGATCGGCTTCGTGCAGGGCGGCGTCGTGCCGCCGAATCCTGACCCCGACGCGGTGGACGAGTCCGGACTGCTCTCGCTCGGCAGCCTTTTTTACGAGCCGGTCTGGGTTTTCTATCGCGGCGACAAGGTGCTGACCCGCCTGACCGAACTCAAAGGCAAGCGCATCGCCATCGGCCAGGAGGGCTCGGGGGTGCGCCAACTAGCGCAGCAGTTGCTTGATGCCAACGAAATTCCGGCCGGCGACCATCTGCTCCCACTGGCTGGCCTCAAAGCCGCCGAAGAGCTACAGCAGGGGCGGATCGACGCCGCCTTCATCATCGCCGCCGAAACGGCGCCGGTCGTCCAGGTGCTGATCCGCTCGCCCGGCGTCAAGCTCATGAGCTTCGCCCAGGACCGCGCCTACCAGCGCCGCTTTCCTTTCCTGACCAAGCTGACCTTCCCGCAGGGCGTCGCCGATCTGGTCCGCGATTTCCCGCCGGAAGACATCAAGGTGCTGGCGCCGACGGCCAACCTGATCGTCCGCGACGACCTGCATCCGGCCTTGCAGGCGCTGCTCCTGCAGGCGGCCAGCGAGGTGCATGGCAAATCCGGCTTCTTCCAGGATGCCGGCGAGTTCCCTTCCTACATGGACCAGATGCTGCCGCTGTCGCCCGAGGCCGAGCGCTACTTCAAGTCCGGCGCCTCCTTCCTGCAACGCTACCTGCCGTTCTGGCTGGCGGTGCTGGTCGACCGGCTGATCGTCATGCTGGTCCCGGTCTTCGTGCTGCTCATCCCGCTACTCAAGGTGGCGCCGGCGATTTACAACTGGCGCGTGCGCTCCAAGGTTTTCCGGATTTACGGCGAGTTGAAGTTCCTCGAAGACGACCTCAAGCGCCATTTCGATCCGGCCAAACTGGGCGACTACCGCAGCCGGCTCGATGTCCTCGACGACGAAGCCAGCGCCCTGCACATCCCGCTCGGCTTCACCGATCTGGCCTACACCTTGCGCGAACACGTCAATCTGGTTCGCCACATCCTCGACAAGAAGGAATCATCGGCATGAAAGCGTTTCTCGTCGCCAATCCCAAGGGCGGCTCCGGCAAAAGTACGCTGGCGACCAATCTGGCCGGCTATTTTGCCAACAAGGGTAACGAGGTGATGCTCGGTGACATCGACCGTCAGCAATCGTCACGCGAATGGCTGGGCCTGCGCCCCTTCGCCCTGCCCACCATCGATACCTGGGCGGTGGGCGAGGACAAGATTTCGCGGCCGCCCAAGGGCACCACGCACGTCGTGCTCGACACCCCGGCCGGCCTGCACGGCAAGCTGCTCGAGCGCGTGCTCAAGCTGTCGACGCGGGTCATCGTGCCGGTCCAGCCATCGCTGTTCGACATGCTGGCGACGCGCCATTTCCTGGCCGAACTGCTCTCCGAAAAGGCCGTGCGCAAAGGCAAGGCCGACGTCGCCGTGATCGGCATGAGGGTCGATGCGCGGACGCGTGCCGCCGGCGAACTGGAGCGCTTCTTCGCCACCTTCGACCTGCCCGTGCTGGCCTACCTGCGCGACACGCAGGTCTATGTCCAGGCGACGGCGGCCGGCATGACTCTCTTCGACCTGCCGCCCTCGCGCGCCGAGCGCGATATCGAGCAATGGCAGGCGATCATCAAGTGGGTCGAGGCCGGGTAGCCGATTCCCACGGTCAACCGGAAAAAAGGGCCAAAAACGAAATCAGGTCGACTCCGCCTTGCGGCCCAGCCACTGTTCCAGCTTGGCGTAGAGCAGTTCCGGCTTGACCGGCTTGGCGATGAAATCCGACATGCCCGTCGCCAGGCAGCGCGCCTTGTCTTCGGCGAAGGCATTGGCCGTCATCGCCAAAATCGGCGTCGTCGCATGGCCGGGCAGGCGGCGGTCGCCAGCAGGCCGTCCATGTTCGGCATCTGCATGTCCATGATGATCAGGTCGTAGCGTTTTTCGCTGGCGCGCTTCAGCGCGATGGCTCCGTCGTCGGCGACATCGATGAGCAGGCCGGGCAGGCATTGCAGCAGCTCGAGCGCCACTTCCTGGTTGATCGGGTCATCTTCGGCCAGCAGCACGCGTTTGCCGCTGAAGTTGTCGAGCCGGGTGGCGTCTGCCTCGCCGGGCGGCTTGGCCGTCTCGGGCGCCGCCTTGTCGAAAGCGATGGTCAGAATGAAGGTGCTGCCCTCGCCCGGCGTGCTGTTGAGCTCCAGTCTGCCGTTCATGAGCCGGACCAGTCGCCGGACGATGGTCAGGCCCGGGCCCGTTCCGCCGTGGCGCCGGGTGGTTGATCCATCGGCTTGTTCGAAAGGCGAGAAGATGCGCTCCTGCGCCTCGGGCGGGATACCGATGCCGGTATCCCGAATGGCCAGGCGAGCCGCCAGGGGGCGCGCCGTCTCGGCGGCCGTCGTGGCGCCGATTGAAACGCGGCCCCGGTCGGTGAATTTGACGGCGTTGTCGATCACGTTGAGCAGGATCTGCTGCAGGCGCAAGGGGTCACCGAGCAATTCCGTCGCGGCCAGCCGCGGGTCGATGTCGAGCTCGAACTGCAGGCCCTTGGCCGCCACTTTGTCGCTGACCAGGCTGTCGATGTTGGCGATGATGCTGCCCAGGCGCAACGGCGTTTGCTCCAGCGTCAGTCGTTCGGCGTCGTCGAGGATATCGTTGAGCAGGCACAGCAGATGGCCGGCAGCCTTGTCGATCTTGCCCAGCTTGTCGCGTTGTTCCGGGTCGCTGCTGCGCCGGCTCAGGATGTGCGTCAGGCCGATGATCGCGTTCATCGGCGTGCGCAGCTCGTGGCTCATGTTGGCCAGGAAGGTGCTCTTGGCGCGATTGGCCGTTTCGGCAGCCTCCTTGGCCAATTCGAGATCGGCCGTGCGCGAGGCGACAAGCTCCTCAAGCTGCGCCCTGTAAGCTTGCAATTCGGCCTCGGCCTGCTTGCGCTTGGAGATGTCGATGATGATCCCGATCACCGCCGGCTGACCTTCGTAATCCACCGCGGCACCGAAGACCTCGACGGCCACCGTGCCGCCGTCCGTGCGCAGACCGGAAAAGCCGTAATGCAGCGCCTCGATTTCACCGCTTTCCCGGCGCCGGACGTTGTCCATGACCTTCTGCCGGTCCTCCGGGGCAAGCAGATCGATGACCGCTACGCGGTCGATGATCTCCTCCGGCGAGTCGTAGCCAAAACCATATGGGGCGCGTGTGGACAGGGTAAATCACTGATTCAAAGGCCTGCAGTGAGCGCGCTTGTGACCTCGTGACCGGCCAGTTCATCGATGAACCAGCGCAGCGCCCTGCCATCCTGCCGGGTGCGCCAGGCGGTGTGCAGCGGGATGGCCGGGCGCGGGTTGTCCAGGGGTTTTTCGCGCAGTCGCCCGGCCGCGATTTCGGGTTCGGCCAGCCAGCGCGGCAGGTGACCGATGCCCAGCCCGGCCATCTGGGCCGCTAGTTTGGCGCGAATGTCGGGAACGCGCAGGACATCCTGCCCTTCAAGCAGGCCGATGGTGCGCGCATCGAGTTCCTGCGAGGTATCGGCGACGACGACGGCGCGGTGATGCAGCAGTTCGCTGGCCGGGATGATGCCCGGCCAGGCGGCCAGCGGGTGCTCCGGGGCTATGGCGAAGATGAAATCGGTATGGGTGCACAGCAGGCGGGTGGCGATGCCGCTGCGCGATGGCGGATCGCCCGGCGCGCCGATGGCGAGGTCGGCCCGGCCGGTCGTCAGGGCATCCCAGGTGCCGCCGAGCACTTCGCCGGAAAGCCGGATCTGGGTGCCGTGTCCGGCCGCGTAGAAACGCTTGAGCAGCGGGAAGATGCGTTCAATCGGAATGACCGCATCGAGCGCGATGCGCAACTCGGCCTCCCAGCCGTCGGCGATGCGCTGGACGCGCCGCTCCAGTTCGCTGGCGGCGCGCAGCAGGTGACGGCCGTCGTCGAGCAGCGTGCGCCCGGCTTCGTTGAGCGTAGCCTTGCGCCCATCACGCTGAAACAGCGTGATGCCGAGATCGCCTTCCAGTTTGGCCACGGCGTGCGACAGGGCGGAGGGCACGCGGTGCAGCGAAGCGGCAGCCGCGGTGAAGCTGCCCAGGCGTTCGATGGCGTCGAGGATGAGGAGCAGGTCGAGCGAGATTTTCATGTGAAAAATATTAACCGATAGTGTCTTAATTATTCGCTGTTTATTGTTGAACGCCATGAATACTATGGTGACTAATCATTACGATTCATTCACAAGGAGATTGCAGTGATCCAGCTTCGCCCTTCTGTCGAGCGCGGTTACGCCGACCATGGCTGGCTGCGCGCCAGGCACAGTTTTTCCTTCGCCGACTATCACGACCCGGCCGAAATGGGCTGGGGCGCCCTGCGCGTCATCAACGAGGACCGCGTTGCCCCTGGCACCGGTTTCGGCCGGCACGGCCATCGCGACATGGAAATCGTCACCTACATCCTGTCCGGTACGCTCGAACATAAAGACAGCCTCGGCCACGGCGGCTTCATCCGGCGCGGCGAAGTGCAGCGCATGAGCGCCGGCAAGGGCATCCTGCACAGCGAGTCCAACCCCTCGGCCGACGAAGAAACGCACCTGCTGCAAATCTGGATCGAGCCGGCGCAGCACGGCACGCCGGCCAGCTACGAGCAGCAGGCCCTGCCACTAGCCGAGCTGCGCGGCCGCTGGCGGCTCGTTGCCTCGCCGGACGGCGCCGACGGCAGCACGACCATCGGTCAGGATGCCCGCTTGTTGGCCAGCCTGCTGGCGCCCGGCGAAAACCTCGATTACCGCCTGCAGGCCGGCCGGCTGGGCTATGTGCACGTTATCTACGGTCAACTGGAAATAAACGGCAAAAATGTAAATTCCGGTGACGGCGCCAAGATTGCCGATGAAACCGATCTCAAGTTTTTGGCGAGTGAAGAAACGGAATTCCTGCTCTTCGACCTGCCGCCTGTTGCATGACCCGACTTTCAAAAAACACTAAAAGGAAAACAGCATGAGCAAGACCATCGTCGTTTATCACTCCGGTTATGGCCACACCCAGCGTGTGGCCGAAGTGGTTGCCGAAGGCGCCGCCGGCGAGTTGCTGGCCATCGATGCCGAAGGCAACCTGCCCGAAGGCGGCTGGGAAAAGCTGGCCGCTGCCGACGCCATCATCTTCGGCACGCCGACCTACATGGGCGGCCCGAGCTGGCAATTCAAGAAATTTGCCGATGCCTCGTCCAAGGCCTGGTATTCCCGTATCTGGCAGGACAAGGTGTTCGGCGGCTTCACCAACAGCGCCAGCCCGGTCGGCGACAAGGGTGCGACCCTGGTCCAGTTGCAGACGCTGGCCTCGCAGCATGGCGGCGTCTGGGCCAGCCTCGGCATGCTGCCGGCCAACACCAAGGCGGCGACGCACGCCGACGTGAACCATCTCGGCGGTTCGGTCGGCCTGCTCGTCCGCTCGCCGTCCGATGCCGGCGTCGATGAAGTTCCGGCCGGCGATCTCGATACCGCCAGGCGCTATGGTCAGCGCGTTGCCGAAATTGCCGCGCGTCTGCACGGGTAAAGGTGCACTCCCTCCCCTTCAAGGGGAGGGCAGGGGCGGGGATGGGTTAAACAGGCCGGCTCAGCCCCCATCCCCCTGATGAAACCACTAAGGAGCCGAGAAACAATAACGTGAACATTCTGGCTGTGCTGGCGGGCGCGCTGCGGCGTTGCCGGTCGCTTGCAGGGAATGGCCATGCGGCGCGACCGGCGCCTTGCATCGCATCCCGCCAGAGCACCCCTATTTGTCCAACTTGTTATTTCTCGGCTCCTAAGCAACCGACTAACCCGCCAAACAGCGGCGGCCAAGTCTCTGCTTGTCCCAGCCTCCCCCTTGTCCGAAGGGATACCGCCCCTGCGGGGCATAAAGGGGGAGGAGAGGACACTTTCTGCATCCGTGCGATTGCTCGCTGCTATAGTGAGATCATTCCCCTTCGTTCCGGAGTGATCGCATGGCACTGACAACCTCGCTGGCTGACTTGGCAATCATTCTGGTCGAGCCGTCGCAAATGCAGGCGCATCTCGTGAGCCGCATGCTTGAGCATCAAGGCGTCAGGAAAATCACCGTTGTCGACACGGCTAGCGCCGCGCTGGCGTCGCTCAAGGTCGAAAGCACGAACGTCATCGTGATCAGCAGCCTCTATCTGCCCGATCTGGCCGGCACCGAGCTGGTTGCTGCCATGCGCGCCGACGCTGATTTCGAAACCGTGCCCTTCATTCTCGTTTCCAGCGAAACCCGGCCGCAGGTGCTCGAACCCGTACGTCAGTCCGGCGCCTGCAGCATCGTCGCCAAGCCGTTCAACGAACAGCAGTTGTCGCGCGCGCTCTATGCCGCTGCCGACTACCTCAATCCGCCGGAAGATCTTGATGTCGCGGAAATCGAAAACCTGCGCGTCCTGCTCGTCGATGACAGCCTGTCCTCGCGTCGTCATTTGCGCCGCCTGCTCTCCGAACTGGGCGTCGAGCGCATCACCGAAGCAGTCAATGGCAAGGAAGCCGTGACATTCCTCGAGCAGGCCATGGTCGACCTGGTCATTACCGACTACAACATGCCGGAAATGGACGGCCGCGAGTTGACCGAATACATTCGCACGCAAAGCTGGCAGGCCGAGGTGCCGGTCCTCATGGTGACCAGCGAACAGAACATGGGCCGCCTCGCCGCCGTCGAGCGGGCCGGCGTTTCGGCCATCTGTGACAAGCCTTTCGAGGCCGGCAGCATTCGTCGCCTGATCAGCGAGGCCTTGACGCGATAAAGCGGATCGCCCACTGGCGCACAACGAGAATCAGCGCCAGCAGCACCTGCAGCGGGTCGAGCAGGACATCCCACAGATTGGCGAAAACGCCGCTGGCGTAGCCGGCGAGGTCGATGGCGAGAATCGCCAGCCAGACATCCTGCCGCTTCCACCACAAGACCAGTCCGAGCGGCAGCAGGGCGGCCAGCAGCAGCGTCGGCTGATAGCCGAGAGCATACGGATCGAAGGATCCCAAGCCGAGCGACGCCGCATAGAACGGTGTGGCGAAAATGAGCAGGCCAAGCGCCGGGCGATAGCTCAGTGGCGGTGGCGTTTTGTCGGCCAGCTGGAGCACGGCCAGGGCGACCAGCGTCAGCGACGGTGTCCCGAAAAAGGCGTGCATGCCGGGGGCAATGCCGACCACCAAGGCCAGCGTAGTTGCCGCCAGCGCGACGCGGGCGCGCAGCTCGCCGAAGGGCACGAGCGCGGTCAGGGCGCCGAAAATCAGGGCGTGGGCGAGTAGACCGTAGGCGGCCAGCAGGTTCATGGCTGCCCTCCGTCGAGCCAGGCTTCGCTGAAGACGACATGTTTGATGCCTTGCCGGCGCCAGTCGTAGGCCAGGTGGATGCGCCCGTCGCGGCCGAGCAGCAGCGACGGATTGCCGTAATCGGCACCGCCATCGGGGGCGGTTTCGACGGTGCGCACTTCCTGCCAGGTCTTGCCCTGATCGTCCGACAGCCAGAGCAGCAGGGCCTGCCGCCCGCTGGCCGGGTTGCCGGCGAGCAGCAGCCGGCCGCTTTTCAGGCGCAGCAGGGCGACGGAGGCATTCGGATTGGCCACGGCGAGGGCTTCACCGGCCTGCCAGCGCTGGCCGCCATTGTCCGTCGTCGCCACCCGCACTACGCCCGGGGCCGGGCCGGCATCGCGCAACACGGCGATCGCCCGCTGATCATCAAGGGCGGCCGCGGCCGGTTGCAGCGTGCCGGTAATGGCGGGCAGGCGAGCCTTGTCGAGAATCTGGCCGGTCGCCGAGAGGCGCAGCCATTCACCGTGCTGGCCGATAAAGTCGTGGCTGATCGGTAGCCCCAGCCCGCCATCGGCGAGCGGCACGGGGGCGGTCCGGACGGCGCCACCGAAATTGGCGAACGGCGAGGTTTGCTGGCGGGCCGGCTTGGTCCAGCTCTTGCCGCCATCGGTCGACACGCTGTGGTTGATCGAGCTGCCCAGCGTGCTGCTGGCGTACCACAGATGCAGCCAGCTCCCTTCGGCATGCAGGACCGGGTTGCCGAGCCGGCCGATCTGGGCAAAGGTGCCGCCGGCCGTGCTTTCAGCCGTGGCGATGAGCACCGGGCTGCGCCAGCCGCCACGATCACGGACGCTGAAATGGACGGTCATGGCGTCTTCGGGGCCGGCCAGCCAGGCTGCGGCAATGCGGCCATCGGGCAATTCGGTCAGGTTGGGGGCGGCAGCCGTCAAACCCGCATCGCGCCAGAGCATTTCATTGACGAAGAGCGCTGGCAATGTCGATGCTGCGGCCGTCGGGGGCGGCGCGAAAACTGGTGTGCCGGGCGCCGGGGCGCGCCAGAAAGCCGCGGCCAGCGCTGCGGAGAACAGGAACAGCAGGACGTGACGGTAGGGAAGCGGCATGGGGAAGAAGTTTAACCGGCTTGCCTGGAGGGAAGGTGAAATTTGCTCATTTCCCCAGTTTTGTCACATTGTTGCGCCGCTAATTCGGTGATAATCACGCGTACCTGGGAGGGTAAATAATAATGCGGATTAAATACTTCGTATTCGGCGCATCGGCTGTCGTCGCGGCGCTTTTCTTCGGTGGGGCCTATTGGTCGCTCGATCGCATTTTTGACAATGTCGTCCGGGCCAATGCGGCTCGCGCCTCCGAGGCGACAGCCCGGATTACCTTTGCTTCGATGTACCAGTTGATGAGCCAGGGTTGGCGACGCAGCCAGGCGGATGCGTTTTTGCAGGCGATCGGCGAAGCTGGCAAGGAAAACGGGCTGACGGTGCAGATTTATCGCAGCCAGGTCGTGGTTGATCTGTACGATGAAATCGAGCAGCCGCCGTTCGACGCCGATCTCAAGACTGTGCTAGCCAGCGGCCAGCCCTTGCGACTCGATACGGTTGATTACGCCCGGCATATCTATCCGCTGGTTGCCGAGGCCAAATGTCTGCGCTGCCACCGCAATGCCGAGGTCGGTGCCGTGCTCGGCGCCGTCGAGGTGCGCCAGGACTACGCCAGTCTGCTGGCCGATGCCCGGCGCGACCTGTGGCTGGCCTTTGCCCTGCTCGTGCCATTGGCGGCCTTGCTGGCCGGCGCCGCCGTGTGGTGGGTCGGGCGGCGCATCGAAGGCTCGCTCGAAGGCCTCCAGGCGGATTTCGATCAGGTCAATGCGGTCGGCGATTTGCGGCGGATTGCCATTGCCGAACACGATTTCGGCTTTGTCGAACTGAATCGCGTTTTTGCCGGGCTCGGCCGCTTGTTGAGCAAGCTGAGGACGATTGCCGTCGACAAGGATATTTTGACTTTCGAGATCGGCCTGCTCGAAAAATTCGTCATCACTTCCGATGTCGTGCGCGACTGGCGCGACTACGTCGGGCGCCTGCTGGTCGATATCAATAGCGTGCTGCCGGCGCATACCTTGTTCTCCATTTTCAAGATCGATGACGAGTTGTTCGACCTGGAGATTTTCTGGCTGGGGCCGGTGACGGAGCCTACCCGCATCATGATGGAACAGCATATTCGCCGGGAGTTGGCCAACTTGCCGAGTTTCGGGGATATCGGTGTGTGCAATATCCACCACCATGTGTCCGGGGCGCAGGCTGAACCGATCGAACTGTCGGAAGATGAAGTTGCGCTGCGCGTCAAATCCTTCTTTGTCGATAAACCGAAGATTGGCGGTATCGTCGGCATCGGCGTGCATGCCGGCGTACTCGAAGACGAGACGCGTTACCTGGTCATGGATAGCGTTTTGTCCACCTTGCTCAATGTGGTCGGCTCGGTCAAGGCTATCTATAAATACACCCGTGACCTCGAGTATTACGCCACCCGCGATCCGCTGACCGACCTGTTCAACCAGCGCGTTTTCTGGGAATTGAGTTCCTATGAAATTGGCCGGGCCCAGCGTCACGGTTACAGTTTTGGCTTGTTGCTGATCGACCTCGACAATTTCAAGCTGATCAACGACAACTACGGCCATACGGTCGGCGATACCTATCTCCAGCGCCTGGCGCGCCAGATGCAGGAGGCCTTGCGCGATGGCGACATTCTCGCCCGCTACGGCGGCGACGAGTTTGTCGTGCTCCTGCCGGAAGCCGAGGCTGACGCCGTGGTCATGGTCGCCGAGCGGGTTCGCCAGGCGATCGAGTCGCTCGAGGTGGTGACGCCGCAGGACGCCCACGTGCGCGGTACGGCATCGATCGGGCTGGCCGTTTTCCCCGACCATGCCGACAACGCCAAGGATCTGCTGCTCTTTGCCGACAACATGATGTATCGGGCCAAGGCCGCCGGCAAAGGGCAGGTCACCGTGCCGACTCAGGACGATATTGTTTCGGTATTCCGCGACATCACCCAGAAGAGCGTCATGGTGCTCGAGGCCATCGAGGCGAAGCGCGTCGTGCCTTTCTTCCAGCCTATCCTCGATATTGCCGAACGGAAGATCGTGGCCTATGAAGTGCTGTCCCGAATCGAACTTGACGGCCAGATCATTCGCGCCGACCAATTCGTCGAAATTGCCGAAAAGATCGGGGTCATCCACCGGCTCGACATGCTGGTCATCGATCAGGCCTTGACCATCCTCTCGGCCCAGGGGCATCAGGGCGAAATCTTCATCAACCTGTCGCCGCGGGCGCTGGTCTTCAATGAATTTGCCCGCGACCTGCGGCGTCTTGTCACGAAGAGCGGCATCTTGCCGCAGAACATCGTTTTCGAGATTACCGAGCGCGATACCGTCAAGAACCTGTCGCTGCTCGAGCGTTTCCTCAATGACCTCAAGAGCGACGGATTCAAGCTGGCGATCGACGATTTCGGCTCCGGCTTTTCATCCTTCCACTACCTGCGTCGCTTCCCGATCGACTATCTCAAGATCGAGGGCGATTTCATCGCCAACATGCTCAATAGCGAGAAGGACCGCACCTTCGTGACCAGCATCCGTTCGCTGGCGCGCGACATGGGTATCACCGTGGTCGCCGAATATGTCGAGTCGGCCGAGGTCCTGGAAGAACTGGTCGGCCTCGAAGTACAACGCGCCCAGGGTTACTACATCGGCCGGCCGGCCCGCCATCTGTTGCCGGTCGATTGGCGGCCGGCCGAGTGATCAGCAGCCCTTGTATTCCGGCTTGCGCTTCTGCATGAAAGCGTCGATGCCTTCGCCGGCATCTTCGCTCATCATGTTGCAGGCCATCACTTCGCCGGCGTAGGCGTAGGCCTCGCTCAGGCCCATTTCGAGCTGCTTGTAGAACATGCCCTTGCCGATGCGGATGGCGACAGCGCTCTTGCCGAGGATGTTGCCGGCCAGCCGTTCGATTTCGGCATCCAGCGCATCGAGGGGCACAACGCGATTGACCAGGCCCTTGGCGCGGGCTTCCATGGCGTCGATGAACTCGCCGGTGAGCAGCATTTCGAGCGCCGCCTTGCGCCCAAGATTGCGCGCCAGACCAACGGCCGGGGTCGAGCAGAACAGCCCGACGTTGATGCCCGACACGGCAAACTTGGCGACATCGGCGGCAACAGCCAGATCGCACATCGACACCAGCTGGCAGCCGGCCGCCGTGGCAATGCCATGGACGCGGGCGATAACCGGCTGCGGCATCCGGGTGATGCTCAGCATCAGCTCCCCGCACTGCTTGAACAGCGCCTGCATGAACTCCTTGCTGTGATTGCCGCGCATTTCCTTGAGGTCGTGGCCGGCGCAAAAAGCCTTGCCGGCCCCGGCGATGACGACGACGCGCACGGACTCGCTGGCAGCAATGGCATCCAGCTCAGCCTGGATTGCGGTCAACATGTCCTTCGACAGCGAATTGAACTGGCCCGGGCGGTTCAGCGTCAGTGTGGTCAGGCCGTCGGGACGGTCTGTGCGCAGGACGAGCGGTTCGGTGGTAGTCATCGGTGTCTCCAATATTTTGTTTGGTTTATTGATGATTCCTGATTTTACCCCCGGAGGCGAGAGCGCTTTCATGGAGGGCATGCCGACCGGGCTGCGATGGTGAGCGATGTATCTCAGGAGAAACGCAGAGTTCGGGAGGAATGGGGCCGTTGCTACGGTCAACCGGAAAAATCCGGCAAAAATAAAAATGGCTTGTGAGCAGGAACACAGCGCTGGTTTGCTTTGCAGTGCAGGAATACCGTGGTCTGTCCCCTATTATTGATACTCCTCTCTTTCTTTGAGAACCTCTTCAATCAGAGTGTGCTCAAAATCTGATATATCTTCACCTTTTGCCCTTCTGCTCAGAATATATCCGCTGTCGTAGGTTTTGTATTCTTCCTTCGATAAAGCCATTTTTTTCTCCAACTCGGCAAATTAAATTTTTTTGTGGCGATGTTTTATTGTAATTTGATTATGTAAGTTCGTCCGGTCGGGAACCTGACGAACCTCATCAGGAACAGATCACGGCTTTGTAAACATTTTCTTGCATATTCCGCCGTGTTGTCGGGCGACAAACTGCACAGTATGGATTTTTGCCTGGAATTGCAATTGGCATTTTCTGGTGCGCTGTTCCGGCTTGCGCCGAAGCGGGGCGCCGATTTCAAATTTGCCCGTTTTTTCCGGTTGACCGTCGCAATGCCCTTCGGCGCACTTAAACGGAAACGCCCCGGCCGGCCGCGGTAAAATGTCGCCCATGAATTCGCCGCGCTACGTCCACCTCCGTCTCCATTCCGAATACTCCGTCACCGATGGCATCGTCCGCATTGGCGACATAAATCATAAATTGGGGACAGACCACGATTTTAACCAAGCCAGTAAATAAGCCGTAATCCCCTATTATTCAGAAGCGGCAGGCTTTGTGTTCTCGAAAGCCTTTCTCGCTCCAAGCAAGGCAAAGCGGTGAGTCTCGAGAAGGCTGGACTGCTGACCGGCGTTGGAATAGGATTAAATCCTATTGATCTGATTGGAGGCAACTATGCGAACAACGCAACAACTGAGCATCACCCTGCCTAACGACATGGCAGACGTGGTGAAGTCCAAAGTGCGGACCGGCGAGTACGCTACCGAAAGCGAAGTCATCCGCGACGGCTTGCGTGCGCTTCTGGCGCGTGATCGAGCTGTCGAAAACTGGCTGCTCAACCAGGTTGGACCGGCCTACGATGCGCTGAAAGCCGATCCGTCCAGAGCCGTTACCGCTGACCAGGTACGCACCCACCTTGCCGCTGAATACGCCAAGGCGCGATGAGTTATCGCGTCGTCTTCTCTCCCGAGGCCGTAGAGCAGTTGGCCGCTCTGTACGGGTACATCGCCGCGGCGGCTTCGCCCGACATTGCTGCGCGATATACCGACGCCATCGTGGGCTACTGCGAAAGCCTGAATACCTTCCCCTGTCGCGGCGCTGCGCTGCGCGCGATGACGTACGGCCCGGTCTGCGCATCATCAACTACAAGAAACGCACCGTGATCGCCTTTGATGTGAACGCCGACCAAGTTTCCATCATTGGCGTGTTCTACGGCGGCCAGGACTACGAAACAGTCCTGCAGGACGACTTAGAGGACGGGCCGGCGCACTGATTCTCTTTGCGTGATTTAAATTCGATTTTTTGAGGCGCCCGTTACCCGATCAAGGGGGCAGAGTTGGGGTTCAATTCACTTCGCCCCTTTGGTGCTTTCTGGTCACAGCCTAAGCGGGGGCGGCCAATTCAGTTTTTGCCGTTTTATTCGGGTTGACCGTGGGAGTGGGCCTCGGCTGGGTTTGGCGATTCGTGTCCTTGTCGGGCTGATCTGGCTAGCCCGTGATAGGTGTTGTCGGCGCACTTAAACGGAAACGCCCCGGCCGGCCGCGGTAAAATGCCGCCCATGAATCCCCCGCGCTACGTCCACCTCCGCCTCCATTCCGAATACTCCGTCACCGATGGCATCGTGCGCATCGGCGATGCCGTCAAGCGCGCGGCGGGGGATGGCATGCCGGCGATGGCGTTGACCGATCTGGGCAATCTGTTCGGGCTGGTCAAGTTCTATTCCGGGGCGCGCGGCAAGGGGGTCAAGCCGATTGCCGGGGCGGATGTGTGGATCGCCAATCCGGAGTCGCCGGACGATGCCTGTCGCCTGCTGCTGCTCGCCCGTAACCGGGTCGGCTACCAGCAATTGTGCGAGCTGCTGACCAAGGCTTATCTGGTCGAGGGCCGGCGTGACCGGGCTGAAATCCGCCGCGAGTGGTTCGGCGAAGTCGGTTGCGACGGCCTGATTGCGCTGTCCGGGGCGCATCTGGGCGATGTCGGCGAAGCGCTGTTGAACGGCAATTTCGAGCTGGCCGGCCAGCGGGCCAAGGCCTGGGAAACGATTTTCCCCGGCGCGTTCTATCTGGAAGTGCAGCGTTACGGCCAGGCGCAGCAGGAGGCCATCGTCCAGCAGACGGCCGACCTGGCTGGCGAGACGGGCATTCCGCTGGTCGCGACGCACCCGATCCAGTTCATGAGCCGCGATGACTTCCGCGCCCACGAAGCGCGCGTCTGCATCGCCGAAGGCTACGTGCTGGGCGATACGCGGCGCCCGAAGTTGTACACGGAAGAGCAGTATTTCAAGACCCAGGCCGACATGGTCGAGCTGTTCGCTGACTTGCCGGAAGCGCTGGAGAATACGCTGGAAATTGCCAAGCGCTGCAATATCACGATGACGCTGGGCAAGAACTTCCTGCCCGATTTCCCTATTCCGCCGGGCATGACCATCGACGAATACCTCGTCGACGAGGCGAAGAAAGGCCTGGAAGTCCGCCTCACCGAGCTTTACCCGGACCCCGAGGAGCGCCTCAAGCGCCGGCCGGAGTACGACGAGCGCCTGATCTTCGAGTGCAAGACCATTCTCCAGATGGGCTTCCCGGGCTACTTCCTGATCGTGGCCGACTTCATCAACTGGGCCAAGAACAACGGCGTGCCGGTCGGGCCGGGCCGGGGTTCGGGCGCCGGTTCGCTGGTCGCCTACAGCCTGCGCATTACCGACCTCGACCCGCTGGCCTACGCGCTACTTTTTGAGCGCTTCCTGAATCCGGAACGGGTGTCGATGCCCGACTTCGATATCGACTTCTGCCAGGACAACCGCTGGCGCGTCATCGAGTACGTCCGCCAGCACTACGGCGCCGACGCGGTCAGCCAGATCGCCACCTTCGGCACGATGTCGTCGAAGGCGGTGATCCGCGACGTCGGCCGGGTGTTTGGCCTGCCGTATTCGATGTGCGACCGGATTTCGAAGCTCATTCCGATTGTCCAGAACAAGCCGGTGTCGCTGGCCGAGGCGCTCGAGCAGGAGCCGCAGCTCAAGGAAATGATGCAGGGCGACGGCGATGGCGAAACCGTTCGCGAACTGTTCGACCTGGCCAGCCGGCTTGAGGACTTGACGCGCAACGTCGGCATGCACGCCGGCGGCGTGCTGATCGCGCCGGGCAAGATCACCGATTTCTGCCCGATCTATCAGGCCACTGGCAGCGATGCGTCGACGGTGTCGCAATTCGACAAGGATGACGTCGAGAAGGTCGGTCTGGTCAAGTTCGACTTCCTGGGCCTGCGCAACCTGACGATTATCGAGCTGGCCGTCGAATACATCCGCCGGATGACCGGCGAGAAGCTCGACCTCATGTCGCTCGGCTTCACCGACCCGGCCGCCTACCAGATTCTCAAGGACGCCAACACGACGGCGATCTTCCAGGTCGAATCGGAGGGCATGAAGAAGCTCTTGAAGAAGCTGGCGCCCGACCGTTTCGAAGACATCATCGCTGTGCTCGCGCTCTATCGTCCCGGCCCGCTCGGTTCCGGGATGGTCGACGACTTCATCCTGCGCAAGAAGGGCCAGCAGAAGATCGACTATTTTCACCCCGACCTGACCGCCTGCCTGTCGCCGACCTACGGCGTCATCGTGTATCAGGAACAGGTCATGCAGATTTCGCAGATCATCGGCGGCTACACGCTCGGTGGCGCCGACATGCTGCGTCGCGCCATGGGCAAGAAGAAGGCCGAGGAAATGGCCCTGCACCGCGAGACCATCGCGGCCGGTGCCAAGCAGAAGGGCTACGATCCGGCACTCGCCGAGCAACTGTTCGACCTGATGACCAAGTTCGCGGAATACGGCTTCAACAAGTCGCACACCGCCGCCTACGCCGTCGTCACCTATCACACCGCCTGGCTCAAGGCGCACCACTGCGCGGCCTTCATGGCGGCGACGATGTCGTCCGATCTCGACAACACCGACTCGGTGAAGATCTTTTACGAAGACACCATCGCCAACAAGGTCAAGGTGCTCGGGCCGGACGTCAATGTCTCGAATTACCGTTTCGAGCCGGTCGACCGCGGCACCATCCGCTACGGCCTGGGAGCAGTCAAAGGCACCGGCGAGCAGGCGGTGAACGTGATTCTCAAGGCCCGCGAGACCGGTGGCCCGTTCAAGGACCTGTTCGATTTTTGCCAGCGCTGCGACAAGCGCATGGTCAATCGGCGTACCACCGAGGCGCTGATCAAGGCCGGCGCATTTGACGCCATTGCGCCGCTGGTCGCGCCGGGCAAGGGGGCCGATCGCTGCAAGTTGCTGGCGACGGTTGGCATTGCCATGGATTTCGCCGAGCAGATGGAACGCAACGCCATGCAGACCAGCCTGTTCGACGTCGGCGACGTGGCGGACGAACATGCGCCGGAATACGTCAACGTCCGTCCGTGGGACGAAAAGACACTGTTGATGGAAGAGAAGACGGCGCTCGGCTTCTTCTTCTCCGGCCATCCCTACAACACCTGCAAGAAAGAGCTGTTGCGTTTCGTGCGCCGGCCGCTCAACCGGCTCGAGCCGGCCAAGGAAATGACGACGCTGGCCGGTCTGGTGGTCGGCGTGCGCACCCAGATGACCCGGCGCGGCAAGATGCTTTTTGTGCAACTGGACGACGGGACGGGCATGGTCGAAGTGTCGGTCTTCAACGAACTGTTCGAAGCCGAACGCGCCAAGATCGTCACCGACGAGGTGCTGGTTGTCGAAGGCAAGGTGAGCTACGACGAGTTTTCCGGCGGCAACCGCGTGGTGGCCGACAAGCTCATGACGCTCGGCGAAGCACGGGCCCGCTTTGCCAAGCACTTGCTGCTCAAGATGAACGGCAATTCCGATGCACGCAAGCTCAAATCACTGCTGACCCCCTTCGTGCCGGGCTCGGCTGCCGTGCGCGTCCGCTACCGCAACGCCGACGCTGAATGCGAATTGCTGCTCGGCAGCGCCCTGCGCGTCAGGCTCGACGATGCGCTGCTCGACGCCCTGACCGGCTGGCTGCAGCCGGAAAACGTCGAGATCGTCTACAACAGTTGATCGGGCCGGTGTTATTCCCGCTTGCGCGGGAATGACCAATGAAAAGGGCGCCACTGGGCCGCCCTTTTCATTTTTGACTGTTTTTTACGGTTCACCGTAGCAAGCCCGGTTGACCGTGGAATTGGCCCCCTACTTCACCAGATCGGTCTTGAAGCCGATGCGCACGGCACCCCAGTGGCGCCCGCCGATCAGGATGGGCATCGAGAGGTCGGCCAGGATTTCGCCGGTGTCGCGGACGTAGGTCTGGAACAGCGAGGTCTTCTGGTTCTTCGCCAGCTTGAGTCCAACCGGGTCGTTGAATATCCGCTTGTGCCGGCATTTGACCAGGTCTACGGCCGGGTCGCCGCTTGGTTGATTGGAAAAGACGCCATTGTGGGCGGGCGCGTAGCCGTTGGTATCGACCGAGAGCGAATAGGTCAGGCCGGGCACGTCGCGCAGCAGGTCGTCGTACATCCGGGTCAGTTCGGCGTCGCACTGGCTGTCGTAGGCCGTCGTGTAGCGCTTCGGGTTGGAGCCGGGAATTTCCTTGTAGGCCTGGTCGAAGACATTGACGCCGCGGTCGGCCATCTTCTGCAGCACGGCGCTGACATTGTCGCGGAAACCGGCGCACTTGTCGTGCAGCGCGTCGAACATGCTGTTGCCGGTGCGGAAGTCGGCCAGCGTGCATTGCAGGTCTTCAGTCGACTCGCGCAGGGTCTTGGCGCTCTCCAGGCACTGTTTCATGCGTCCCGAAATGTCGCGCGAGTGGTCGCGGATGCCTTCGACTTCGTGGTGGATCGTCTGATTGCTCTCGCGCAGGTTGTAGATTGCCGACGAGATCGACGTCAGTTGTTCGGTCGTCTGCTTGAAGTCGGCGACCATGGTTGTCAGGTCGGCCGCCGAGGTTTCGATGTAACCGTTGGCCCGCGTCACTTCGCCGACGATGGTTTGCGTCTTGGCCGAGGTGTCGGAGACGAGGTTGATCATCGACTGGGTGTTCTGGCCGATGACCTGGGTTGCCGTCTTGACCTTTTCCGCCAGTTTTCGCACTTCGTCGGCGACCACGGCAAAACCGCGGCCAGCTTCGCCAGCCCGGGCGGCCTCGATGGCAGCATTGAGCGCCAGCAGGTTGGTCTGGTCGGAAATATCGTTGATCAGTGAGACGATCTGGTTGATCTTCATCGAATTGGTATGCAGTTCGGCAACCGTAGACGAGAAGTGATCGATGTGCGCGTTGGTCGAGCGCATGGTCGAGGCCACGGTTTCCATCTGCTCGAGCGAACGCTGGGCGAGGTCGAGGTTGTTCTGGGTCGATGCCTGGATCGCGTCTGAATTCCTCGCCACTTCACTGACCGCCTGATTGACCCGATTGCTCGACTCGAAGACGTTGGCGGCCAGGGCTTCCTGGCGGCGCACCGCATCGTCGGTCTGTTGCACCTGGCTGTTCATCCGGGCGGCGTCGGCGGCAATGCTCACGCTGCGTTCGCGGGCGTGCGAAATGAGGCCGCGGACACGGCTGAAAAAGCGGTTGATGTTGCCGGAAATGCGCCCGGCGGCATCACTGCCGGCATGGCCTACCGAGTGCGAAAGGTCAGCGCTGCCGCCAGCGATTGCCGCGATGTCGCGGTCAATCTTCTCGAGCGCGCTGCTGTTGCCAAAAAATCCCATGGTGTGTCTCCTGAATCTTTTTTAGTGGACGGGATTGCGGTGCAATGGTGATCATCCACCCGATTTTTCGGGCAGCGTCATTATTTGTTTTTTAGTTGCTGCGCTGGCGTGCTGCCAGGCGGCCGAGGATGAATCCCTTGATTTCGTGGAAGGGAATCGGCTTGCCGAAAATGGTGATGTCGGAGGGCAGGCCGTGTTCGAGAATTTCGTCGCGGTCGATGGCGCTGACGACAATGATGTCCATGCGGGCCAGATCGGTATTGGCGCGCAGGCGGCGGATCATCTCGAAACCGTCCATGCCCGGCATCATGAGGTCGGCGATCAGGATGTCGGGGACACGCTGGCCGACTTGCAGCAGGCCGTCGAAGCCGTTGGCGACGATACGCAGCTTGATCGGCAGATTCCAGCTATCGACGGTCATCTGGTAGAGCATCTGCAGGGTCAGATCGTCCTCGGCAACGAGGATATCGATCTGGCTACCGTATTCCTGGGCGCTCGGCGTCAGGTTGCGCCGGCGGGCGAGCAGGGCATCTACGGACGCCACCGGAATTCGACGATGGCCGCCGGCGGTCTTCCACGCTTCGAGCGCGCCGCTCTCAACCATGTTCTGAACGGTGCCCAAGGAAACACCCAGACGGAGGGCTGCTTGCCGGGTGCTGAGATATTCGGAATCGGTCATGGTTTTGTCTTTGCTGAAATTACAAATTCGCCAAATTTTATCCTGTAATCGCGCGAAACTACAATAGAAAAAACCCGAGACGTGTTAGCGCTCGGGTTTTTGTCGCCGATGCCCAGCCTGTGGGCAAATGCGCGGGTTAGAGTTTCTTGGCGTTCTTGGTCAGGTAGGCGGCAACGCCTTCGGTCGAAGCGGTCATGCCGGGCTTGCCCTTGCACCAGCCGGCCGGACAGACTTCACCGTGCTCTTCGAAGAATTGCAGGGCGTCGACCATGCGCAGCATTTCGTCGATGTTGCGGCCGAGCGGCAGCATGTTGACAACCTGGTGCATGACGACACCGGTCTTGTCGATCAGGAAGGAGCCGCGCAGGGCAACGCCGGCAGCTTCGAGCTCAACGTCGTAGGCGCGGCAGATGTCGTGCTTGACGTCGGCGACCAGCGGATAGCCGACCTGGCCGATGCCGCCTTCCTTGATGGCGGTGTTCTTCCAGGCAAGGTGGGCGAACTGGGAGTCGATGGAGACGCCGATGACTTCGACGCCGCGCTGCTGGAATTCGCACAGGCGATGATCGAAGGCAATCAGTTCGGAAGGGCAGACGAAGGTGAAGTCGAGCGGGTAGAAGAACAGGACAACGGGCTTGCCCTTGAGGGAGGACAGCTTCAGTTCCTTGATTTCATTGTTGCCATAGACGGCGGTGGCGGTGAAATCCGGGGCTTGCTTGCCAACGAGAACGGCCATTGGGGAACTCCTTGTATTGACGGTTTTGTGGGGTGTGGGGAAACAGGCAATTTGCTACCAGGCAGTGCCGGAATCAGGCCCCCGCAAGATTTTAATTTTGGCCGTTTTTTCCGGTTGACCGTGGAAGTCTGAAAATCAGGCCTTCTTGACGAATTCCGATTTGCACTTCGGATAGTTCGGCAAGCCGCTCATGGTGTTTCCTTTTCAGTAGTCTTCTTCAAAGCCGCCCATCAGATTGGGCAGCAGGATGTAGGCGCGTTTGAGGGCTTCGCTCAGGTCGGGCAGCACGTTGTCGTCGCCGAGATGGTCGATGAAGCCGGAGCGGTAAAGCAGCGAGCCGGGCTGCGAGTTGAGGCCGCAGACGAGCAAGGTGCAGCCGCGCTTCGACAGTTTGTCGCGCAGGTTTTCCAGGCCTTCGAGGCCGGTGGTGTCGAGCTGGATCAGGCGCGTCATGTCGAGGATGACGACTTCCGGGTGGCCTTCGCGCGGGTCGAGCAGTTCTTCCAGCTTGTTCACGGCACCGAAGAACAGCGAGCCGAACATCTGCCAGGCGGCGACGCGCATCGTGCCGTCCGGGTAGAGGAACTGCGGCTCCTGGGCTTCTTCGCTGAGCGGCAGACGGTCGATCCTGGTCAGTTCCGACATGCGGTAAATGAAGAACAGGCTGGCCAGTACCATGCCCAGTTCGACGGCGATGGTCAGATCGAAAAGCACGGTGACGAAGAAAGTGGCGAGCAGGATGATCCGGTAGTTGTAGGAGTAGCGGCGCAACTCCAGAAACTCGTGCCATTCGCCCATGTTGATGGCGACGACCATGACAATGGCCGACAGCGTGGCGAGTGGCACGTAGGAGGCGAGCGGCGCGGCGATGAGGACGATGCCGAGCAGCACGACGGCGTGGATGATGCCGGCAATCGGCGTCCGGCCACCGGTCCTGACGTTGGTCGTCGTCCGGGCGATGGCACCGGTTGCGGCAAAACCGCCAAACAGCGGCGCGGCGATATTGGCCAGTCCTTGCGCCACCAGTTCCTGGTTGGGGTCGTGACGGTCGTCGATCTGGCTGTCGGCGACGCGGGCCGAGAGCAGGGACTCGATGGCGCCGAGCAGGGCGATGGTGATGGCCGGCGAGATCAGTTTGCCGAAGTCGTGGATCGAGAGGTCGGGCAGGCCGAAGTTGGGTAATTCCTGCGGGATGCCGTTGAAGCGGCTGCCGATGGTTTCCACCGGCAAGTTGAAGACGAAGGAAATCAGCGTGCCGACGATGAGCACGACGAGCGGCCCCGGGGCCCGGCGCAGCAGCGAAAAACGCTGGGCCAGCCAGTTGTAGGAGAGCAGGAAGGCGAAGCAGGCCGAGGCCAGGCCCAGGGTCGGCAGGTCAATCGTGTGCGCATTGGCCGCCAGCGTCTTGATGCGATGGAAGAACTCGGCCGGCAGGTTGTCGATCTGCAGCCCGAAGAAATCCTTGATCTGGGCGAGGAAGATGACGACGGCGATGCCGTTGGTGAAGCCGATGACGACGGTGACCGGAATGAAGCGGATCAGCTGCCCCATGCGCGCGAGGCCCATGGCGAGCAGGAAAATGCCGGCCAGAATGGTAGCGCCCATGAGGTTGGCAAAACCGTGGATGGCGACGATGCCGTAAATGATGGGAATGAAGGCCCCGGTCGGGCCGCCGATCTGCACCCGCGAGCCGCCCAGCGCCGAAGTGATCAGGCCGGCGACGATAGCCGTCCAGATGCCGGCCGTCGGCGAGCAGCCCGAGGCGATGGCGAAGGCCATGGCCAGCGGCAGGGCCAGAACGCCCACTGTGATTCCCGCCGCAACGTCCTTGCCGAATTGCGCGCGGTTATAAGTGGGCAGGCAATCCAGCAGCTTGGGGCGGAAGGCGATTTTCATGATCCTTGAAACCTCAGTTGGACGCGGCAGATGGTGCGCCTGGGCGGGATGGCCGGCGCGAAGCGAC
>JAUYEI010000016.1 GCA_030691385.1 Azonexus sp.
GCAAGAAGGCGCGACAAAGCCGGGCGCCCGCCCAGGCGCACCATCTGCCACGTCGCGCTGTCAGCCAAGGGGTGAATCGCCTCGAAGGCGCAAAGGCCTGTATGCAGGCGGCTGGCCAAGGCTGGATAAGCGGTCAACTGAGGTTTCAAGGTTGATGTGTCGAGCTTGAGTATCGCGCCATGCAGTTCGGCGATGCGGGCCGGAATGGCTCTCATCGTCGTTCTCCTTTTTGTGTTGATGGGAAAGGAGTGCAGGAGTCGAGTCTTAAACGCGGCTTGGGCGAAATTCAAGTCGAGATTGAAGCTAAGATTCAGGCCGAGGGGGCCTCGCGCCCTGATCCATCCTTCAGAAAAGCATGGCCGGAATCAAGCAATGAAACTTCAGCATCTGCCGATTGGCGCCCGTTTTGAATTCGAGGGCGTTGTCTATGTCAAAACCGGGCCGCTGACGGCGAGTTCGGAGGCCGGCGGGCAGCGCATCATCCCGCGCCATGTCCTGCTGCGACCGCTGGATGCTCCCGCCACCGAGGGTAAGGGCCGGCTGGAGGCGCCGGTGGTGCGCAAGGCTTTCAATGCCTTTTTCGAGACCTGCTCCCGGTTGGTCGGCGAAGCCGGGCAGGCTGAACTGGATCAGGCCCGCCAGCGCTTTTTGAAAGCAATCGATTAGCTGAATCCCACGGTCAACCGGAAAAAAGGCAAAAAAATGGAAGGCATCGGCCTTCCATTTTTGTTTCCGGGTTTAGAGCCGGTCAGAAATTGATGCCGACCTTGGCCAGCAGCGCCCAGTTTTCGAAGCCGACGCCGTCACGCTCGGTGGTGTTCAGATAGCGCAGGTCGAGGCCGGAGTAATACAGGCCCTTGCGGTAGTTGGCCCCGACGACGGCGCCGTAGCCGAACAGGTTCTTGTCGGTGCGGCCGTTGTCGGCCATGACCATGCCGAGTACCGGGCCGGCGCCGACCGAGAAGCCGTTGCCGACCGGCAGTGTGTAGCGCGGCGACAGTTCGAAGGAGGTGGCCTTCATGCCGGATTCGTCGGTGCGGTTGATCTGGACATGGGTACGGATGCGGTTGTCCGGCGTCTGGATCAGGCCGCAGTTCATGTTGAAATCGAGGCCGTAGACGAACATCGAATCGTCGTTGGTTGCCGAGGCGCTCATGACCCCGGCGCTGATGGCCAGCGACGGCTCGGCCTTGAAGCCCTTGTCGAGGCCGGGGAAGAACTTCAGGCCGTCAGCGTGGCTGGCCGTGGTGCCCAGCGTGAGGCCGGCGACGAGGAGGGTGGATGCGAGGCGATTGATTTTCATGGTCTCTCCGGTTCAGTGGTTATTGTCGAGGGCAGTGGCGCAATGGCCGGGCTGCAAGCGGAGCGACTATATCCGGCGCTATTCGGGTGGTCTGTGACCCAGGTCACTTAGGAGCCGAGAAACAATATTTGTCCAACTTCAGGATTATTTCTCGGCTCCTTGGTCTTGTTTTTTGCTATCGGGATTGATCTGCTTGGATCAATGGCTTGCCTTGGCTTCGATCTTGAGCACGCGGCACTGGTTTTTCTCTTTCACGCCAAACGCCACGGTTTCGGTTATTTGTGAGACCCGGCCAGGGAAATCGAAGCGTTCAGTGCAAAAATATTGGGTTGATGGGTTGCTTGAAATAGGGTAGTTCTTACATTAAAGTCGGGAAATCATAACGAGCCGCAGGTTTTCAAAGCCATGCCTACCCCCTGGCGCTTCAAATTTATGCTTGCCAGGTCACAGGTTGCCACTGCCTTTTCACGCTATCTCCGCTATCTGCCGCTGACTGTTGCCGGCCTTGCCTTGCTGGCACTTGGCATGGACGACCAGCCGGGTGAGCGTGTGGTGATTGTTGGCATGATTGTTCTGGCCTGCTTTGGTGCCCAGCTCTGGCTACGGCGCAATGCCGCCTACCAGAAAGCGCTTTTCAGCGCCGACGCCTCACTGCGCCAAGGCGAAGAGTTGACCCACGCCATCATCGAGTCGCTGGGCCATGTCGTTGTGGTGATTGATGCTAACGGCACCATCTGTCATACCAACCGCGCCTGGCAGGACTTTGCCGTGGCCAACGGTGGCGACGAGGCAACCCGGAATGCTTGCGGTGTCAATTATCTGGCGGTATGCAGCCGAGCCATGAATGCAGATAGTCAGGCAGCCGCGGTGCGCAGTGGCATAGAAGGCATTCTGGACGGCAGCAGCCCTTCCTTCTCACTGGAGTATGCCTGCCATTCGCCAGAGCGGGAGCGCTGGTTCAGCATGCTGGTGACGCCGCTGGTTGATGGCAAGGGGGCGGTGATCAGTCATATCGATATTTCCGAGCGCAAAGCCGCGGAAGCAGCGGTGCAACGTGACCGGGAACAACAGTCCGTGCTGCGCAGCCTGATCGAAACCACCGTCTCCGGCGCCTCCATGGAAGAGACGCTGCAAAGCTGCCTTGATCAATTGCTGATCATACCCTGGCTTGCCACACAACCCCGGGGCGGCATTCATCTGGTCGCCGGCGACAAGGCGGTGCTGGCGTTGAGCGTATCTCGCAACCTGCCGCCGGGAGTGCTCTCCCGATGCCATCATCTGCCGCTTGATCGTTGCCTCTGTGGTCGCACCGCCACTACGCGAAAAGTGGTTGTCGCCTGCCACGTCAATGACAGTCACGAGATTGCCTGCAAGGGTATTGCCGATCACGTCCACTATTGCCAGCCGCTGCTGGCTGCGGACGAAATGCTGGGTGTTCTCGTCCTTTACCTCCCGGTCGGGAGCCTGCGCAGTAGCGTTGCAGAAAAATTCCTCAGCGCGGCAGCCGGGATCATTGCTGCCTTTATCAAGCGCAAACGGACCGAAGAAACGCTCGCCAAACTATCTCTGGCGGTCGAGCAAAGCTCAAACGCCATCGTTATTACCAACACGGCTGCGGAGATCGAGTTTGTTAACGACGCCTTCTGCAAAATCACCGGTTACCGCCCTGAAGAGGTTAAAGGACGCAACCCCAGCCTGCTCAATTCGGGACAAACTCCGCCGGAAATCTTCACCGTTCTTTGGCAAACGCTGAGGGCAGGAAAGTCATGGCGTGGCGAGGTGATCAACCGGCGCAAGGATGGCAGCACTTTTACGGCTTACCAGACTATTTCTCCGCTACGTCAGGGAGACGGCAATATCAGCCATTACGTCTCGCTTTTTGAAGACATCACCGAGCGTAAACGCGTTTCGAACGAACTGGATCTGCATCGCCACCATCTCGAAGAACTCGTTTGCCAACGCACAGCAGAGCTGGAAAAACTCAACCAGGCGCTGGTCGCCAAGGAAGGTTTCATCCGTACGATTACCGACAATGTGCCGGCTATGGTGAGTTACTGGGATGCTGATTTGCGCTGCCATTTTGCCAATGCCGCGTACATGATCTGGTTCAACAAGAAACCGGAGGAAATGCTGGGTATCAGCGCGCAGGAGTTGCTCGGTGATGATCTGTACCAGGAAAGCGCCCCTTTCCTGCAGGCGGCACTGCTGGGGCAACGTCAGGAATATGAACGCTCATCAATCAAAATCGATGGGTCGACCGCTTACAACCTGGTGACCTACATCCCGGATGTTGTCGCCGGTCAGGTCCAGGGCATCTACCTGTTTGCCAGCGACATCACGGCGCTGAAAGAGACCCAGATCACCCTCGGCATTCGCAGCGCTGATCTGGAGCGGGCGCAGGGCATTTCCCATCTTGGTAGTTGGCATCTCGATGTCAGGCAGGAAAAGCTCTCCTGGTCAAATGAGAGCTATCGCATTTTCGGCATTCCTTCTGGTACGCCCATGACGCTCTCCGGTTTTGTCGAATGCGTCTACCCGGAAGATAGAGAGCGGGTGATGAGTGCCTGGCAAGCCGCTCAGGCTGGCCAGCCTTACGATATCGAACATCGCATTGTGGTCGACGGTGAAATCAAGTGGGTCCGCGAACGGGCTGAAATGCTCCTGGGTGAAAACGGCGAGGTGATTGCAGCGCACGGTGTCGTCCAGGACATCAACGAACTCAAAAAAGCGGAGCATGCCACCCTGCAGGCGTTGGCCGAAGCCAAGCGTCTGGCGCTGGCCAAGAGCGAATTTCTCGCCAACATGAGCCATGAGATTCGGACACCGATGAATGCCGTGCTTGGCCTGGCACAAACGGGCGTCCGCGATAACGTTGGGCGCAAGGCACAAGTCAATTTCCAGCGCATTCTCGACTCGGGCAAACATCTGCTCAGCGTGGTCAACGACATTCTCGACTATTCAAAGATCGAGTCGGGAAAACTGACTGTCGAGCAGGTCGCCTTCAAGCTTGGCGAGACGATCGACCGGGTTGTCGATCTCACGGCCGAGCGCGCTTTCAGCAAGGGGTTGCTGTTCAGGGTGAGCGAGGCGCCCGATCTGCCGCTGGAGGTTTCAGGCGATACCACGCGTTTGAATCAGGTGCTGCTCAACCTTCTCTCGAATGCGATCAAGTTTACCGAGCGGGGCATCGTCAGTCTCTCCGTCAGGCGAGCCGGCACAGACATCCGTTTTCGGGTCAGTGACAGTGGCATCGGCATGACCGAGGATCAGATCGAGCGCCTGTTCACCCCCTTTGAGCAGGCTGACCCATCAACCACGCGGCGCTTCGGGGGGAGCGGGCTGGGCCTGGCGATCAGCGCCCGCTTGGTTGAAGCCATGGGCGGCAAGGTGGTGGTTGAAAGTCGACCCGGTGTCGGCTCATCGTTCGAGTTGCAGTTGCCGATTGCCACGCTGGAAAGTCCCGAGGCAGTCGTGCCCAAGCGCTACGCACGGGTGCGTCAGGCCGGACTCAGCAACGTCGAATGCGGCTGGCTGACGGATGATCTGGAGCAGTATGGAGTCACTGTTGAAAGTACCAAGCTTGCCAAGGCATTTTCCCTGCCGTTGCCGGATCTGCTGCTGTTCAGCGAGGAGGCACTGGAAAAACATTGCATCACCCCGCCGCCCGGTTCGCCGCTACCCATCGTACTCACCACGCCAGGGCAACAGACCGACCAGCCATGCGCGCTGAGTGACCATGCGTTTACTATCCAGCGGCCATTGCGCCTGCGTCACCTGCTGGGTGAGTTTCAGCAAAGCCAGTCAGGGCATGGCGATTTCCCATCGGTGGCACGCCTGATCGGAATCAGCATCCTGGCCGCGGATGACCATGAACTGAATCGTATCGTTCTCGAGGATATTTTGAGTAACGAGGGCGCCCAGATTACGCTTGTGGCGAACGGCCGGGAGGCTGTCGATCAGGTAAAGGAGCATCCGCGGGCATTTGATCTGGTGTTGATGGATGTTCAAATGCCGCTCATGGATGGTCACGAGGCAACGCGGCGCATCCGTGAAATAGCGCCGGCGCTGCCGGTCATCGGTCTCACCGCCCATGCCCTTGGTGAAGAGCGTGACAAGTGTCTGGCTGCCGGCATGGTGGCGCACATCACCAAGCCGATCGATATCGACCATCTGGTCACCACGATTCTCCAGCAACTCAGAAAAAAAGAGGCGCCCGTGAGCGTCGACCGGAGCAATCAGGCGCGACCGAGCCCCAAAGAAAGCGGCACGGCTTCAATCAACTGGCCGGCGCTGGCCGAGCGCTTCAACCACCGCCAGGCTTTTATCGAAAAATTGTTGCTTACCGCCCAGCAATCGCTGGCCGAGATCCCCGCCAAATTACGTGATGCCGCCAATCGGGAGGATTTCGAGACACTGGCTTTCATGCTGCATACGCTGAAAGGGGCCAGTGGCAACATCAATGCCGATGCGCTCTACCAATTGGCCAGGCAAGCGGAAGATAGTGCCCTTCATCGTCGTCCGGAGACATTGCTTCTGACCATGCAGACTGCAGATGCACTTGAGGAACTGCTCCGCACCCTGAGTGATGAGAGCTTGCCGAGCGAACTCGCGTCCTTACTGAATTGCAACTGACAAGAGTCGGCCCCGGAAATGTAGGCAGCGGCTACTTTTTCAGCAGCGCTTCCTGCACGGCATCGAAATCCGCTTTCCTGACCACGCCCATTTTTTTCTGGATCACGTTGCCGTTGCGGTCGATGAACAGCGTGTAGGGCAGGCCGGCCTTGCTGTTGCCGAGGGCCTGCATGAGCGGGATGCCCTGCGCCTTGGCGATGAAGACCGGGTAGTCCATCTCGTAGGCCTTGGCGAAATCCTTGGCCGGTTCGGCCTTGTCCTCGATGCCAATGCCGAGCACTTCGATCTTGCCCTTGTGGGCGGCGCGGAATTTGATCAGTTCGGGGATTTCAGCCCGGCAGGGGCCGCACCAGCGGGCCCAGAAATTGACGACGAGCGGCTTGCCCCTGTAGCGCTCGAGGGCCACCGGCTTGTCGTCGAGATCGTTGAGCGTCGCGGCGAAGAGCGGGGCTGAGGAAATTTCGCCTGCTACGGTCAACCGGAAAAATAGGCCAAAAATGAAAAACGCAAACAGCTTTCTCAAGGCAGATCACCACGGCGGAAAATGAAGTAGCCGATGCTGGCACTGAGCACGCCAAGCGCCGCCGGGTAGGCCAGGGCGAATACCTTGTAGCCGGCCGTGCCGAACAGGTCGAGGATGACGTAGGCGGAGGGGCCGAGGACGATCAGTTGCGGGTCGAACAGCGCCAGCGCCGCGGTGCGGAAAACCTGCAGCGGATTGGCCAGGGCCAGCGTGACGGCGAGTTCCGGCGCGACCTTGCCCTGGATCATGACGCCGAGCAGGATGAGGTCGAGGAAGAGGAGCAGGAAGAGCCAGACCATGAAGGCGGCGCCCTGCGCCATGTCGGTGGTGCGGGCGATGGCCGAGATGAGCATGCCGATGCCGAGGAAGCAGGCGGCCATGACGGCGAGCAGCGCGGTGTAGTAGCCGAACATGTCCCACGGCACCTCGATGCCCTGGATGGTCGCCCAGATCACGGCGCCGAGCATGGCCAGGAAAACCGGCGCGAAGACGACGATGTAGCGGCCGACGATCTTGCCCCAGAACCAGGCCGACAGCGACACCGGCAGCGAGAGCAGGTATTCGAAGACGCCGGCCTCGCGGTCGCCGGCCACCGAGCGGACCGTGGTGATCAGCACAAAAATCGGCAGGATAGCCATGGTCAGCTGGATGTAGGTGACGAGCAGGCGCGACAGACCGATGAAGCCGAGCACCCGCGATTCGGTCAGGCCGAACAGGAAGAGCAGCGCAACGATGCCGCCGAAGACCAGCGTGTAGATCTGGAACCAGCGGGCACGCAGGGATTCGACGATATCGAGTTTGGCGGTGAGCCAGAGTTGTTTCATTTTAGGATTCAGGATCGAGGATTTAGGTTCGAGCAGGCGGGCGGGGAAGGAGTACGTGCAAGGTTTTGACCACTAACATCTCAAACCCCCTGATAACTAACAACTTACTTGCCTTTTGCCAGCACGTGCTGGCGCATGTCGGTGAAATCGAGGCTGCCCGGCGCCGGCATGGACACAGCAGCGAAGTTGTAGCCCATCGGCGAGGCCTTGGTGATGAACTGGGCGCGCTGGGGGGCTAGCCAGGTCATTTCCTCGCGGCTCTTGCTGTTGAAATCGGCGACCCACATGCGCGTGGCGGCGTCGGCCATCCACGGGTACTTGTCGGCCTTTTCCTTGAGCCAGAAGGCAAGGCAGCCGGGGTCGTCGAACTTGAAAACGGTGTTGTCCGGGCCGCCGCGCAGCTCGGCGGCGAAACGGCGATCCGAGATGACCATGCTGCACCGCACGCAGGTATCGCGGTCCCACTTGATCTCGGCCATGCCGTCCGGCCAGCCGCCCTTGTTGCTGCAAGCTGACAGCGCAGCAGCAAGCGGTGTCAGGAGCAGGCCGCCGAGGCCGAAGCGGCTCAGGAAATCACGGCGATGCTGGTCGCACATGCTCAGTTCTCGGACAGCGACAGCTCGCTGACCAGCGCCGTGTAGCGGGAAACGATGCCGAGAAAGCGCAGGCGGTCCGGTCCGGCGATCTCGCCTTCCCAGACCCGGTTGTCGTCACGACTGCTCAGGTTCCAGCCATCGAGTGCCTTGGCGAAGGCCGGCTCGAAGCGGCTGAGGACGATGCGGCAGGCCAGTTTGGCCGTCAGCGTCACGGCGTCGGCCACCTTGTCGTCGAGGACGACTTTGCCCATGTCCATTTCGATGACGCGATTGACCAGCGCCGATACCTCGTCGAGGCGGTGGCTCGAGATGATCATCGTCGCGTCGTCGAGGCGTTCGGCCAGCAGGTCGAAGAAGATCTTGCGTGCTTCCGGGTCGAGGTTGGCGGCCGGTTCGTCCATGACCAGCACCTTGGCCTCGCGGCCCAGCGCGATGGCGATCAGCAGCTTCTGCTTCATGCCGCCGGAGAGGCGCACGAACTGGCGGGAGAGGATGGCGTCCACGTCGAGGCCGAGGCGCTTGGCGATGGCGTGGATGCGCTGCGGATCGGTGCCGCACAGCGAGGCCGAGAAATTGATGAGCTGACCGACCGGCATCTTGAGCGGCGGCGGCAGTTGCGGCACGAAGCCGATAGTGCCCAGCACTGCGGTGCGGTTGCTGCGCGGGTCGAGGCCATTGATGGCGACGCTGCCATCGTGCGTGTATTCGCCGAGCAGGCAGCGGATCAGGGTGGTCTTGCCAGCGCCGTTCGAGCCGATCAACGCGACGCGTTCACCGATGCCGATGTCGAGGCTGATGCCGTCAAGCACCCGGGCTTTGCGGAAGGTTTTGGCGATGTTCTTGAACTGGATCATGCCGCCGATTATAGGTAGGGCAAGGATTTCGACGTTGAATCTGCATCAAAAAAATGCGCGCCGGCAGGGCGTGGAGAGGAGGGGCGGAGCAGCCTGTTTCCCACGGTCAACCGGGTTTACTACGTGAAACGTAAAAAACGGCCAAGATTCAAACCGGCTTTGACAGCCATTTGACCAGGGTCGCAAACAACTGGTCGGGATCGACCGGCTTGCCGATATGGTCGTTCATGCCGGCGTCCATGCATTTTTGCCGGTCGCCGGTAAAGGCGTTGGCCGTCAGGGCCAGGATCGGGACCGCTTGCTTGCCCGGCAGCGCGCGGATGATCCGCGCGGCGTCGATACCGTTCATTCTGGGCATTTGCAGGTCGAGCAGGATCAGGTCGTAATCCTTGCCCTTCGCCAGTTCGACGGCCTCGACGCCGTCCTCGGCCAGATCGACAATCAGGCCGGCCGACTCGAGCAGTTCGCGCGAGACTTCCTGGTTGATCGGCTCGTCTTCGGCGAGCAGGATGCGCGCCCCGGCGTAGCGGGCTTTCAGGCTGTCTTCCGGTAGCTGATCTGCGGCCTGCCCGGTCGCTGCGATGCCGGCTGCCGCCTTTTGCAGTCTTGCCGTGAACCAGAAGGTGCTGCCGGAACCGAGTTGGCTTTCCACACCGATGCTGCCGCCCATGAGGGTGGCCAGACGTTTGCTGATGGCCAGCCCGAGTCCGGTGCCGCCGTACTTTCGGGTCATCGAGTTGTCGGATTGTTCGAAGGCCTGGAACAGCCGGGTCTGGTCCTCGGCCGAGATGCCGATGCCGGTGTCGCGTATTTCGCAGCGCAGGAGCAGGTCTTGGGAAGTCTCTTCGGTGGCCGAAACATCCAGGCTCACCGAGCCCGCATCGGTGAACTTGATGGCATTGCTGATCAGATTGAGCAGGATCTGGCCGAGGCGCTGGAAGTCGCCCCTGAACGGCTGGCCAGCCAGCCCGGGGGCAATGTTGATGCTCAGCGTCAGTCCCTTCGCCGTGGCGGCCGGGAACGCCAGATTGCTCAGGTTGTCGAGCGGCGTGGCCAGCATGAAATCGACTTCATCCAGCGTCAGGCGTTCGGCTTCGATCTTGGAAATGTCGAGGATGTCGTTGATCACGTGCAGCAGATGCTGCGAGGCCTTGGTGACTTTAGCAAGTTGGTCGCGCAGCTTCGGATCGGTGGCTTGTTTGAGGGCCAGACCGGTCATGCCCATGATGGCATTCATCGGTGTCCGCAATTCGTGGCTCATGTTGGCGAGGAAAGTGCTCTTGGCGCGGCTGGCCGCTTCGGCCGCCTCCTTGGCAATCGACAGCGCGGCGGTGCGCTGCGCGACCAGTTCTTCGAGATGGTCGCGGTGCCGCGTCAATTCGACCTCGGCATTCTTGCGTTCGGTAACGTCCCGGGTGATGCCGTGGTAGCCAATGATCCTTCCATTGCTGTCGTACTCCGGTTTGGACAGGACATCGCCCCAGACCAGGTGGCCATCCTTGCAGCGATGCTGCACCTCGAAGGTGATGGAGCCGAGCGGAATTCCCTGTCGTATCATTTCCTGCCGCTGCCGCATGATCCGGCTGACGGCGGCCTGTCCTTCGTCATTGAACAGTTGGAGGACGTGCTGACCAATGACCTCGTCGGGCCGGAAGCCGCGAATTCGCTCATCCGAGGGGCTGATGTAGGTGATGATCAAGTTGCTGTCGGTCTTCCAGACGACATCCTGCACATCTTCGGTCAGCAGCCGGTAGTGTGCTTCGCTGCGTTGCAGTTTTTCCGCAGCCAGGTTTTTCTCGAGGGCGATGCTGGCCAGGCGGGCGCATTGTTCGATGAGATAGATATGGTATTCGGCCGGAATGTGTGGCGCGCGGTGATAGATGGCAAAGGTGCCGAGCACCCGGCCATCCGAGGCGAGAATGGGTTGCGACCAGCAGGCACTCAGTCCGGCGCTGGCGGCCAGTTCCTTGTAGGGCGCCCAGTGGGGATGCGTCGCAATGTCCTCGACGATGACGCGCTGGCCCGTGTAGGCGGCGGTGCCGCAGGAGCCCTTGCCCATGCCGATGGTGAGGCCTTCGAGGGCCTTGTTGTAGAAATCGGGCAGGCTGGGGGCGATGCTTTTCTCGATGTGCGTTCCTGTGCTGTCGAGCAGCACGATGCTGCACAGCATGGCCGGATAGAGTTGTTCCGCTCCGCGCACCAGGGCTTCAAGCACACGGGGCAGCGACTCGCCACGGGCCAGCAGCTCAAGCACATGGGTGCGGAACTGATCGTGCCGTTCGGCCCGTTTCGTCTCGCTGATGTCGATGAAGGTGCAGATCACCTGGCGCAAGCTGCCATCGGCCGCCAGTTCCGGCTTGGCGCTCAGCAACAGCCAGACGCGGTCATGCTGCGTCGGGCGATAAAAACCCAACACGACATTGTCGACGGGCCGACCCGTGGCGATGACCTGCGGCACCGGATGCTCGGCACCAGGGAGGGGCGAGCCGTCTTCGTGAATGACGTTCCAGTCCGGATCAAACGAGGTCTTGCCGAGTAGCTGGCTTTCACTGAGGCCAAGCAGTTCAAGGGCAATCCGGTTGCACAGGAGGACTTCAGAGGTGGGCGACTGGATCACGACGCCGACCTGAAGGTCGGCTACCAGCAATCGGTAATTTTCCTGGCTTTCGCGCAGGGCGGTTTCCCGCTGGATAAGACTTTCCAGCAGACGATTGAAGCCGCCGATCAGTTCGCCGATTTCATCCTGCCGGTCAACCGGCAACAATTGGGGTAGCTGGCTCGTGTTCGATAGCGTGACCAGCGTTTTCGTCGCCGCAATCATCGGTGAAAACTGCCGCCGCAACATCCAGGCCGTCATCCACCAGACGAGGGCGCCGGCGAGCAGGGTGAGCAGGCCGGTGGCGAGCAGGATGCGCTGGCGCATGGCGGTGATCGAGGCAAAGGCTTCGTCGGTGGGCAGCGTGCTGACAATGAACCAGCCGGCCACGGGAACGCCCTTGGCGGCCGACAATTCCTCGATGCCGCGGGAGCTGATGGCAATGCCGTAGCCTTCAAAGCCCTGCACATATTTGTCGTGCATCTTGTTGATCCCGGGTGGCGGGGCCGGCTGCATGATGCGGCTCTTGTCGGTGGCCGTGACAATCAGCTCGTGCTGCGGCGCAATGACCAAATAGCCGCCAGTCTTGCTGAACCGGCTTTCGGTCAGCCGGTCGAGAAAATTCGGTTTGCCAAGGTTGATCGTGCCGACCAGTGCGCCGATGACCTGGGTATTGCCGCCACGAATCGGCACGGCCATGCCGATGACCGGCGCCTTCAAGACCCGGCCGAGGACGGGGCGTCCAATGGTCGATTTGCCCGCCTTGAGGGCGCCGATCATGAAGTCCCGGTCGGCGTAAATGGTGCCGACGCGTTCCCCGGAATAAGGAGCGGAGGCGACTGCCTTGCCATCCTGCCCGGTTACAAATATGCCGCCGTTGAACATGAGTTGCAGAATCGGTCGCTGTTCGAGAATTGTCTGCAGGCCGGCTGCGTTGTTGAGCAGGGCTGGCGTAATTTCAGAAGCAATTTTCTCCAGCGCCTGCAGACGCTCATCCAGTGCGGAGTTTGCTTGTGCGGCGAGCAAGGAAGCTGTCGCAAACTGCTGTTCGCCCAACTGGCGCTGCATGTCCTCGCGCAGCATCCGGCTGGCGTAAAAGGCCAGAGACCAGATACCGATCAGAAAGACTGCCAGCGTGAAGCAGGTCAGTCTGGTCTTGAGCGAGGCCTTCTGGAAGATGTTCAGGTTCATGAATGGAGTTTCGGCTGCCGAAAGGTTCTCCGCAAGCCCCAAGGCTTGCGCCGCCCGTCCCTGGCGGTTCACGGCGAACCGCCAGGGACGGAGGGGTCCTTGAACTTTATCACTTTCGACCGGGCTGCATGTGGCGAGACGACCCGAAAATGACCGGAGCCGCAGGATTTTCGAATCCCACGGTCAACCGGGTTTGCTACGTGAAACGTAAAAAACGGCCAAAATTCAAGCCAGTTTGGACAGGCCCTTGACCTCGAACGACAGTGAGCCGGTCGGGCAGGTGTCGACACACAATCCGCAGCGCGTGCAGTCGGGGCCGATGGGGACTTCCTTCTCGACGGCGCGGCCCTTGATCACGGTGTCCAGCACATGCGGCACGAGGCAGACCTTGCGGCAATCGCCTTCGTGGAAGCAGCCGTCGAGCTTGTAGATGATGCGCACCGGCGAGACGATGCCGACGACGCCGTAGGTCAGGCCGATCGGGCAGGCATAGCGGCACCAGGCGCGGCGCGAGAAGAAGACTTCGAAGAAGAGCAGGGCGAGCACCCAGAGCAGGGCCAGGCCCGGGCCGTAGATCAGGGCGCGCGACAGGATGCCGGTCGGCGAGATGGCCTCGAAGACGGTGTAACCGGTGGCCAGGGCGAGCAGGGCGAAGATGATCCAGAAAACGGTGCGCAGGCGGCGGTCCATGTTCTGGTCGGTAACCAGCTTTTTGCTGACCAGGAAGAGGTGGATTTTCTCGGCCCATTCGGCCAGCAGGTGATAGGGACAAACCCACGAACAGAAAGTGCGGCCGCCAAGCAGCACCCAGAGGATGAGCACCGTGCCGGTACCGATCAGCAGGTTGTTGATGATGTGCTTGTGGGCCAGCATGACCTGCAGCGCCGAGTTCAGGTCGATCAGGTGGAAGCCGATGAAGCGCGAGGCGGTCAGCGCGCCTTCGAGAATCTGGATGTCGAGGAAGAAGGACAGCGTGAACAGCAGGTTGGCGAAAATCAGCGTCACCCAGCGACGGTTGCGCCAGGTGTTTTTGGGGGTGGCATGAGCGCGGGCATGCAGCTTCTCGGCGATGAGGTCGCGGTTGCCCTTCTTGTAGAAGTGAATCTGCTGGGCGGCCGGGCTGATTTCCTTCGGCTTGGTCGGTTCGGCGCCGAACATGACCTTGATCTGGTCGACAAACCGGCGTTTGAGGAGCTCGCTCATGTTTTCCAGACCTCGCCGGCTTCGATGGTGATGGCGGTGGGTTCGACCGGGCAGACCATTTCGCAGACGCCGCAGCCGACGCAGGGTTCATGGACGACGGGCGACTTGCGTTTTCTGCCATCGGGCGCGAACACCGTTTCGATCGAAATGGCACCCTTGACCGGGCATTCGCGAACGCACAGATCGCATTCGGCGACATCGTAGGGGTGGCTGCTGACCTTGACCGGTTTCCAGCGGTCGACCGACATGTAACGGAGCTGGCCCTTGAAGTCGGGGCCGCGTGTCTGGCCCTTGAAACCCTTGCCCTGGACGGCCAGGCAGGCTTCGGGACGGCTCAGGCGGGCGAGGCCGATGCGCTCGTGCATGTTGAGCGTCGGCTCAGGATCATTTTGCTTGGCGAGCAGGATGGGCTTGGCGGCCAGTGCAGCACCCGGACGAACGCTCAGGAAAGCCGGCTTGTGATAGGTCAGCGAGCCGGTCGGGCAGGCCAGGATGCACTGCACGGCGTCGCACGAGAAATCGCAGGCCTGGGCCCGCGGGTCGATGTAGGGCGCGCCGACGCCCATGCCGTCGACCAGGTCGGCCAGCTTGATGGCCGATACCGGACAGACCTGGACGCACTGGCCGCACTTGATGCAACTACCGAGGAAGTCTTTTTCATCGAGCGCGCCGGGCGGGCGCAGGCGTTTCTTCTGGGCATAAACAAGGGGCAGGAAACCGGACATCGCCGCGCCAAGGACGCCGCCGGTGAGCAGGATGGTGCGTAGCACGCGACGGCGGTTGGTTTGCCGCTTGGCGATCGAGACGGCCGGTTTGCCGTTGCCGGCTGCCTGGCGGGGTGCGTTGCCGTCGTCGCCGTTGTTGTCGCTACCGGTTTCGTCGTCGATCTCGCTCATGATCGTGCCGTTCTTTCAGGTTTGACGAAGCGTGGTTTTTCGTCGCGCAGGATCAGAGCCGGTGAAGAGAAGGGGGCCAGGCGTTCGAGGAAGTCGAGCAATTCCATGACTGGCGAGCTGCGGAAAAAGCGGGCGACGGGCAGTTCCATCCAGATCTGGTCGGCGTAGGCATACAGCTCGTGGGTCCTGTCGCCGACGCCGTCGGCGTTGCGGTCGAAGCCCTGGTAGTCGTCCCAGTAATTGCCGATCCAGACGTTCTTCGGGCTATTGTTGTTGTCGCCATGGCCGCCGTAGGCAACCTGGGTCAGATTGCCCTCAAAGACGTTGTCGATCATGTTGTTACCGCCGGTTTCGCTGTTGAACAGGATGCCGGTGCCGTTGTAGGCGAAGCGGTTGCCGCGGATTTCGATGGTGCTGTCGGGCTGGAAGGGCGAGAGGTCGGAGCCGATGCCGACGCCGCAGTAAATGATCTCGTTGTTCTCGATGATCGTGCCCGAGGCTTCCTTGAAGCCGATGCCCATGCCGGTGGCGCCGGTAGCGTGAGAAATGATGTTGTCGCGCACGACGCCGCCTTCGGTGTACATGAAATAGACGCCGACCGCGTTGTCGTAGAACGCGTTGCGTTCGACGACGTTGTCGTTGGCGAACATGAAGTGGATCGAGTAGCGGCTGCGCCGGCCGAGATTGTCGCGGAAAATGTTCTTGTGCGAATACCAGGCGACCATGTCGCGCGAGTCGATGATCTTGTTCTTCTCGATCAGGTTGTCGTTGCTGTACCACAGGCGCAGGCCGTCGCCGCGCACGCCGAGCTCGCGGTCCTTGGAGCGGATGCTGTTGCCGCGAATGATGTTGTTGTTCGACTGCTTGAGGTCAAGGCCGAATAGGCAGTTGTCCATCTCGACGTTTTCGATGGTGTTGTGGTTGCCGCGCACATCGAGACAGGAATCGTCGGTGTCGTGCGAGTCGCCGGAACCGGTCAGGCGAATGCCGCGGATCGTTGAATTGCTGGCGTCGAGCACCATGACCGTGCCGCGGTCGCCGGAGTCAATCGTCACCTGGCCGCCGCCGTCGATGGTCAGCGGCTTGTTGATGGTGACCGGGCCGGCGTAGTTGCCGGGTGGTGGCTTGAGCACCGAGCCGGCCGGCGCCTTGTCGACGAGATCCTGGAAGGGCTTGAGGCCATGTACGCGCTTGTCGCGCTCACGCAGCATGAAGGTTGGTTTCGGGCGGTCGACATCGGCGCGGGCGCCCATGCCGGCCGGCACGTTGGCCTGCGGTTCGGTATTGCCGGTGGTGAGGACCAGCAGGAGTGTTGTGGCCAGGCTCAGCCGGGCCAGATGGTTCAGGCGGCGGCTCACGCGGATTACTCGGCAGTTCCTTCGCGCAACTGTTTGCGGCGAATGAGCAGGGCCAGCATCAGGCAGACGAATATCGCCACGAGCAGGCCATAGCCCCAGTACGGGTAGGAGAAGGTCGAGAACTGCGCGACCTTGCCTTCGCCGAAGACGGTCGGCATGAAGGGTTTGACGGTGAAAGCGCCCCACGGGTGCATGTTGTGGCCGAAGTACCACAGCCAGCCGGCGTAGGTGATGACGAAGAAGACCGGGAGCAGGGCCGGGACCAGGACCAGCAGCAACTGGAAGGAGCGAATCATGGCCGTACCGGCAATGACGATGCCCATGACAGCGATCAGGCCGAAGATGACGATCTTCGAGATGCTACGGACGTTGTCACCCCAGACGGCAATCTTGTCCGGTTCCTTGAAGAAGGTGCCGGCTTCCTGCATGTAGGCCTGCACGTGGCTTTCGAGGTGGCCAAGCATGAGCTGGTCGACGAGCATCCAGACAGCGACGGCGGCGAAGCCGGCGCTCAATATCAGAATTCGCGGTTTTTTCCGGTTGACCGTGAAAGCCAGGATCATCACGGCAAAGAAACCAAAGAAGAACTTGGCCAGCGGCTTTTCGACCGGCGCACCGGTGGCGATCGGGAACATGCCGACGTAGTGGTTGATGGTGTTCATTTCATGGACGCAATCGAGACCCTCGGCGCCTTTGTTCAGGTCTTTTTTGGCATCGGTGATGGGGTTGTAACGTTCATCATCGTGCGCCAGATCTTTCTGGATGATCTCGTTGGCCATCCGGGTGCCTTTGCCTGCTGCCTTGCAGCCGTTATAGACACCGTCGAAATGGAAATGGATGCGGATGCCATCGGGGAAGGCATCGGGCGGGTAGTTCGGGGCGGTCAGCGAAACCCACCAGATCGGGGCGAAGTAGGCGGCGACCAGGCAGATCAGGGAAATCAGGGTCAGGCCACCGATGATTTTGTTTTGTTTTTCCATGTTGCTGTTCTCTGCTCTTGTTGCGAATTTCGATTCCCCCCCTTTCAAGGGGGAGGTTAGGAGGGGGATGGGTTTATTTTGCTGACAAGGAAACCCATCCCCACTCCAGCCCTCCCCTTGCCCTAGGGTACCGGCCCTTCGGGCCATAAAAGGGAGGGGGCCCAACGCATTACTTCTTCTTACCGGCCTTCGGTTTGCACATGGCGCCTGGCATCACCAGGCTGGCCTGGTAGGCTGAAATGGAGATTAGCTGATCATCGTTGTATTTCTTGATGATCTTGACCATGTCCGGGTTGGCATTGCGGCGGTGGCCATCACGAATTTCGTTCATCTGGCGCAGCAGGTACTTGTAGTGCTGACCGGCGATCACGGGGTAGAACTTCTCCTTGACGCCTTCGCCGTTCTTGCCGTGGCACTCCAGGCACTCTTTCTCGTACAGTGCCTTGCCTTCGGCCAGACGCTTGGCTGTGTCGGTCGGGGCTTTCCAGTCCTTGGCGGCATCGCCCGGCTTGGAGTCATATTTGCCGTGCTCAACAGGAATGCACAGTTTCTCGATGTAGGCAGCAACGTCGGCGAGTTCCTGTGCGTCGGTCAGGGTGGCGGCAAAGGGGTACATCGTCGGGTTGTCACGCAGACCGGCACGGATGTCGGCCATCTGCTTGATCAGCACGGTGGTGTGCTGGCCGGCGAGTTGCGGGAAAGTGCCGTCAGGGCGACCGGCACCGGAAGGCAGGTGGCAGGCGCCACAGGTTTCATAACCTTCTTCGCCGGCTTTGGCATCACCCTTTTTGGTGAGTGCTTCGTTTTTCTCGCCGCCAGCGGCGTTCCATTTGTAATCCTTGCCTTCAATGCCTTGTTGCTTCGGGGCGGGAGGCGCGGCTACAGCAATGCCTGCCGAGAGCAGGCCGATCAAAAGGAGTGATGCTTTCATGTTTGGTTTCCCTCTATGGCGGGTGGTTCAAAACGCTGAAACCATTGTTGCACTATGAATATCAGCATTCTTTGATGTTGGTCAGAAGCCGGAAAAACCGGCTTCGCACGATCACTTGAGTTTCGACAGGTATTCTGCGATAGCCTTGATCTCCGCGTCATTGACGAGGTGCATGACACCCTTCATGGCGGCGCTCTGGCCGTTGTTGCGGGCGCCGCTCTTGATGTCCTTCATTTGCGCTTCGGCATAGGCGGCATTTTGCCCGGCCAGTTTCGGATAGTTCGGCATCAAGGGCTTGTCAGCTTTGGCGCCGTGGCAGGCGTTACAGGTTTTTTCGGCGTAGAGCTTGGCGCCGTCGAGTGCGGCGAAGGCTGGCGAGGCGACGATTGCCGTAGCGATCAGTGTCATTACAAATTTCATGGTTATTCCCTCCTGAATGTGAAGCGGGGAACAGATTGGCTCTGTTCCCCGCTGAATGCCTTAAGTCAGATCAAGACTTTTGGCTTACTTGACCTTCTTGGCGCCGTTCTGCTCAAGGTAGGTCTTGGCGCGCAGACCGATGTCGGCGGCCTTGACCTGGTATTGCCAGACTTGCTCGGCCCACAGGTTCGCCTGGTCCCAATCCTTCTTGGTGGCGGCGGTTTCGTGCTTGGCCTTGGCTTCCTTGATCTTGCTGAGCTGGTCGGTTGCGTCGTCGACCATATTCACCACATCCGGGAAGTCCTTGAAGTTGACGCTGGTGATGTAACCAACGACGGAATCAATGACGACCTGGGTGTCGGCAACCTTCTTGACCGTGGCCTTGTAGTCGGTTTCTGTATAGACGGCCTTGGCCGCTGCAATCTTGCCCGGCTTCCAGCCCTTCGGCTTGACCAGCAGGTAACCCTGCATTTCAAGGTGCAGTGCGGAGCAGAACTCGGTGCAGTAGTACGGATACACACCTTCCTTGTCAGCCTTGAACTTGACGGTGACCGTCTTGCCCGGTTCGACAGAAGCATGCACGTTGTAGGTTGACACCGTGAAGCCGTGGGTCTCGTCCTGGGCACGTTCGAGGTTGGTCAGGTGGATGGTGATTTCATCGCCCACTTCAGCCTCGATGGTTTCCGGCGTGATGTGCGAACGGATCAGCGTACCCTTGACCTCGATCTTGTTGCCCTTCTTGGTCGTGACTTCTTCGCCAGCGCGGACCATGCCCGGGTGCGGCTTGTCGGTGCGGGAATCGGTACCGACCTTGTAACGCACGCCCGGCTTGAGCTTGCTTGCTTCGATGGCAACAGCGTAGTGCGGCTCGCCCAGCGGCAGCGGCATGTCGTACAACAACTGCATCTTGTCGTTCGAGATATCGATGAGCTGGTGGTTTTGCGGGTGCAGCGGGCCGACCGGCACGAAGCGGTCGATGGCCAGCTTGTTCAGCGCAACCAGGTAACGACCCTTCGGATCCATCGAGTCACCTTCCATGGTCATCAGGTGACCGATGTTGTAGTGCACGGAGATCTTGTCGAGCACCTTGCCGTCGCAGTGATTCCACTTCACGACCTGCGAATCGACGTAGAGCGAGGTGTAGGCAATACAGGGCTTGGAGTCATACTGCGTGTGCAGGGGGCCGAGGCCGAGCTGGACCTGGGTGTGCAACGCATCCTTCATGCCGATGACCGGAATGCCGTACGGATCCTTGGATTCGAACTTGCCGGCCTTGATGGCGGCCTGGATCTTCTCGAACGAGAAAACAGAAACGTGGGTGTCGAGCTTGCCGGCGACGGTGATGAACTTGCCGTCCGGGGTGACGTCGACGCCGTGCGGCGACTTCGGTTCCGGGACCAGGAAGAGGATGCCTTCCTTGATCGCCGTTTCCATCATCAGCACGTTGTGGCCGTTGATCTTCTTGGCCTTGCCCTGGGCAACCAGTTCGGCCGCTTTCTTCCAGTTGATCACGTGCAGATAGTCGGTGTCCTTGGCAGAGCAACCGGCTTCATACGGCGGACGGCCCTTTTCGATGCCGCCGACGTAACGCTCGGAGCAGAAGGAATTGGTGAAGGACCAGCCATCGGACGGGCCTTTACCAGCGTCGGACAAGTCCTGGCTGTAAGGCGGCAGTTCGAGGGAGAAGGACTGCTTTGGATCAAGACGGCCTTCCTTGCGGTCGAACTTCCAGTAGGTGACGCCACCGCGATATTTCTCGTTGAACTCTTCGAGCGGGTAGAACTTCTTGTTCTCGAGCGGCGTGGCGTACTGGGCGGCTTCGATGACGTATTCGGTATTCGGGGTGACGAAGGCGCCACCGTGTTCCGACTTGAAGATCGGGTTGACCACGATCTGCTTGGTTTCGAAGTCACGCAGGTCGATCACGGCGAGGCGCGGGTTGGCCTTGTCGTTGATGAACAGGAACTGACCGTCGTACTTGCCCTGGGTTTCGGAAATGGCCGGGTGGTGCGTATCGCCCCAGTTGATTTCCTTGCCGTCGATGTTGCCCTGGCGCAGCACGGCCTTGGAGTTTTCATCGAAACCGTAGCCCTGCCACGGTTCCGGCGTAAACACGCCGATGTACTTGAGGATGCGCATGGACGGAATGCCATACACGATGATCTGACCGGACTGGCCGCCCGAGCTGAAGACGACGAATTCGTCGCGCTTGCCGGTCGGGACGTAGGTCTTGGACGCAGCGAGCAGATCCTGCTGGCTCAGGCCACGACGCTTCATCACGTCCTGCAGCGATTCGGCGGAATACGCCGTTGCTGCGAAACCGGCGGCGAGAAGCAGCGCGGTAGATTTCACTACAAATTTTTTCATCTCGATTTCTCCCATGAGCACCAGAAGCAAAAACTTCCATTCCCCCATTGGCGCCTGCGACAGAGTGTCACTGCGACAATTTGCCGCACACTGTATTCTTCGCCGACTGTGAAAGAATTGATGTTTGTTAAATCCAAACGCATGCATTCGGCGAAAATGCGCTGATCCCAATGATTCAAGGTCCAGAAGCACACTTGTGAACAAGAAAATACTGATCGATGTCATTGGCCTGGAATTGATCGTGCTGGTCGTGATCATTGGCTACAAACTGTCGCCCATGCTGTTGCCGAAAGCCGACGTTACCGTTCAGCCCGATCCCGTCTGCAACCTGCAGCGCGAAGCGTGCACCGTGAAGCTGCCGTCCGGCGGCAATGTCACCCTGACGATGGGCACGCGCCCGGTACCGCTGGTCAAGCCGTTCGAAATCCAGGTGGCGACCAGCGGTTTTTCGCCGGCCCGCGTCGAGGTCGATTTCTCCGGTATCGACATGAACATGGGCCTGAACCGTCCGCAACTGGCCGCCCGCGGCGAAGGCAGCTACGCCGCCGAAGTCACGCTACCGGTCTGCATCACCGGCCACATGGAGTGGCAGGCGACGGTGCTGGTCGAAACAGGCAGCGAACGGGTGGCGATTCCCTATCGATTCTCAACCGGGGAGTCGCACTAAATGGCCGAACGCATACTGATGGCAATCGCCGGCTTGCTGGCCGCGCTGATTCTCGGCATCGTCCTCTTCTGGCAGCCGGAAATGCCCGAGCGGCCATTGCCCCGGGCGATCATCGCAGCCGGCGGCGATTTCACGCTGCAGTCGGCGAGCGGGCCGGTGGCGCTCAAGGATTACCGCGGCAAACTCGTGCTCGTCTATTTCGGCTACACCTACTGCCCCGACATCTGCCCGACCTCGCTGGCGGCGACGGCCGAAGGCCTCAAGCAGCTCAAGCCCGAGGAGCAGGCCAGGGTGGCGATGATCTTCATCTCGGTCGACCCGAAACGCGATACGCCCGAGCGCCTCAAGGAATATGTCGACTTCTTCCATCCGGCCATCGTCGGCGTCACCGGATCGCCGGAAAACATCGCCGAAATCGCCAAACGTTATGGCGTCTTCTACGCCGAGCAGAAGGTCGAAACGGCCGGTGGCGGCTATGTCGTCGATCACTCGGCCGATACCTTCATCGTCGCCCCTGACAGCCAGTTGGTCGGCAAGATGGCCCACGCCACGCCGCCCGATCAGGTTGTTGTCGCCATTCGCAAATATTTGAACCAACCCTGAAGGAGAGTAAGCCCATGAAACAACTGTCCCTGCTTGCAGCCAGCCTGATGTTCTCGGCCGGCGTTCTGGCCGGCGCCGCCGACAACGTATCGGTCCAGGACCCCTACGTCCGTCTGGCCCCGCCCAACGCCCCGGCGACCGGCGCCTTCATGGTCATCAAGAACAACGGCGACAAGGACGTCAAGGTGCTCAAGGCCGACAACCCGGTGTCCAAAGTCACCGAACTGCACACCCACCTCAACGAAGGCGGTGTCATGAAAATGCGCCCGGTGCCGAGCATCGACATCAAGGCCAAGGGCGAAGCCGTGCTCAAGCCGGGCAGCCTGCACGTCATGCTCATCGACCTCAAGGCGCCGATGAAGGAAGGCGACGTCGTACCGATCACCCTGAGCTTCGACGACGGCAGCACCAAGCAGGTCGACGCCAAAGTCGTCCGCCCGATGGCCGCGCCGATGCCGGCGGCCATGGAGCACAAACACTGATTTTGATTTTGGCCGTTTTTTCCGGTTGACCGTGGAAGTCTGCGGTCAGCCGGCTGGCCGGCCATTCACACACAGAACCGGGCTGAAACCATGTTCATGGTTCTATTCGTTCTGATCGTCGTGCTGCTGCTCTATTCGTTTTTCGCCTGAGCGCGTCCGATCAGCCATCGTCGCGCACCGGCGGAATTGCCGCGATCAGGCGCATCAAGCTTGCCTGACGGTCGCAAGCGGTTTTGGCGAATATCGAACGCAACTGCGTTTTGACCGTCGGCAGGCGGAGATCCGATTCCCGCGCATAGTCTTCCAGGCTTTCCCCGCTCGCCAGCGCGCGGGCCAGCCTGGCCTCGGCAGGGCTTAGCCCCAACAACTCAATCAACTGCCGTGTCGTTGCGACGCGTCTACGGTCGAGAGGCGCCAGGATGCAAAGTACTCCGCTGGCCACGGATACGGAGGCCAGCGCCGGCATCGTCCCGTGTTTGGGGAGGGCAGTCAGCGTCAGGCTGTAGCGGCGGTGCGGATGGTTGTTATTGCCTAGTAAGAGGTTCAAGGGGCGACCGCTTCTGGCAGTTTTGCTGATAGCGCTGGCAAAGTCCTCCGAACTGCTCTTGCGGCTACCTTTACCAAGACAAAGTAGACTATCGCGCAAACGTATTATTTCTCCTTCGCGTAGCAAGGCATCACCCGAAGGGTTGCAATAAAGCAATCGGCCGGCGTGGTCGACGGCGATCAGCCCCAGCGAGGTGGCGGCCAGTCCGCTGTCCATGAATTGTGATTTCTGATGTTGGTCATTGCAGCGAAGCATCAAGGCGGTTGCCCGTTGCAAATGAGGGATGAGGCGCTGAAGAAATTGTGCCTCGCGCGGCGAAAAGTGCGCATGCCCGACGTAACGTTGAAAGGCGATCTGGACTAGCTGCCGGTCATTTTGGATCAGGGTGGTGGCCAGCGTGTGATGCACGCCAATCGGCAGAAGGTAGTCCTGAAAGAACTTGCTGCGAGAAACGAACCGAGCATCGAAATGCTCGTGACAAAGCAACAGTTCCCCGGTCGATAACTTCTGTTCGGCGATCAACCTTCGGGGATCAATGGCAGCGTAGTGGGCCGCGTAATCAGGGCCGATACCTTCATCAAAGCCGATCGTAGCGCTCAGTAGTGGCGTACCTGATCGCCCGTCCCATCCCACCAAATGGCAGGTATCACCATCAAGCCAACGGGTCAGCGCCGCCAGGGTTTCGGGTAACTTTTCCGGGACCAGCGCCGCATCGTAAAGCTGCCCGACCAGTCGGTCGAAGACTTCTGAGTCCACCGCCATTCCCCGATTTTTTCTGATCGAGGGATATTAGTGTTAACGCCGGAGCTTCGCGAGCACCCAGACCGGTTCGAGGTGAGCAGTCCGCCCAGTTCCCCATTAGCAGGCGGCCCGATGGCCACGAGCAATAGCATCAAGCCCGGCGCCACGCGCACTTCACAAAAATGATGCTCACGAGCATTGCTACCCGTGAGCATCATGCCGGAGCTAGGATTACTCCGTAGCCATCCGCTCCTTCGCCAACACCTTGCGCATCGACTCTCCCTTCAGATGCATCTGGTGCGACTGATGCACCACTCGATCCAGAACCGCATCAGCCAGCGTCGGATCTGGAAACAGTCCATGCCATTGAGTCCGCGGATACTGACTGGCGATCAGCAAAGAACCGCAACGCATGCGCCGATCAATTACATCGAGCAAGATATGGCCGACGGCCAGATTCATCTCGCCATTTCCGAAGTCGTCGATCATCAGCAAGGCTGGTTTGACCAGCCGGGACTTCAGGGCGGCAATCGAGCCGTCGGCCATGGCCACGGCAATGTCCGAGAATAACTGCGAGCACCGGTAATAGAGCACCGAAATGCCCAGCCGGCAGGCCTGAGTTCCCAGTGCACACCCCAACCAAGTTTTTCCAACGCCGGTTGCGCCTAGGATGATCAAGTTCTGGTGCCGATAAATCCACTGGCACCCTGCCAGGGTCGCCAGCAGTGACTTGTCCAACCCACGACCAGCCCGGTCATCGATATCCTCCAGAACTGCAGATTCCGGAAACCCGGTACCCCTCAACAGGCGCTGAATCCGGCGCGTGTCGCGATTCGACATCTCGTGATCGACCAGCATGGCTAATCGATCATCGAAAGAAGTGCCGTGCAGTTTCGGCTGATCCAACTGGAGCTCGTAGGCGTCGGCCATGCCACCGAGCTTCAGTTGCCGCAGGCGGTTCAAGGTTTGCTGTGCCGTGCTCATGCTTCTTCTCCAAAATACTCAGGACCACGAACGTCCTCATGGGCTTCGCGAGCATCCTGATCTTTTTGCTGAGTTCCTTGCTGTGCCATCAAATCGGCCTTTTTCTTCAGGATCGACTCGATGCTGCGCAACGCGGTGATGTTGCAGGTTTGGGCATAGCGACACGCGGCCAGAAAGCGCTCATCACCATGCTCCCGCGCTAAATCCCGCAACTTGCGCGCCGCCTTCAGGCCGTTTGTCAGGTCGTGTCGTTCCATCAGGTGATGTGTGAACAATTGCTCCACCACCGGCCCCTGAGCCTTGGCCCAAGCCAGCAAAGCGTGAGGTTCCCCTTCCATCACCCGGCGATGTGCGACCGGCATGTGTTCCTCGTAGCGGGAAATCTCACCGGGCTCCGTCATCAAACCATGTGTAGCCAGCCGCTTGTTACGCCGAAAAATTTCCAGCGCGTTGGCGGTAATGCGCAGATCGACCAGATCGCCCCGATATTGCCAAGGGACGGAATAGAAGGATTTACCATGCTCGACCAGGTAATCGTCGCCCACCCGCACGCTGTGACGCCACTCAGACAATTCGTAGCGCGTGCTCGGCAACGGTCGCAGGGCCGGTGCGTCCAAGGCTACGAACCGGCTACGCCGCGTATCGTCGTGCTTGGAAAACTTCTTGTCGTTCAGCATTTCGTTCAATCGCCGAATCTCGACATTGGCCTCTTCCAGGCTAAAGAACACCCTGTTTCGCAGTGCAAACAGCACCCAGCGTTGCGCGATCTTGACGCCGGCTTCGGCCTTGGCATTCTGTTTCGGCGAACGCTGCTTGGTCGGCATCGGCGCCGTACCATAATGCTTCAAGCACTCCAGATATTGGGGGTTGAGAACGATCCGCTCCTTCTCGCGCCGAATCACGGCTGCTTTCAGATTGTCGCTAACCACCCAGTTCGGCACTCCTCCGAAAAACTCGAAGGCATTCGCCTGAGCCTGCAACCAGCAGGCCGTGCTCTGCTGCCAGACCAGTTCCAGGTAGGTGTGGCTGGAACAACCCATCACAGCCACAAAAAGATTGGCCTCGCGTGCCTCCTCGCCGGGACCGCCCCGAATCTCCACCTTGCGCCCGGCGAAGTCGGTAAACATCCGATCACCAGGCCGGTGAATCTGGCGCATGACGACACGTTGCTGTCCCAGCCATTTACGGTAGCCTTCGTTGAATTGTGATTGGCCGATGCCGTTCGGGTGTTCGGCGCGCCATTCCTGCCACAATTGCTCCCGTGTCGCATCGGCGAGCTGCATCTGCTCATGGACCCATGGCCAATCCGGTGATTCCTTGCGCTGGGCGACGGAACGGTTCTTGGTATCGAGAGCCAGTTCCCACTGGTCGTCATCGAGGCCGGCGATTTCGTGCCAGTTTTTACCACTGGCCTGAATCAACCGGCGCAATTCGCCAACCGAATTGGCACAGACCCCGGTGATCCTGCTGATCGCCCGAGCCGATTGTGATTGATGAAAATGCAGACGTGCAATCTCACGCTGCTGAAGTACAGGTATCCGCATGGATATCTCCGTGAAGGGCGCGTGAAGCGCCTCGGTTCCATGTTTCGCGGTCGCGAAACGACGAGATAAAAAAGCCCACCGCCCATGACTTGACTTCTTCATGAACGTTGCTGATACTGCACACTCCAAGTCGCAAACTTGAAATGGCAGGGCGCAACCCGAGGCGGTCACCTCGGGTTTTGCGTTTTATGGGCCGGGAATTTCAGATCGGTGCTTAAGCCATTGGCGCTCCTTGTGGTTGTGGTTTGAGAATGGGGGTAGGCGCTTAGCCGCCGAATCTTGCGGATGGCATCCCCGCAGCACGAATGCCGGCTGGGGATGGCAGCGGCTGGTGACCGGGCTCCACGGTGCCGAGCCGGGCCTCGATCCAGGCCGTGACCTCCGCCATTCGCCAGCGGCGAATTTGACCAATACGAATGAAAGCTGGGGCTTCGCCGCGTGCGACCAAGGTATCGAGCGTGCGCAGGCTGATGCCGAGCAAGCTGGCCACTTTTCGGGCATCCATCATCGGTTCGCAGTCCATGAATCCTCCTGTGCAGAGCGTTTCAGAGGAATGCATTCTCGGTACAATTCCACCCTTCATGGAACGGGGTGTGAAAACAGCAAATGTCAAAAGCCGGTCCCGTAAACACAACTGGGTCCTGGCTGGCTGGAATGCCCTGCATCGCGCCACCCTCGATGTCGGCGCCGAAATCAGCTATGAGCCCTGGGAAATCCCTGAGCTTCGCAATCGCCCGATTGCCGACGCTGGCTGCTATATGGCCTTGGTCCAGCCGCTGACACAACTGCTCGTCCAGGACCTCGAAGCGCCCTCGATGCGCGCCGAGCCCGCCCGGATTCTGATCTGGCGCAAACTGCGAATGCTGGGCCGGCGTAGCCATCCCGACCTGTGGCGCCTATTGGCAGAAGATTGCCAGGTCAGTGATCCGGTGCAGGAATACCACCAGATGCAGCATGCCAGTCAAACCAGCGTGGCGACGACAGTGCCAATGTCGCCCGTCTTGGCAGCACGTCACGGTTATAAACTGCTGTGGCAGACGGATCGTTCGGATCTGGATCAGGTGCAACGCTTGCTCTGGGGCCTCGCGCTGATCGGCTGGTCAGCGCATCACTGGGAACAGGTTGCCACTTGTGAACTGTGCTTTCGCTTTACCCGACCCGGCTCCCGCTTCTGTTACGAACACACGCAAAGCCAAACCCAGGACAGCGAGCGCTCTGCCGCCTACCGGCGTTATCGTCTTGGAAGAAAAGTGCATCAGCTTGCCGAGCAACGTGGCAAGCTGGAATTCTTGCGTGGGAACTCAATGTTGCGCGAGGCTCGCCGCCGCCTGGCACTCTCCGATGTAATCTTCGAGTGGGAGTACGAAGCCGATGCGGTCGCGGACGAATTCGAGAATCTGCATGACATGTTGAATTTGTCGCCGCGCGTCCTTGGAAAACTGGAGCCGGGTGCCCTCGATCTCGATTTCGAGACACTCACCGAAATCCTGCGCGAAATACTGGACCCCTATCACTGGGATCCGATGCTCTGGGGGCTGACCATCCTGCAAGCGGAGTTCTGGTTTAGCCTTGAGGAAGAATCAGCGCCAGGCAAGCGCGGGCGCGGTGTTACTGCCCAGGAGCAGATCCGGCGAGCGAAAGCCTTGGCCCAACAGGGCTTGAGAAAAAGTCAGATCGCCCGGGAGTTGGGCATCTCGGCTTCAACTATTTCCCAATGGGTTGCAAGAGGCTTGTATTGAGAAATAATCACGAGGGGGCAGCAATGCGTATGCCGAAAGTGATATTCCATATGGATCAATGATCGCTTAGAATGCCCCGTCTTCATAAAAACAAGCTGGACGATGCAAACTTCAGAAGGGGGTCTGGGGTACCAGGAAGTGCTGTGGCTGCTCGGCAGCCTATGCAGCCTCTATCGCATTCCCTTCGACCCTAAGCTCGTCGAGCAGGAATTCCCGCCGCCGTACAGCCTCACCACCTTCCACGAAGCTGCCCGCGCCCTTGGTTTCAAGACCGGCCACAGCCCACACCCGGCCGAATGGCAAAAGCTTCCCCTGCCGGCCATCGCCTTCCTGCGGGCCATCCCGGAAGCAACTTCCGACGAAGCCATTCCGACCATTCCGGTCCTCATCCTCAAGACTGACGGCCACAAGCTCCTCTACTTCCGCTCCGGTAGCCAAGCCCCGGAAACCATCACCGTCGACGAAGCCGCCACCCAGTTCGAACCCGAACTCATCCTCGCCTCACGCGAAGCCAGTGGCACCAACAAGGACGGCGAAATCCCGGGCTTTGAAGTCGAGAAGAAGGAATTTGGCTTCAAGTGGTTCATCCCCGAACTCCTCAAGCACAAAACCATCTGGCGTGACGTCCTGCTTGCCAGCCTGGCCATCCAACTCGTCGGCCTGGCTACCCCGCTTTTTACGCAGGTCATCATCGACAAGGTCGTCGTCCACCAGACACACAGCACCCTGATCGTCCTTGGCGTGGCGCTGGTCATGTTCATGCTCTTCACCAGCGGCATGAGCTGGCTGCGCCAATACCTCGTACTGCACACCGGCAATCGCATCGATGCCGTCCTCGGCAGCCAGGTCTTCCGGCATCTGCTCCGATTGCCGTTGCCGTACTTCGAGCACCGCCCGACCGGCACCCTGGTCGCCCGCCTGCACGGCGTCGAAACCATCCGCGAATTCGTTTCCGGCGCGGCCGTCACGCTGATCCTCGATTTCCCCTTCCTGCTCATCTTCCTGGCCGTGATGTTTGCCTACAGCTGGCAACTCTCGCTGATCGCCGTCGGCCTGCTCGGCACCATCGCCTTGATCAGTTTCCTGGTCGCTCCGGTCTTTCGCGACAAGCTCAATCACCAATTCATGCTCGGGGCCAGAAACCAGTCCTTCCTGACCGAATACGTCGCCGGCATGGCGACGGTCAAATCGCTGCAAATGGAAGCCGACCTCGACCGGAAATACGGCGACTACCTCGCCCAGTACCTGGCGGCGGGTTTCTCGACCAAACAAGTCGGCAACACCTACAACGTTTTCAGCAATGGCCTCGAACAGGTGATGACCCTGGCCATCCTGATCGTCGGTGCCTTGCTGGTCATGCAGAACGACGGCTTCACGGTCGGCATGCTGGTCGCCTTCCAGATGTTCGCCGGGCGGATGAGCCAGCCGCTCCTGCGACTCGTCGGCCTGTGGCAGGAATTCCAGCAAGCCAACATCGCAGTCAAACGCCTCGGCGACATTCTCGACATGCCGCAGGAACCGCATACCCTGACGCCGACCCGGGAGAATCAGGGGCCGGGGCGAATCGACCTCAGCCATCTCGCCTTTCGCTATTCCGAACATCACCCCTGGCTGTACAAGAACCTCAGCCTGACGCTGAAGCCCGGCCACCTGACCGTGCTGATGGGCCCCTCCGGTTGTGGCAAGAGCACGCTGGCCAAACTGCTGCTCGGTTTCTACCAGCCGAACGAAGGCCAGATCAATCTCGACGGTAAAGACATCCGCCACCTCGCCGCCAACGAGCTACGGCAAACCTTCGGCGTTGTGCCGCAGGAAACCGTGCTCTTCGCCGGCACCCTCTACGACAACCTGGTCATGGCGCACCCGCATGCCAGCTTCGAGGATGTGATTCAGGCTTGCAAGGCGGCGGAGATTCATGAGGTGATCGAGACGCTCAACGACGGCTACCAGACAGAAATCGGCGAACGGGGAACCGGTCTATCGGGGGGGCAGCGGCAGCGGATTGCCATTGCCAGAGCGCTGCTCAAGCGGCCGAAGATTCTAGTGTTTGATGAAGCGGTATCCAATCTCGATACCCAGACGGCGGAACACTTTGCCCGGACGATCAACAAGCTCAAGGGGAAGGTGACGATGCTGTTCATTACGCATCAGATTCCACGGGGGTTGGCGGTGGATGAAGTTATTGAGCTTGGAACGAATATGACTCGGCAGATGGAAGTCGTGGAGGAGGAGAAGTGATGAAACCAGATATGAATATGGACAGTAAATCAGGATTGCTACGGTCAACCGGAAAAAATGGGCAATATCTAAATATCGCCGGCCCATTTTGGGCCTTTTGTTATTATTGAGTCAAGGTGTTTTATGAGAAATAAAATAGCTTTGCGTTTGGATTTAACATATATTTTTTTGTTTTGGGTTGCTATTGGCCAATTCGTTGCTTATTTAATATCAAATGGCCTATTAGTGGAATTTGGTGAGTGTTTGTATCAGAACTTCGGCGTGTTTATCCCATCTGTGCACCGAATGGATAAGGTGGTCTTTTTTGATAATCTCGTAGCAAAACAGTATGCGTCAATATTTTTCTTTTTGATCCCATTCTTATTCGTTACTTTGCTATTTTCAAATGTCGAAGCATCGGTTTCTGAAGTTAGAAAAAACAAAAAAGAAACCTATGTTGCTTGGGTGTTTTTTGCAGTTGGATCTTTGGCCTTTATTGGTGGCTTAAACATCTCTGGCCCTAAAGGTATTTTTCACAATTCGATTTATGGATTCGGGCTTCTTGCTGCCACAATGACATTTTTGTCAGCCTATTGTTTCAGAATTGTTCTTTGCATTGCCTTTAACAAATAAGCGAGGGTTTTATGGGTGCGATAACAACACTGGTTCAGAATTATGACCACCTTATCAAGTCTGGTGTTGAGGTATACGACGGCTATGATAATGGGTCAAAAGTTGTAGACAAAGTGGCAGATTATTTAATTAATGATGGAAATCTGTCGAGCGAGTTAACAGGACTGATGGCTGAGTATGGCGCTGGCGCCGTTGCAGGGGCATTAGTTGCTGGTGCTCTAGCAGCTGCAGGAGTTCTACCTGGTGCTGCAGCTGCAGCTGGTTTATTAGCCGGGGTTGCAGTAGGCGATTTGGCCAATGACCTTGGCAAAGGATTCCATGACTTTATACATGATCCGAGTACTTGGTCGAATACTCAGCCTCAGTTAATTTTCCCAGGCCCCGACCTCTCCATCCCCCGCAACCAACGTATCCCCACCGGTTTCCAAGGTGCCCGCTCCTGGCGCCCCGTCGACCCACTCGCCCTCGACCTCGACGGTGATGGCCTAGAAACCATCGGCATCACCGCCACCGCTCAAACCCTCTTCGACCACAACGGCGATGGCATCAAGACCGGCACCGGCTGGGTCAAGGGCGATGACGCCCTGCTCGTCCTCGACAAGAACGCCAACGGCACCATCGACAACGGCAACGAACTATTCGGCGTCGACACCGTCCTGTCCAACGGCCAGAAAGCTACCAGCGGTTTCGCGGCGCTTGCCGATCTCGATAGCAACCACGACGGCCAATTCAGCAGCGCCGATGCCCAGTACGCCAACGTCCAGATCTGGCGCGACCTCGACCAGGACTGCATCAGCGACGCCGGCGAACTGCAAACCCTGGCCCAGGCCGGCATCGCCAGCCTCAACCTGACCAGCACCGCCGGCACCACCAACTTCGGTAACGGCAACACCCAAAGCGCCACCGCCACCTACACCAGGACCGACGGCAGCACCGGCACTGCCGCCAACCTCAACCTCGCCGCCAATGCCTTCTACCGCGAATTCGGCGACAAAATCGCGTTGACCGCAGCCGCCGCCGCGCTGCCCGGCCTGCAAGGCGCGGGCCTCGTGCGCGACCTGCAGGAAGCGGCCAGCCTCAACGCCGCGCTGGTCCAGGACGTCGCCAGCCTCACCGGCCTTTCCCGCCTGGAAATGCTCGGCCAGCTCGACCACCTGCTACAAGACTGGGCCGGCACCGCCACCTTCAAAACCTCGCAACAACGCGCCGCCGAGATGGGCTTTACCCTGATGTTCAAGGTTCCCGGCGTCACCGACGTCGAACTCCAGGCCGTTCAGATCATCGGACAGCCCGGTTTCGACAAGACGCTGACCCTGATGACCCTGGGCGTCAGCGAAGACCGCTACAACACCGTCAAGGCTCAAGTCGCCGAGATGGGCAAGATGATGGGCGTGCTCGAAGCCTTTAACGGGCAGACCTTCCTCAATTTCGGTGACGACGGCAGCATCAAGACCGGGCTGGATGCGCTGGTATCGAGCCAGAACAAAGACTTCAGTGCTCTCGCTTTGGCCAGTGCCGGGACGCAAACCAACACGACACCGGTTGTCAGCAGCTACACCTTCGTGCTGCCGACACTGACCACGCAACAAGTCGATTTGTTGAAACAGAGCTATACCGCGCTCAAGGAGTCCGTCTACGAAGGCATGGTCGGGCAAACCCGTCTCAAGGACTATCTAGACACCATCAGCCTGAATATCGACGCCAACGGGATTTCGATCAATTTCGCTGCGCTCGATGCCAAACTCAACAGTTTGTATCAGACGGATTCGGTTCGCGCCTTTACCGATTGCCTGGACTTGCAAAAGTACGTTTCCGGTTTGAGCGGCATGGGCTGGCAAGGGGCGGCCAAGCTGGTGGCATGGTCTACGGATGCTGCCACTCATGGCACGTTGGACAGCCTCAAGGCAGGATTGGCGCTGGCATTTGCCACCAGCAGCAATGGCGTTCCGGATATCAAGATCGGCACATCCGGGGCCGAAATGCTGAGTGCAGGCGCTTCGGACGACATTGTGATCGGACAAGCCGGCAAAGACACCCTCTATGGCGGGGCGGGAAACGATATTCTCGATGGTGGTACGGGCAACGATTATCTCTCCGGCGATGCCGGCTCGGACGTCTACCTGTTCGGCCGCGGCAGCGGTCAGGACACGGTCTACAACTACGACGCCACGGCCGGCAAGACCGACGCCATCCAGTTCGCCGCAGGCATTGCCAATTCCGATGTGCAGGTCAGCCGGTCGGGCGACAACCTGGTACTGAGCATCAATGGCACGGCCGACAACCTGACAGTATCGAGCTACTTCAACAGCGATGCGGCCGGCTACTACAAGGTCGAGGAAATCCGCTTTGCCGATGGCACGGTGTGGAACGTCGATGCGATCAAGGCCAAGGTTCTGATGCCGACCAGCGGTAATGACAACCTGTACGGCTACGCCACGTCCGACACGATCAGTGGCGGCGAAGGCAACGACACGATCTCCGGGTATGCAGGCGACGACACCTTGAACGGCGAGAGCGGTGCGGACTATCTCTACGGTGGCGACGGGACGGACACCCTGAACGGTGGCGACGGCGCCGACTGCTTGAACGGCGACAATGGTAACGACACGCTCAACGGCGGCACCGGCACCGATTACCTCTATGGCGGTGCTGGCAACGACACGCTGGACGGCGGCGCTGGCAACGACTACCTCTCCGGCGATGCCGGGAACGACGTGTACCTATTCGGTCGCGGCAGCGGCCAGGACACCATCACTAACTACGACAGCACGGCGGGCAAGACCGACGCCATCCAGTTCGCGGCAGGCATTGCCAGCAGCGATGTGATGCTCACCCGCTCCGGCGACAGCCTGGTCCTCAGCAGTGCCGGCACCTCCGACAAGCTGACGGTATCGAGCTACTTCAACAGCGATGCGGCCGGCTACTACAAGGTCG
>JAUYEI010000020.1 GCA_030691385.1 Azonexus sp.
CACCGACCCAGGGGTGGCCTTTTCTTTGGCTACTTTCTTTTGGCCACACAAAAGAAAGTACGCCCGCCAGCAAGGCGGAAACCCAAGCCAATTCAGCAAAACCAAATAACAAATCCGAGACAAACCCATGAGCGACCTCATCCACGCCCTGAGCGACCACCTCCCGCCGCACCAGATCATCGTCGACGACCTCCGTCGTCTGGCCTACGGCACCGACGCCAGCTTCTACCGCCTGACGCCCGAGGTCATCGCCGTCATCGAAAACGAAGCAGAAGCGCGTGCCGTGCTGCAGACCGCCAGGCACCACAACCGCCCGGTCACCTTCCGGGCAGCGGGAACCAGTCTCTCCGGCCAGGCCATCACCGACGGCATCCTCGCCCTGATCGGCGAAGGCTTCGCCACCTACGAACAGAACGCCGACGCCAGCAAAGTGAAAGTCGGCCCCGGCATCGTCGGCGGCGAAGTGAACCGCCGGCTCGCCCCGTTCGGCAAGAAGATCGGCCCCGATCCGGCCTCCATCGGCGCTGCCAAGATCGGCGGCATCGCCGCCAACAACGCCTCCGGCATGTGCTGCGGTACGGCCCAGAACAGCTACCGGACGCTGGCCGGCATGCGCGTCATGCTGGCCGACGGCAGCGTGCTCGATACCGAGGACCACCTGAGCGTCGATGCCTTCTCCAAAAGCCACGCCGTGCTGCTCGGCGAACTGGAGCGGCTGGGTCGCGACACGCGCAACAATGCCAAACTGGCCGAGCGCATCCGCCACAAGTTCAAGATCAAGAACACGACCGGCTACAGCCTCAATGCGCTGATCGATTACGAAGACCCGATCGACATCCTGTCGCACCTCATGATCGGTTCGGAAGGCACGCTCGGCTTCATGTCGCGCATCACTTACAACACGGTGATCGAAGACCCGTTCAAGGCCTCGGCGCTGGTTTTCTTTCCGGACATTCGCACCGCCTGCGAAGCCGTCATCCGCCTCAAGCCGCAGCCGGTCTCGGCCGTCGAACTGCTCGACCGCCCGGCCCTGCATTCGGTCGAAAACAAGCCCGGCCTGCCGGCCATCATGCGCGAGTTGGGCGAGGAAGCGGCCGCGCTGCTCATCGAAGTCCGCGCTGCCACGGTCGACGGGATAAATGAGCGAATTTCCAAAGTTCATGCTGCGATGGACGGCGTCACCACCGTCGAGCCAATGCAGTTTTCCACCGATCCGGCCACCTGCGAAATGTACTGGAAGGTCCGCAAGGGCACCTTCCCCGCCGTCGGCGCCATGCGTCGGACGGGCACCACGGTGCTCATCGAGGACGTCGCCTTCCACATCGAGAACCTGGCCGACGCCACGCTCGACCTGCAGGCCCTGCTCCGCCACCACGGTTACCACGAAGGCATCATTTTCGGCCATGCGCTGGAAGGCAATCTGCATTTCGTCATCACCCAGGATTTCGGCGACGCCAGCGAAGTCGACCGCTACGCCCGCTTCATGGACGACCTCTGCCACCTCGTCGTCGACAAATACGACGGCTCGCTCAAGGCCGAGCACGGCACCGGCCGCAACATGGCGCCCTTCGTCGAGCTCGAATGGGGCAAGGAAGCAGCCGACCTGATGCGCCGGATCAAGGCTCTGTTCGACCCGGAAAACCGCCTCAACCCCGGCGTCATCCTCAACGACAACCCGCACGCCCACCTCGAAAACCTCAAGCCCATGCCGGCCGCCGAGGACATCGTCGACCGCTGCATCGAATGCGGCTTCTGCGAACCGCTCTGCCCGTCGCACCGGCTGACCCTGTCGCCACGCCAGCGCATCACCAGCGTACGCGAACTGGCCCGTCGCGCTGCCGCCGGTGAGCCAGCCGGCAGTGTCGGCGCGGACTACGCCTACATGGGCCTCGATACCTGCGCCGGCTGCGGCCTGTGCTCGACGGCCTGCCCGGTCGGCATCGACACCGGCGACCTGACCCGCCGCCTGCGTGGCCGCAAGCTCGGCGATACGGCGCGCGCCGTCAACGCCTGGACCGGCGACCACTTCGGCACCCTGGCCAATGCCTCGCGCCTCGGCCTGAATGTCGGCCACGCAGTTTCCGGCGTCCTCGGCGACAACTTCCTCGGCCGCATCTCGGGCGGTGCCTGGAAGAAGAACATGCCGCACGCCGGCAAGGCTTCGGTGGCCCGAAGCACGCAAGGCGACCCGGTGGTCTACTTCCCGACCTGCGGCGGCCGCATCTTTGGCCCATCGACCGCCGGTGAAAAACAACTCGGCGACGTCATCCTCGAAGTGCTCACCCGGGCTGGCTATGCACCGATCCTGCCTGAAGGTTTCGACAGCCTGTGCTGCGGCCAGATGCTGGCCAGCAAGGGCATGGCCGAGGAAGCCGACGGCATGTCGAATACCCTCGAAGCAGCGCTCATGGAAGCCTCGCAGAACGGCAAATATCCGGTAATCATGGACGCCAGCGCCTGCTCGGTTCGCATGCAGAAGCACCTCGCCGGCCGCCTGAAGCTTTACGACTTTCACGAGTTCGCCCATGACGCGCTATTGCCGCGCCTGATGATCACCAGGGAGGCCGGGCCCATCGCCCTGCACGTCAATTGCAGCGTCAGAAAAACCGGTGCCGATGCCAAGCTGAAAAAACTCCTCGCCGCCTGTGCCGAGCAGATCATCGAACCGGCCGGCGTCACCTGCTGCGGCTTCGCCGGCGACCGCGGCTTCGTCGTGCCCGAACTCAACCAGCACGCCCTGCGCCACATCCACAAGGATCTGCCAGCCAACTGCGCCTGCGGCGTCTCCACCAACCGCACCTGCGAAATCGGCCTGACTGCCGAAACCGGCATCAACTACCAGTCCATCGCCTATTTGCTCGAAAAATGCAGTCGACCGCAGCAGGCATGTTGAGGATTTCCCTAACAGCGCAAACCCGGGCGAATTGCTAAGTTACGCCCGATCAAACAAATTCAAGGAGAACACCGATGTACAAGAAGATTATGGTCGCCATCGACGACAGCGCCACCTCCCGCGGCGCACTGGCCGAGGCGCTGCACATCGCCCGCACGAGCAAGGCCAAGCTTTACATCACCCACGTCGCCGACGAAACCGTACTCAACCTGCATGGCCACGCCATGTCCAACGCCGTCAATCTCGATGACGCCATCACCAACCTGATCCAGGCCGGCCAGAAGCTGCTCGACGATGCCATGGCAACGGCGACCGACGTCGATGCCGAGTCGCTGATGCTCGAAGCCAGCAACCGGCGCATTTCCGAAATCATTTCCGACAAGGCCAAGGAACTGGGCGTCGACCTCATCGTCATCGGCCGTCACGGCCAGCGCGGCCTGGCCACGCTGATTCTTGGCTCGGTAGCCGAACAACTGGCTAAAATTGCCGATGCGTCGGTGTTGCTCGTCCGCAAACACTAAAGCCGCACGCTGCAGCCCCCGCCCCGGCGGGACAACGAACTTTTGAAAACTCAATGATCCCCGCCCGTCCGGGGATCATTCATGATGGGAATCCCAATGTCTGAACGCGCCGCCGACACCAGCAAGGACGAACCCCTTCGCGACGACATCCGCCTGCTCGGCCGCATCCTCGGCGATACCGTGCGCGAGCAGGAGGGTGATTCGGTGTTCGACATCGTCGAGCGCGTCCGCCAGACCGCCGTGCGTTTTGCCCGCGACGGTGACCCGGCCGCCCGCAATGAACTTGCCGCCCTGCTTGACCCGCTGCCGCGTGACACGACGCAGGCCGTCGTCCGCGCCTTCAGCTACTTCCTGCAACTGGCCAACATCGCCGAAGACGAGCATCACATCCGCCGGCGTCGCGCCCACGATCTGGCCGGCTCGCCGCCGCGCGAAGGGAGTTTGATTTTTGCCCTCGATTCCCTGTCGACCGCAGCCGTCTCGCCGGAAGCCATCGCCGACTTCTTCGCCCACGCTGTCGTCGCCCCGGTGCTCACCGCCCACCCGACCGAAGTCCAGCGCCAGAGCCTGATCCGCAACCACCGTGACCTGGCCCGCCTGCTCGACCAGCGCGAACGCCTGCAGATGACGCCGGAAGAGAAAGCCGAGAACGATCTCGGCATCGCCAATTCCATCCTGACCCTGTGGCAGTCGCGCATGCTGCGCCCCGTCCGCCTCAAGGTGCTCGACGAGGTCAAGAACGGCATCACCTACTTCAAGGAGACCTTCTTCACCGAGCTGCCGCGCCTCTACATTCAGGCCACGCAGCAACTACAGAAGCGCTACCCCGATACGCATTGGGCCTTGCCGCCCTTCTTCCGCGTCGGTAGCTGGATCGGTGGTGACCGCGACGGCAATCCCTTCGTCACGGCCGAAATCCTGCGCGAGGCGCTGCGTCTGCAATCGGCTGCCGCACTCGGTCATTACCTCGAAGAAATCCACGAACTGGGCGGCGAGTTGCCGCTCTCCGACCTGCTGGTCAAGGTCACGCCGGAACTCCTGGCGCTCACCGAACATTCCACCGACCATTCGCCACAGCGCGCCGACGAACCCTACCGCCGCGCCCTGTCCGGCATCTACGCCCGACTGGCCGCCACCGCCCGCGTGCTCGATGACTTCGAGCCGGTCCGCCATGAAATCGGCAATGCCGAGCCTTATGCTTCGCCGGAAGCCCTGCGCGCCGACCTCAAGGTACTGGCCAATTCGCTGAAACTGAACGGTAGCCGCAACCTGGCCGGCGGCCGCTTGCGCCGGCTGATGCGCGGCGTGCAGATCTTCGGCTTCCATCTGGCGCCGATCGACCTGCGCCAGAACTCCGAAGTCCATGCCCGCAGCGTCGCCGAACTGCTCGCCGGTGCCGGCCGTTGCCCTGATTACGAGGCACTTTCCGAATTTGAGCGAATTTCCCTGTTGACCGTGGAAATCAGCACCCCGCGCCCGCTCTACTCGCCCTACCTGAGCTATTCAGAAGAAACGCAGGGCGAACTGGACATCTTCTTTGCCGCCCGCGAGTTGCGCCAGCGCTACGGCACCGCCGCGCTGCCCAACTGCATCATCTCGAAGACCGATGGCGTCTCCGACCTGCTCGAACTCGCCCTGCTGCTCAAGGAATCCGGCCTGCTGCTGCCCTCACTCCCTCCCCTTCAAGGGGGTGAAGGCGGGGTTTCGCAGAGCATTGCTCTGCGCCGCCTGAACGGGCTGGCTATGCAAAGCCAGCCCTCCGGTCGGGGTGGGGATGGGTCTCGCCAGCCGAAGCTCGACGTCAACATCATCCCGCTCTTCGAAACCATCGAAGACTTGCAGAAGAGCGCGGCGACCATGGCCGGCGTCTTCGCCATCCCTGCCTACCGCGAACTGATCGCCGGCCGTGGCAACGAGCACGAAGTCATGCTCGGTTACTCCGATTCCAACAAGGATGGCGGCTTCCTGACCTCGGGCTGGGAACTCTACAAGGCCGAGATCGAGCTGGCCCAGGTCTTCAAGCAGCACGGCGTTCGCCTGCGCCTGTTCCACGGCCGCGGCGGTTCGGTCGGTCGCGGCGGCGGCCCGACCTACCACGCCATCCTCGCCCAGCCGGCCGGCGCGGTTTCCGGCCAGATCCGCCTGACCGAACAAGGCGAAGTCATTTCGACCAAATACGGCAACGCCGACACCGGCCGCCGCAACCTCGAAGTGCTGCTCGCCGCGACGCTCGAAGCCAGCCTGACCGACCACGAAAACAAGGTCGAGCCGGCCGAGCAGTTCCACGCCGTGATGGACGACCTCTCGCTACGCGCCTTCAACGCCTATCGCGGCCTGGTCTATGAAACGCCCGGATTCACCACCTATTTCCGGCAATCGACGGTGGTTTCCGAAATCGCCCTGCTCAACATCGGCAGCCGCCCCGCCTCGCGCAAGGCCTCCGAGCGCATCGAAGACCTCCGCGCCATTCCCTGGGTCTTCAGCTGGGCGCAATGCCGGCTCATGCTGCCCGGCTGGTACGGCTTCGGTGCTGCGGTCGACGGCTATCTGGCGGCAAATCCGCAAGGTCTCGTCACCCTGCGCCGCATGGTCAAATCCTGGCCCTTCTTCCAGAGTCTGCTCTCGAACATGGACATGGTGCTGGCCAAGACCGACCTCGCCATCGCCTCGCGCTACGCCGAGCTGGTCGCCGACGCCGAGCTGCGCGAACGCATCTTCAGCCAGATCAAGGCCGAATGGACGCTGACCAGAAAGCACCTGCTGAGCATCCTCGAACAGGACGATTTCCTCGCCGACAACCCGATGCTCAAGCGTTCGCTGCAACTGCGCTCGCCCTACATGGACCCGCTCAATCACCTGCAGGTCGAACTCTTGAAGCGCCACCGCGCCGGCGAAACCGACGAGCGCGTGGCGCGCGGCATTCACCTGTCGATCAATGGCGTCGCTTCCGGACTGCGTAACAGCGGTTAAAATTCCCGAATGCCTACCCCTATCAAACGCACCGTCTTTTTTGTGTCCGACGGCACCGGACTGACGGTCGAAGCCCTCGGCCACAGCCTGATGACCCAGTTCGAGGACATCGAGTTCAAGCAAATCCGCATCCCCTTTCTCAAGAACATCGAGAAAGCTCAGGAGGCGGTTGCCCGCATCAACGCCCAGGGCGAATCGGACGGCATGCGGCCGATCGTTTTCACGACACTGATCGATCCAGTCCTGGCCAGCATCGTCCATCAGTCCGACGCCTACTGCCTGTCCTACTTCGACTCCTTCCTCGCCCCGCTCGAAGCCGAACTGGGCAGGAAATCGAACCACACGGTCGGCCGTTCGCACGGCTCGGCAGAAAGCTCCGAGTACAAACACCGTATCGAGGCGATCAACTACACGCTGGCCCACGACGACGGCATTACCGACCGCGACCTGGCCGAGGCCGATGTCATCCTGGTCGCCGTCTCGCGCTGCGGAAAAACACCGACCTCGCTCTACCTGGCCATGCAGTTCGGCCTCAAAGCCGCCAATTTCCCGCTGATTCCCGAAGACTTCGACCGTGGCCGCCTGCCGGGAACGCTGGAAAAACATCGCAGCAAGCTGTTCGGCCTGACCATCCAGCCCGAACGCCTGCACCAGATTCGCGAAGAACGCCGTGCCGACAGCAAGTACGCCTCGCTGGCCAACTGCCGCTACGAGATTGCCGAAGCCGAGAAAATGATGCGCCGCGAAGGGATACGCTGGCTGGATTCGTCGACCAAGTCAATCGAGGAAATCTCGACGACGATTCTGCAGGAACTGAAGTTGAGGTAACTGGGGCTCAGCCCTTGAGTTGCTGGTGCCTCTTCGTAACCGCTGTTTTCCGCGCTTGAGGCGCGGGCGTACTTTCTTCTTGCTTCGCCAAGAAGAAAGTAGCCAAAGAAGAAGGCGACCCTGGGTCGGTGCCGGCTGCGCCGGTTCCCTGCGCTACTCGGGACTGGCGGGGGCTGCGGAACTCGGGCTGCGCCCTCAGACAGTCCTCGCCCTTTATCCGCCAGCCCCTGCGTTGCTCGGCACCTCTCAAGGGGCCCGGTGAAACGATCCGTGGTGACGCTTGGGTGCCTGAATGGCAAATTTCATTTTTGGCCGCTTTTTCCGGTTGACCGTGGGAATCAATTTTTTCGGCAAACCGGCTGAGCATGGACGCCTTTGGGGTCCCCATGAGAGGCGCTGAGCAACGCAGGCGAGCCGGGGGCAGTCGGCTTGCGTTGTCTGAGCCGCAGGCGAGTTTAGCAAGCCGCCCGGCTCGCCGAGTAGCGCAAGGAACCCGAAGGGCGCCGACCCTGGGGTCGCCTTTTAGCTGCGCTAGCGATGAACCCCGCCTTTGGCTACTTTCTTTTGGCGAAGCAAAAGAAAGTACGCCCGCCAGCAAGGCGGAAACCCATGCCCGCCAAAGGAAAACGTCATTTCCGCGCCGCCGCCGAATCACCAAACCCCGCCACCAACCCATGCGGCGTCCGCAATAAATCCGCCAGCGTATAGCCATCAAGCACCAGGAACATGGCGCTCAAAGCCTCGTTGAGAATACTCGGCAAGCCACAGCCCCCCTGAATCCGGCAGGCGGAATGGCCAGCAAAACACTCAGCCATCGCAAAATTACCTTCGGACTGGCGGATCACGTCGCCAACAACGATCTCCCGCGGCGGCCGGGCCAGCCGCATGCCACCGCCCTTGCCACGCACGGTCTCGATATGGCCGTTCAGGCCGAGCTGGTGCACCACTTTCATGAGGTGGCTTTTCGAGATGTCGTGGACAGCGGCAATCTCAGCGATGGTGACCAGCCGGTCGCTTTGCCCGCCGAGGTACATCAGGACGCGCAGGCTGTAATCGGAAAAGGTGCTCAGGCGCATGGCTGTTTATAAGATGTATTGAAAATATTGCTCAGGCCGGGTTTGGTTGGTAGCATCAAGATCTATTTTATTTATATCTTATGCCTGCGTGCGGTGCAATCCGTTCGCATGCGCGTCTCCGGAAAAGCAATGGCCGAGCAGTCCCCGCGAAAAGTCATCAACATCAAGCCCGTTGTCGATCCCGACGCCAAGGTTTACCCCCGTTCGATCAGCGGCCCTTACACCCGCTGGCGCTGGGTTTTCGTCTGGCTGACCCAGATCATTTTCTACGGCCTGTGCTGGCTGCCCTGGCACGGTCGGCAGGCGGTGCTGTTCGATATCGATACCCGCAAGTTCTATTTCTTCGACCTCGTTCTCTGGCCGCAGGACACGATTTATCTCGTCCTGCTCATGATCCTCGGCGCCTTCACGCTTTTCCTGTTTACCGCGGTAGCCGGACGATTGTGGTGCGGCTATACCTGCCCGCAGACGGTCTATACCGAGATTTTCCTGTGGTTCGAGAAGATGATCGAGGGCGAGCGGCCGCAACGCATCAAGCTCGATGCCGCGCCGTGGTCGGCCCGCAAAATTGCGCTCAAGAGCGCCAAGCACGCAATCTGGTTGCTCTTTTCGCTATGGACCGGGATCACCTTTGTCGGCTATTTCATGCCGATCCGCGACCTGGTCAATGACCTGGTCACGCTCTCGCCCGGCGCCTGGTCGGCCTTCTGGGTCGTCTTCTACGCCTTCGCCACCTACGGCAACGCCGGTTTCCTGCGCGACCAGATGTGCCGGCAGATCTGCCCCTACGCCCGCTTCCAGTTCGTCATGTTCGACCCTGACACGCTGATCATCGCCTACGACACGGCGCGCGGCGATGCGCGCGGCCCGCGTGCCAAGGGAGCCGATCCGAAGGCCCTCGGGCTGGGTGATTGCGTCGATTGCGGCATTTGCGTCCAGGTCTGCCCGACCGGCATCGACATCCGCAACGGCTTGCAGAACGAGTGCATCGGCTGCGCCGCCTGCATCGACGCCTGCGACCAGGTGATGGACAAGATGAACTACCCGCGCGGCCTGATCCGCTACTCGACGGAAAACGCCGTGAGCATGCGCTTCACGACGACGGAAATCATTCGCCGCGCTGCCCGGCCGCGGGTCATCATCTACACGGCGATCCTCGTCGCCCTGACCGCCGCCACGGCCTGGTCGCTGGCGACGCGCATCCCGCTGAAAGTGAACGTTCTGAAGGATCGCAATGTCCTGTCGCGGGAAGCGGACGATGGCTCGATCGAAAACGCCTATCGCCTGCAGATCATGAATACCGGCGACCAGACGCGCAAATTCAGGATCAGCATCGGCGGCATCGAGGGCGTGCGCCTGACCAGCGACAGCGAAATCACCATTCCGGGCGGCGAGATCGGCACCCAGACGGCGATTGTCAGCGCCGAGCCGGGCGCCACCCCGTCGGGCGCAGCGCCGATCACCTTTAGCGTGGCCGACGTGGCCGACCCGAAGGTTGCCGTGACGGAGCATTCGAAATTCTGGATGCCTTGAGCTTAGAATGAAGCAGCAAGGATCCGTTCTCCGAAAGGAAGCACATCATGAACAACGAAAAGCTCAAGACGCTCATCACCTCGCCGCTGCCGTTCTTTGGCGTCACCGAACAGGGTGACGTGCTGGCGCGCTACGTGCCTTACGGCCCGGTGTTTCGCTGGAGCTGGAATCAGATGGTCCCCATGCCGGTGCAGGGCAGCGACCTGATCTGGCTGCTCCATGCAGCGGACGAAGAAGCGCACTCGATCACCGACACCGAGAAAACCCGGCCGACGAAGGACAAGGTCAAGTAATGGACGCAGTCGCTGGCCAGCCTTCCGCCTGACCGCTCAATCCTGCGGAAGGGCGACCTGGCTCGTAAAGGTTTTCGTTACCGGGACGCGGAACGCTGGATCGCGGCCAGCTTCGCAAAACCCGAAAGTGCTACGGTGAAGCCTGGTCTTGCAAATTTCCTTGGACTGATACATCGCCTGATCGGCACGATGCATCAGGGTACCCAGCGACATACCGTCCATCGGGTAGAAGGCGATACCGATGCTGGCCGTCAAATGGATTCTCCGTCCAGTATGCGTATTGAAATCGGGAGCAAGGACGGCCATGATTTTGTTCGCGACATAGGACGCCGCCTCCCGGGTGCCGATTCCCGGCAGCAACATGCCGAATTCGTCGCCACCGAGACGTCCCACGGTGTCACATTCGCGCAGACAGGTGGTCAGCCGACGCGCGACATCGCTCAAGACCCGGTTACCCGACAAATGGCCGTAGGTATCATTGATCAATTTGAAATCGTCGAGGTCGATGAACATTGTCGCCAGCGGTTCGCCACTACGACAGCTTTGGGCGATGGCATGATGCAGACGGTCGTTGAACAACGCGTAATTGGGCAATTCGGTCAACGCATCGAAAAAAGCCTGACGCGTGAGAGTTTCCTCACGCAGGATATCTCCGGTCACCTCATTGTGCGTAACCAGAATGTCAGCATCCGGGATATGTTCCAGCGGTAGCGCCGCCACCGAAAACCAGCGCCGCTCGCCGGCGATTGTGCAGGGGTAGATGATGGCCGGTGGCTGCTTGCCGCCGCCTCGCGTCAGGGCGGCAAGGCTGATGCCATGATTTTTGATCTCAGGAATGTCCCGCCCCCACCCGTCAAGGCATGCCGCGAGGTAATCACCCTGCGGCCGATAGGCCGGCCCGGTAAGCAGCAATTCGTCGGCCAGCCTGAACCACTCCGGATTGCCATGCACGATCCTGCCTTTTCGGTTGAGTATCAGCAAACTGGTGGATGAATTTTCCCGGCGTGGTCTTGTACCGGAAACCAGGTGCGGGGTCATTTCCGGCAGCGTCGAAGCAGTTGCGGCAGTCACGGTGCCTCCTTTTGATCAGGATGCGGTTGAACCGGCACGAAATCCCTGGTGAAAAAATAGCCACTCGGGAACCAACACCCATTTTCCACACCACGCAAAACATCCGCCATCAGCAAAGTGCGTGAGACTTATGAGGTATTGACCATCATTGCTCAGGCCTATGCCATCACTCTTGTCAGGGAAACCTGATTCAGCAGGCATTGGGTTTCTGATACTGTTGCTGGAGCGCCGAGGGCAGCAGGGTCATTTTCAGACAATCCGGGCATACGGCCGCTGCCCACCGCACTATTCGAGCCGATCGAGACAGCCTGTGGATATCAAAACTTGCCGTTACCTTAACGGACCTGCCTGGACCAGATACTTGCTGGCAGGCATGATCGCGCTGGTCATGCTGGCCGTTCGTCTGGCGATGATGCCCGTTGACGCGGGATTTATCTATATAACGTTCTACCCCGGGATAGCGCTGACGATTTTTCTGTGTGGCGTCGGTCCGGGGGTATTCAATATTGGCCTGGCTACCCTGATCGCTGCCTATGTCTTTTTCCCACCTTACTGGAGTTTTGGGGAGCACCCATACCTGCTGCCTGCGTCGGCAGGGTTTGTTGCTTCGGCGCTGACGATTCTCCTGATCATCCTTTTCTTTCAACGTCAGACAGAACTGCAACACCGCCGCTTGTTGAATGAAAGGTCCGAACGCCAACGTGCCGAGCAAGACGTGGCAGAAACCGGTGTCCGGCTGACCGAAATAATAAATTCCGCCATGGACGCAATTATTTCCGTCGATGCCGACCAGCGGATCATTCTTTTCAATCCTGCAGCCGAGAAAACGTTCGGCTATTCGGCCAGCGAAATCATTGGCACGTCAATTGAAGGGCTGATCCCGGGGTGCTTCCGGCCGAAGCATGCCGAGCATATGCGCCACTATGGAACTTTCGGCGCGACCAGCCGAAAGATCTCGTCTCTGGGCGAACTGTATGCGCTACGCAGGGACGGCAGCGAATTCCCTATCGAAGCAGCGATCTCACAGACACCAGGCAACAAGAACCCCGTCTTTACCGTCGTCCTGCGTGACATCAGCGAACGCCGCCAGTCCGAGCAGGCACTGATCACCAGTCGAAAGCAACTGACCACCCTGATCGAGCAGGCGCCCGTCTGCATTGCCATGTTCGACCGCAACATGAACTACATCGCGACCAGCCGGCGCTGGCTGACTGACTACGGCGGCGGCCAGGCCGACCTGAGCGGCCGCAATCACTATGAAGTCCATCCGGACATTTCGGAGGAATGGAAGCAGGTCCATCGCGAGGGACTGGCGGGGAAATCCGCACGGCGCGATCAAGACATGTGGGTCAAGGCCGACGGTTCAAGAAACTGGTTGCGCTGGGCAGTTCATCCGTGGACCGATGAAGCCGGCATAGTGGGCGGCATCATCATTTCGGCCGAGGACGTAACCCGCCACATACTTGTAGAAAAGGCCCTGCGCGCCAGCGAAGACGACCTCATTCGTGCCCAGGCCGTCGGCAACACCGGTAGCTGGCGGCTGGATGTGCGCCGCAACGAACTGACCTGGTCGGCCGAGAACCACCGTATTTTTGGTATCCCCGAAGGTACACCGCTAACCTACGAGACATTTCTCTCCCAGGTACATCCCGACGATCGTTATTTTGTGGACCGCATGTGGCAGAGCGCTCTCACCGGTAAACCCTACGCCATAGAGCACCGCTTGCTGGTCGACGGCGCAGTGAAATGGGTCATCGAAAAGGCCGAGCTGGAATTCGATGCGGCGGGCGAGCTGATCGGCGGTTTCGGTATTACTCAGGACATCACCGGGCGTCGGCTGATGGAAAATCAGCTCAAGGAGGCGCATGATCGGCTGACCACCCTGGCCGCCGAACAAGCCACCCACCTGCGGGAGCTATCCGACGAACTAACCAGGGCTGAACAACGCGAACGGGATCAGCTCTACGAACTGCTCCACGATCATGTCCAGCCGCTGCTGGTCGGGGCCCGCCTCGGGTTGTGCGGGATATGCAAGGATACGCGGCAGGAAGAGACACTCCGCATCGTGGCCGAAGCCAATGAACTGATATCCCTGGTGCTCCAGACGGCCCGCACGCTCAGTGTCGAGTTGAACCCGCCGCTGATCCGGGAACGCGGGCTGATTCCGGCGCTGGAATCCCTCTGTCGGTGGGTACAGTCGAATCACGGGCTGATAGTTGATATGGATTGCGCTCCCAACACCGAACCAGCCAACATGACGATTCGGCTGCTCTGTTTCAAGGCTGTGCGCGAGCTTTTGATGAACGTCGTCAAATATGCCAATACGCGCCATGCAGTGCTTGACCTGGAATGGGTGCCCGAGAACATGCTTCGCATCACCGTGCGTGACCATGGAGTTGGCTTCAACCCAGCCGACCTCCATACCGGTTCCGGCCTGGCCAATATCGAAAGGCGACTCGGCATGGTCGGGGGCTACCTATCCATTCAAAGCATGCTGGGTGAAGGAACGATTGCCTCAATCCATGCACCACTTGATTTGCGATCAGAGAAGAGTGGACAATCCTGGCAACGAATGGCCAATTCTTTCAGTAGGCGCCGCAAGGCAATACTGGAGGAGGAGTTGGGCGAGATAGGTGAAGATCAGACGGTTGAGGAATCAAAATGATCAGGATTCTGATCGTTGACGATCACGCCATTGTCGGTGCCGGATTAAAGCAGTTCCTCACCAACATTGGGGGATTCGAGATCGCCGGACAGGCACGCACCGGAGCGGAAGCACTGGCGTTGGTACGCGCCGGCTCCTGGGATTTGCTGCTACTGGATATTGGCCTGCCCGACATAAACGGCATTGAGGTACTCAAGATCATCAAGCGCGAACAACCTGAATTACCGGTTTTGGTCTTCAGCATGTATGCCGAGGACGATTACGCCATGGCAGCCCTGGAGGCCGGTGCGCTCGGCTACCTGCCAAAGGATAGCGCCCCGGAGGAAATTCTCGCTGCCATTCGCCGTGCCAGTTCGTGTGAGCGCTATCTCAGCCCGGCACTGGCCAACAAACTACTGAACGGATCAGTACACAGGGTCAGAAAATTGCCGCATGAATCGTTGTCGACTCGCGAATTCGATGTCATGCAGATGTTGAGCAAGGGTTTGCCGCTGACCGAGATTGCCGAGCGCCTCCACCTGAGCCCGAAGACAATCAGTACCTATCGGGCGCGCGTCCTGGAAAAAATGGATTTTAGTAACAATAGCGACATCACCCGCTACATGATGCACCACAAGCTGGGACAGTAGCGCACACTTGCCAGCATAGGGGAACCCCTACACAGGTTCGGGAGTATCCGACACAGGTCGCGAATTCGGCCGATATCTTGCCGATGCCGGAAATGAGAAAATCTGCTTCAACGTCATAAGCCGGCAAAATCAAGAAAGACGTTGCAATCCCGCCAATTCTTAAAGTGAGACCTTGAGATGATCCTTAATACCGATCCGTTTTCCCGCGCCTCTGAACTTTTTCGCGACCTGAGCACCAGCCTCCTTTCCGGCTCCGAGTCGATGGCGTCCTGGCAGTTTGACCACCTGCAGGAGGCGATGGAACGCAATACCCAGCAATTGAGGAGCACCATGTCCGAGGCCTGCACCGCGCAGGAACCGGCCCAGTGGCCGGAGACGATACAGCATGGCATGCGCAATGCCGTCAAGACGAGTCGCGACTACCTGATCGCCACGACGGATTACCAGATGGAGTCCCTACGTATGCTGCAGAACCTGAGCACCGAGATGCAGCAGATCATTACCGAGGCGATGAACGAACAACTCGTCAATATCGACGTGCTTGCCTCCCGTGAAAAACGTAACGGCAAGGCCGCTATGCTCGCCCATAAAACAAACTAGATGGTGGCCGCAACCCTTGGGCGCGGCCACCCGGCACCTCGACCCCGACAGAGAATCCACACCAAAGGCATATTCGACGCCCCAAAATGAGGGCGCATCAAAGGAGGAGATTTCCATGGCTACAGAGATGTATGGCACTTACTCCCATGAGACGCATGAACAATTTGTCCAGAGGGCCAGCCGTGTTTTTCCTGAACACGGCGTCAGAGCCTGGTCGCGTATCGAAAGAGCAGTCTTCAATCACCTGCTGGGCCGCCTGATCATTCAGCACGGCTACGACGCGATCAGCGATCAGATGCTTGAGGAGTCTCGGGAAAACATGAACAAATTCATCGGGCAGTTGGCCGGGGTTCAAGCCGCACAACTGGCGCCTGACCTCTAAGGAGCCGAGAAATAACAAGTTGGACAAACAGGGGGGCGCTGGCGGGATGCGATGCAAGGCGCCGGTCGCGCCGCATGGTCATTCCCTGCAAGCGACCGGCAACGCCGCAGCGCGCCCGCCAGCACAGCCAGAATGTTCAAGTTATTGTTTCTCG
>JAUYEI010000006.1 GCA_030691385.1 Azonexus sp.
TCGGCTGACTTCTCGCTCCGCCTTGCGGCGTCGGCCTTTCCGCCATGAGGCGAGATCTCCCCGGGTAAGAACGCACTCCTTCGCTGCACAACCGCCGGAGTTACGCCACTCCGCCTTGATCACGAGAGCTTCGCGGAATCATGCCCGCTCGCCCTGCTCGGCAACGCCTTCTATCCGGTTCTTCTCCATCGGCTCGCAGTTTCGCTCCACGCTTCCTCCCCACACTCGGTCACCCTCATGCAGTTGCGCTTCGCTTCGTTCGCTGTGATCAACTTACGGTGGGACTTGCACCCACAAGAGTGCGCCCGTGCCGGGCGCACAACAAAAACGCCAACCGGTTATGGTTGGCGTTTTTACCTTGAGAATCAAGGAGAATGCGGTGGTGGCCAATCGCGGAATCGAACCACGGACACGCGGATTTTCAATCCGCTGCTCTACCAACTGAGCTAATTGGCCAAACGAGGGCGCATTATAGCGATGTCAGTGCTGCTCTGCAACCGGCACAGGCGTTTTTGAGGACTCAGGTACCGATCGGCGGGGATTGGCGGTAGAGCTCGGAAAAATCGTCCGGCGGTGGCGGCGGGGGAACCGGCGGATGCCAGGTGGCAAAGGCTACCCGCGCCACGGCACCGCGGCGGTTAGGATTCGGCCGCAGACTGGCCCGCGAGTCGTGCTGCATGGCGATTTCCTGAACGATGGCGAGGCCGAGGCCACTGCCTTCAGTGGTGGCATCGTCCACCCGATAGAATCGCTCGAAGACGAGTTCGGCCTGCTCTTCGCTGATACCGACCCCGTTGTCCTCGACCTCAAGCAGCACGGTCGCCTGATTGACGATGACTCGGCAAGTGACATGTCCGCCGCTGGGGGTGTAGCGCAGAGCGTTGTCGAGCAGGTTCTTGGCGAGTTCCCGCAGCAGGAATGAGTTGCCGACGATCATGGCTGGCTTGTCGGACTCCAAACCGAGATCGATGTTCTTTTCGATGGCGACCGGCACCCAGTCGGTAACGACGTCGCGGATCAGTTGCGCCAGATCGAGCGGTTCGTGCTTTTGCTGGGTAACTTCGCCGCCTTCAGTACGCGCCAGCGTCAACAATTGGTTGATCAATCGGCCGGCCCGGTCCACGCCCGTCGCGATCTGCCGCAAGGCATGGCGCAGTGCATCCGGATCGGTTTCCCGGATGGCAAACTGGGCTTGCGTCTTGAGACCGGTGAGCGGGGTGCGCATCTGGTGGGCGGCATCGGCGACGAAACGTTGCTGGGCCGAAACACTGCGCTTCATTCGTTCAAGCATTTCGTTGAAGGCCTCGACCAGCGGCTCCAGTTCTTCGGGGACGCGCCGGGTGGCAATCGGCGAGAGGTCATCCGGTTCGCGCGCCTCGATGGTCTGGCGCAGGCGGGTCAAGGGCCGCAAGCCGCGCGACAGACCGAACCAGACGAGCATGACAGCCAGCGGAATGATGATGAATTGCGGCAGGATCACGCTGGCAACGATCTTGTTGGCTAGCTGGCTGCGTTTATCGGTCGTCTCGCCAACCTCGATGAGCACCCATTGCGACCGGGTCATTTGCGGTTCGGCCAGGTAGGTGTAGGCCAGGCGCAAGTCCTGCCCCTTGAAATCGGCGTCGCGCATATAGACTTCGCCGGGCATGATCGAGTCATCCGACGGCAGGGCTGAAGTCGGCAAGTCCTTGTCGCCGGCCAGCAGCTTTCCATCGCCAGTCAGGACACGAAAATAAACGCTGTCGGTTTCATCGGCCCGCAACATGGCGCGAGCTGATGCCGGCAAGGAGAGCAAGGGTTTACCGTTGACCAGCTTGACCTGACGGGCAATCGCTGTGACATGCTCACGCAGCGCCTGATCGTAGGGGTAATTGGCGACGTTGTTGGCGAAGTAATGGGTGAAGGCGATACTGAGCGGCCAGACGAAGAGCAGGGGCGCCAGCATCCAGTCGAGAATCTCGCCAAACAGCGAGCGCTCGGTTTCGGACACCGGGGAGTGCGGGCTACTCGCTCTGGGGTCGCTCAAGGCAGTAACCCAGACCGCGAACGGTAGCGATCTTCACGCCCCCGGTTTCAATTTTCTTGCGCAGCCGATGGACATAGACCTCAATGGCGTTGTGACTGACCTCCTCACCCCAGCCACAAAGATGATCGACTAGCTGGTCCTTGCTGACGAGGCGGCCCATGCGACTGAGCAGGACTTCGAGCAGCCCGATCTCGCGAGCCGAAAGCTCGAGGGCTTCACCGTTGATCTGGGCCACCCGGCCGACTTGGTCATAGGTCAGCACACCGCACTGGATGGTCGGCGATGTCCCGGCCGAGCGACGGGTCAGGGCGCGCACCCGTGCTTCGAGTTCGGGCAGCTCGAAGGGTTTGACCATGTAGTCGTCGGCCCCTAGATCGAGGCCCTTGACGCGATCACCGGTGCCGTCAAGTGCGGTAAGGATGAGCACCGGCAGCTGCGAATTGCGCGAGCGAATGCGCTTGAGCAGGTCAAGCCCGGAAAGCCTCGGCAAGCCAAGATCAAGAATGAGCAAGTCGTAGGAGACCGTGAGTAGCGCCGTGTCTGCCTCCAGGCCATTGGGGGCCCAGTCCACGGCGTAACCGCCCTGACGTAGCGAGCGGGAAAGACCATCGGCGATAATGGTGTCGTCTTCAGCAATAAGGATGCGCATGTGTCCGTTTTGGCCTATGGCCACGTAAGATTTTTGTAAGCCTGTCGCATTACTCTGTGTGGGCTGTTCTCCTTTTATGGTCTTTGGAGTACGCGGTGCAGACCGCTACTCAGGGGGTTGCCCGACCTGCACTGGGTGGCCCCCTACCGTTTTTTCCCTCGCCCCAAGCCTCACAGTCTATCAAATAAACTGCCCTGCGAATTCCGCAGCGCACAAGCACGTCCGCGTTTTCACGATGGCGGCTTCGGTCAGTCGCGAATTATCGGTTTAGCACGGTCAACCGGAAAAATCGCCCAAAATTGAATCGGGATAGGGGCGGCCAGATTACCTGACCGGCCCCTCCCGCACCACCCGGCATGCAGGTCCGCACCGGGCGGTTCGAGAAGTTGAGGTTATGAGAGGCGAGGCACCCCGAGTCGATCAAAGTAGGCGATGGTCAGTACCGTCTTCAGCAGTCGATCAGCATTGCGCCACCAACTACAGGCATTGCCAGCCACGCGAAGCGCCACC
>JAUYEI010000007.1 GCA_030691385.1 Azonexus sp.
GGTGGCGCTTCGCGTGGCTGGCAATGCCTGTAGTTGGTGGCGCAATGCTGATCGACTGCTGAAGACGGTACTGACCATCGCCTACTTTGATCGACTCGGGGTGCCTCGCCTCTCATAACCTCAACTTCTCGAACCGCCCGGCGCGGACCTGCATGCCGGGTGGTGCGGGAGGGGCCGGTCAGGTAATCTGGCCGCCCCTATCCCGATTCCCATCGGGGGAAAATCACAGGCGGGAAATACGCTTTTCCAGTCTCGCCACATCATCGCGCAAACCAAGCACAGCACTGCCAAATGCTGCCACATCGCGGCTTGCAGCCAGCATTCCCGACTCTTCAAGAGCGTACTCGGAAAAATTCTCGGCAACGCGACCGACGGCATCCTGAATTGATGCCGCCATCGTCTGAGCGAGCCGGGCAAGGCGCCTGGCCGGAATGTCGCCAAGCAACTGAGCCAGGTCGGCCTCGGCATCCCAGTGCAGATTACGCAACACGAAGGCGAGGCTTTCGGCGATATCGGCCGAACCCCCGAGTTTGACTGACGAAAACAGCGTATCGCGGTTGAAGAGCAAACGCGCCGGCAAATCCGATGGCAGGGTGATGGTGACGTCGGGTTCAAGCGCCTTGTCACCGGCATGGAACAGACCTCGCTCGTCGATTCCCAGCCGGAAAACAAAAAGTCCGGAATCGATCAGGACCTGTGCGCCGGAGTGCGCAACTAGCCGTGTCTGTGCCCAAGCTTCGCCTTCGATCAAATGATTCAAGGCAAGAATAGCCAGCGGATTGAGCGCTTCCATAGAGAGTAAGCCTAGAACTTGAATCCGCGATGCAGGGCAACGACGCCCAGAGCCAGATTGAAATATTCGACTTTTTCAAGGCCGACCTGCTCCATCATGGTTTTCAGTTCCTCCTGCCCGGGATGGACACGAATCGACTCCGAGAGGTAGCGATAGCTGTCCGAGTCGTTGGTGACCAATTTGCCAACCTGCGGAATGACCTTGAAGGAATAGAAATCATAGAGCGGCGCCAGAGGCTTCCAAACCTGAGAAAACTCGAGTACCAGCAGGCGGCCACCTGGGCGCAGGACGCGTCGCATTTCGGCCAGCGCAGCATCCTTGTGCGTCATGTTGCGCAAGCCAAAGGCGACTGTAACGCAATCGAACCAGTCGTCAGGGAAGGGGAGTTTCTCCGCATCGCACTGCGCCACCGGCAGCATGTATCCCTTGTCGAGCAGGCGGTCGCGGCCACGGGCCAGCATCGCGTTGTTGATGTCGGTCAGCCACACCTGACCGCTTTTGCCGACGCGCTTGGCGAAGGCCAGCGACAGGTCGCCGGTACCGCCGGCAACATCGAGTACGCGTGAACCTTCGCGAACGCCGCTGCGCTGGATGGTGAAGGCTTTCCACAGACGGTGCATGCCACCTGACATCAAGTCGTTCATCAGGTCGTAGCGACTGGCAACCGAATCGAATACGTCGGCGACACGCCGGGCCTTCTCCTGCTCGGCGACGGTTTCGTAACCAAAATGGGTTTTATCGTTGTTCATGATTTCAGTGATGGTGGCCGCAGCTTCCGGCGGCCGGACGTGATGAAGTGTCGATATCGCGCGACAGCCCCTGTTTTTCGATCTGGGTCAGGTATTCCTGCCAGAGCTCGTCATGGTGCATGCCCAGGTTATAGAGCAGGTCCCAGGAATAGAGACCGCTATCGTGGCCATCGGAGAAAACAAGGCGCAGGGCATAGGTGCCGACGGGTTCGATCCGCTCAATATCGACGTTGCGCTTTCCCGTTTGCAGGGTTTCCTGGCCGGGGCCATGACCGCGGGCTTCGGCCGAGGGCGTATAGACCCGCAGATATTCAAAATCCAGCGCAAAGCTTTCGCCCTCGGCGTAGATCAGCTCCAGCCGTCGGGATTTTTGGTGCAGCTTGATTTCGCTCGGTATCGGGGTGTCTCGATCAATACCAGCCATAGTTTTCTCCAGAATGAGGGCGCTAGTTTAGCGCACTCATCGCCGGGCGATGCCGGGATAGGTCAAATCACCTGGTAGCTGATACGGTCGTAATCGGTGCCACGCTGAAGAATATGGTTCATCCGTAGTTGCCAGGGCGTTTCCTCCCCGGAAGAAACATCCAGTATCCGGCTTGCCTGATACATGCCCGGCGGCAGGACAATGGAACCTTCTTCCTTGATGGCCGGTACCGGCGGCAGCAGGAAAGCACGCACAAAACGCTCGTTGTTGCCGGCCTTCATCGACGCAACCCGCACGGCAATGCCAGCCGGCATGCCGGGCAGGGTGGCCACACCGACGATCAATCCGCCGTCATCTTCCTGCATGAGCCAGGTCGCCTGGACCAGCAAAAAATGATCACCATCGTGCGGACAGACCACCATGAGCTGGCCATGCGATATGCGCATCCCGGCGCAGCTACGCCCCAGGCGAAAGCCGTTTGCCGAATGGTTGATGACTGACCATTCGTCGATCGGATAGCTGATCAGCGGCATGATGGCGGGCGTCTGATCGGAATCCACACGCTCCCCGAAGGTGAACAACTGGTCGAATTCCCCGCGCGAGAAGGCGGCCGCCGAGTCCGGTTGCCCGAATTCCTTGCCGGTGATGTAAAAGTGGATCGCCTCGAAACCGACTGCCACCCTGGCGATTCCCTCGGTGGAGAAACGACGGAAACGACGGGGCGAGGCAGACTGTGTCCACGGCCGCGAAAGGTGGTCGAGCAGGCCGATGACATGGCCACTGGTTTCCTCGCCAAGCCCAAGCTGGGATGGCGTGATGCGCTGCCGAAGCTGGCTCAGCATGTGATTGATCTGCAGGCCCAGCCGGGTGGTGTCGAGACGCCGCGTATCGGCCGACGGCTCGTCGGCGACGGCCGTCGGATGCAGCGGCGCATCCTTCATGAGCTCGATGACGTAGGCCGGAACCTCGAGGTCGTCATCAAGCTTGTGAATGGAGACCAGTGGTGCCCACATGCCGGCCCAGCGCCGGATCAGGTTGAGGTTGCGCACGCTGTTGCTGTAGGGGCTGGCGATGTCGATGAGCAGCAGGGTCGTGTAAGCGGCGGCGCAATGCGTCGCCTGCAGGCTGTTCTCGAGGGCATCCTCGAGCGGAGTGTAGGCGATGCCCCATTCTTCGGCTGTCTCATAGAAACCGTGCAGGTCCAGCCAGATACCGGGCGGCAGATCGCGGCGCGCGCGGTAGTGCTCAAGGATGACCATGCCTGTGTAATACAGGCAGCGATGCAGAATGGTGGCCATCATCGAGACGTATTGCGCATTCTCCGAATCCGGCTCCGCGAGTTGGGCGCACAGCGCGTAGGCCTTGCCCATCTTGCGCCAGGCGGTCACCACCTGCTGGAAATAGGACTCTTCTTCGTCAGCGAGGGGCAGCGCCCGGTTGTGATAGCGCCGGGCCATTTCCTCTTCGACGAAACACATCGGCGCCCGGGCTTGTTCGAGCAGCGCCAGCAAAACGCCAGATTCAGGCGGCGCCAAGAGCAGCGAGTCGATGAAGCTCATTAGCTGGCGCTCGGCGACAATCGGATTGGCCAGCGATAGCTGGGAGAGATAGTTCATCCCGCTTTGCAGATCTGAAATAACGGGCACTTCAACGGCAGTCGTGTTCATGATCCATCCAGCCTTATTCGATTTTTGCCAGCGCTACCGACACCGCTTGGGCCAGGGCCTCATCGCTGACTACAGGCCTTGGCGCCAGGCACTCCCGGCGGACGCTCCCCCAAACCGGTTCGGGAAAATGCCGGTCGTCCTGCCAGCGCGGGATGACGTGCCAATGGACATGTGGAACCATGTTGCCGAAACTGGCCAGATTGATTTTATCCGGATTGAATAACTGCCGCACCACGGATTCGACGGCAAAGACGACGCGCATCAGCATGGCCTGCTGGCCTGCCTCCAGATCGCTCATCTCGCGAACATGCTCATTCCAGATGATGCGGCAGAAACCCGGGTAATGCGGGTCGTCCACCCTGACGACGCGGCAAAACGCCGACCACCAGAGAATGGCCCCGCCGGGGTTCATGCACAAATCACAGGACTGAGTATCGTTACCCATGCCATCTCGCTCCGGATATCCGCGAAGGATTACACCGAAGAAGAAATATCACAAGCCGCCCCCGCAAAAGAAGCTGCTATTTCACGGTCAACCGGGTTTACGACGTGAAACGTAAAAAACGGGCAAAAATCAAAGAAGTACCCGCTCGATCCCGCCCGTATTGGCCTTGCCGACGTAATCTGCCATCCAGTTATCGCCGAGCAGATGCTTGGCCAGCTCGACGACGATGTAATCGGCCTTGGTGCCGGCATCGTCGTCGTAACGGGAAAGCCCCTGCAGACAGGCCGGGCAGGAAGTCAGAATCTTGACATCGCCCGTGAACCCGTCAGCGCGCAGCTTGGCAGCGCCGCTTTCAATTTCCTGCTGCTTGCGGAATTTGACCTGCGTCGCGACATCCGGCCGGGAATAGGCGAAGGAGCCGGCGTCGCCGCAGCAGCGGTCGGTCAGCGGTACTTCCTGGCCCATCAGCGCCTTGGTCACGGCCAGCGGCGCGTAGGCCTTCATCGGCGTGTGGCAGGGATCGTGATACATGTAGCGCGTGCCGCTGACGCCTTCGAGCTTGACGCCTTTTTCCATCAGGTACTCGTGGATGTCGAGCAGGCGGCAGCCGGGGAAGATCTTCTCGAACTGGTACTTCTGCAGTTGGTCCATGCAGGTACCGCAGGACACGATCACCGTCTTGATATCGAGATAGTTGAGCGTATTGGCGACACGGTGGAAGAGCACGCGGTTGTCGGTGGTGATCTTCTGGCCCTTGTCGTCATCGCCCGAGGCAGTCTGCGGATAGCCGCAGCACAGGTAGCCCGGCGGCAGCACGGTGGTGGCGCCGGTTTCGTAGAGCATGGCCTGGGTGGCCAGGCCGACCTGCGAGAACAGGCGCTCGGAACCGCAGCCCGGGAAGTAGAAGACGGCATCCGACTCCTCGGTCGTCTTGCGCGGATTGCGGATGACCGGGATGACCTTGTCGTCCTCGATATCGAGCAGGGCACGCGAGGTGCGCTTGGGCAGATTGCCCGGCATCGGCCGGTTGAGGAAGTGGATGATCTGCGTCTTGACGGTCGGCGCGCCGACCGTCGCCGGCGGATGTTTGCGGCTGTCCTGAACCAGGCCGAGTGCCTTGGCCGCCTTGTGGGCGAGGCGCTGGGCCTTGAAGCCGAAATCCATCATGCCGAAACGCATGAGCTTGATGGTCGCCGGATCTTTGAGGTTGAGGTAAGTCATCGCCGCAAAGGTGCCGGGGCTGAAGCGCTTTTTCTCCTGCTTGCGCAGGAAGTTGCGCATGGCGACCGAAACATCGCCGAAATCGATGTCGACCGGGCAAGGTTTCACACAACGGTGGCAGACCGTGCAATGGTCGGCGACATCGTTGAATTCGTCGAAATGCTTGAGCGAAATGCCGCGCCGGGTCTGTTCTTCGTAAAGGAAGGCTTCGACCAGCAGCGAGGTGGCGAGAATCTTGTTGCGCGGCGAGTAAAGCAGATTGGCCCGCGGCACGTGCGTCGAGCAGACCGGCTTGCATTTGCCGCAGCGCAGGCAATCCTTGACCATGTCGGAAATCTTGCCGATTTCGGACTGTTCCATGATCAGCGATTCGGTGCCGAGCAGGCTGAACGACGGCGTGTAGGCATTGCCGAGATCGCCGCCGGGCATCAGCTTGCCCTTGTTGAAGCGGCCTTCCGGATCGACCTTCTGCTTGTAGGCGCGGAAGGGGCCGAGTTCTTCTTCGGTCAGGAATTCGAGCTTGGTGATGCCGATGCCGTGTTCGCCGGAAATGACGCCATCCAGCCCGCGGGCGATGTGCATGATGCGTTCGACCGCCTTGTTGGCCGTCTGCAGCATTTCGTAATTGTCGGAATTGACCGGCAGGTTGGTATGCACATTGCCGTCGCCGGCGTGCATGTGCAGGGCGACGAAAACGCGACCGCGCAGCACTTCCTTGTGGATGGCTTCGATGCGCTCGATGATCGGGCGATAGACGCCGCCGTCGAAAATCTTGGCCAGCCGGGCATGCAACTCCTGCTTCCACGACGTGCGCACCGAGTAATCCTGCAGGCGATGGAACAGCGTCGGGTTGTCAGCCCGGTTGCTCAGTTTGCCGGCCACCACGCCATACGAAGCGAAGCGCGATTCGGCTTCGGCCAGCGGCAGGTCGAGGTTGTCGAGCAACCATTCCCAGCGCAGGCGGACGGCATTGACGTAATCGAGCGCCGCCTGCTGGCGGTCGCCGATCAGCACATCGGTGTCGAGTGTCGTGTCACCGCGATGCAGCGGCAGGTCGCCCTTGAGGAATTCGGACAGCGCGTCGCACAGCGCCAGCTTGTTCTGCGTCGACAGCTCGATGTTGATGCGCTCGATGCCGTCGCAGTAGTCGCCCATGCGCGGCAGCGGAATGACTACGTCCTCGTTGAGTTTGAAGGCGTTGGTATGGCGCGAAATGGCGGCGGTGCGCGAACGGTCGAGCCAGAATTTCTTTCGTGTTTCGGCGTTGACCGCAATGAAACCCTCGGCGCCGCGCAGGTTGCACATGCGGACGACTTCGGAAGCAGCGGCCATCACGGCGTTTTCGTCGTGACCGACGAGGTCGCCGATCAGCACCATCTTCGGCCGGCCGTGACGCTTGGCCTTGGTCGCGTAGCCGACGGCTTTCACGTAACGCTCGTCGAGGTGCTCGAGACCGGCCAGCTGCACGCCAGCGGCATGTCCGGCGCCGCCCGGCTTGAAGTAATCGGTGATTTCAACGATGGCCGGCACGGCTTCGCGGACCTGGCCGAAGAACTCCAGGCAAACGGTGCGCGCCACCGGCGGCATCTTGTGCAGCACCCAGCGCGCGGCGACGATGATGCCATCGGTGCCTTCCTTCTGGACGCCGGGAATGCCGCCGAGGAATTTGTCGGTGACATCCTTGCCCAGCCCGATCTTGCGGCAGGCGGCGCCCGGCAGGGTCAGGATTTCCTCGCCGAGCAGCTTCTTGCCGCTAGTGTCGAAGCGCTTGAGGCGGAATTCGACATTTTCCTGCTCGTGGATCTTGCCGAAGTTGTGATTGACGCGTTCGATTTCCAGCCAGTTGCCGTCCGGATCGACCATCTTCCACCAAGCCAGGTTGTCGAGCGCGGTGCCCCACAACACGGCTTTCTTGCCACCGGCGTTCATGGCGATGTTGCCACCGATGCAGGAGGCGGAGGCCGAAGTCGGATCGACGGCAAAGACACGGCCAGCCAGCGAAGCGGCTTCGGAAACCCGGTCGGTGACGACGCCGGCGCCGGTGCGAATGGTGGCGTAGGGCGTTTCATGGCCGGTCAGCACGAGTTCTTCGACCGGGCCGATATCGATCAGTTTTTCAGTGTTGATGACAGCAGCATCGCGTGTCAGCGGCACGGCGCCGCCGGTGTAGCCGGTGCCGCCGCCGCGGGCGATGATGGTCAGGCCGGCTTCGATACAGCCGCGGACGAGGTGGCCAATTTCCTCCTCGGTGTCCGGATAGAGGACGACGAAGGGGTACTCGACGCGCCAGTCGGTCGCATCGGTGACGTGCGAGACGCGGGCCAGACCGTCGAAGGCGATGTTGTCCTTGCGCGTGTGCTTGCTCAGGATGCGCGTGACCTTGCGGCGCAGATCCCAGGTTTCGCCAAAACGTTCGGCAAAGCGGTTGACCGCGATGCGCGCCGCGTCGACCAGGCGCTTGACCTTGGCCGCCCGTTCGACGTCCTCGCCTTCGGTCGCTTCGCGCCGCTTTTCAACCTCGTTGAGCCGGTGGTGCAAGGCATTGACCAGCGCATCGCGCCGCTCGCGATTGTCGAGCAGGTCGTCTTCCAGATACGGGTTGCGCTGCACGACCCAGATGTCGCCCAGCACCTCGTAGAGCATGCGCGCCGAACGGCCGGTGACGCGCTCGGAACGGAGCTCGTCGAGCACCGCCCAGTTGTCGGCGCCAAGCAGGCGGATGACGATCTCGCGATCGGAAAACGAGGTGTAGTTGTAAGGTATTTCGCGCAAGCGGGCGGTCATGGGAGCAGCCGGTGGTCCGTCAAAAGAGGAATTTTAGCGTATTGCGGGGCAGCACGCGGGGACAGGTAGACGTGCACCGCCGCTCAAAGGTTCAGCCTGCTTGAACGCCGCCGATCTTGAGCAGCAGCCCGAGCAGCGCACTGGCCGCGATAACCCGCATGACGCTCTGCTGGTAGCGAAAAAGGGCGAGAACGGCGAGCAGGGCAATAAGGGCCGAAATGCCATCGAAAGTGCCGGCAAAACCCTGCGGCCACAGCACGTGGTAGGCGAAGAACAGCGCCAGGTTGAGGATGACGCCGACCACGGCCGCCGTGATCGCCGTCAGTGGCGCCGTGAAATTGAGGTTGCCGTGCGTCGTCTCGACCAGCGGCCCGCCGAGCAGGATGAAGACGAAAGAGGGCAGGAAGGTGAACCACGTCACCAGACTGGCCGCCAGCGCCCCGGCCAGAAACAGGTTGTCCGGCCCGACCAGCGCTTGCATCTGCGCGGTCTGGTAGCCGCCGACGAAACCAACGAAGGCGACGACCATGATCAGCGGCCCGGGCGTCGTTTCGCCGAGGGCCAGGCCGGCTATCATCTGGGTCGGCGTCAGCCAGCCGAAATGCGTCACAGCGCCCTGATAGACGTAGGGCAGCACGGCGTAGGCGCCGCCGAAGGTGAGCAAGGCCGCCTTGGTGAAGAACCAGCCCATCTGCGTCAGCGTGTGGTCCCAGCCGAGCGTGGCGGTCAGCATGCTCATGGGCAGCGCCCAGAGCAGGGCACCGATGACCGCCACCGTGAGCAGGCGCGACCAGCGGAAACGGGCGTGTTCGGGCGTTGGCGTGTCGTCGTCGATGAGCGCCGGCATTTCGATTTTGGCCGATTTTTCCGGTTGACCGTGGGATTGGGGCTGAACCGGCTTGAATCGTCCGCCGACGTAACCAATCAGCCCGGCGGCCACGACAATGGCCGGAAACGGCGTGCCGAAGGCAAAAATGGCGACGAAAGCCGTCCCGGCAATCGCCCACAGCAGCTTGGTCTTGAGCGCCCGCGAGCCAATGCGCCAGGCCGCCTGCAGGACGATGGCGGTGACCGCCGGCTTGATGCCGAAAAACAGCCCGGCGACTAGCGTCGTATTGCCGTAGGCGATGTAGATCCACGACAGCGCAATGAGAATGAATAGCGAGGGCAGCACGAACAGCACGCCGGCGACGATGCCGCCCCGGGTCCGATGCATGAGCCAGCCGATGTAGGTGGCTAGCTGCTGCGCCTCCGGCCCGGGCAGCACCATGCAGTAATTGAGGGCATGCAGGAAACGGCCTTCGGACAGCCAGCGGCGCTTGTCGACGAGTTCCTGATGCATCATAGATATCTGCCCGGCCGGGCCGCCGAAGCTGATGAAACCAAGCTTGAGCCAGAAGCGGAAGGCTTCCCAGAAAGTAACTTTGGCGGGCAGGGTGGAATCGGGCATCAGGAACTCACGGCCGTCTGGGCGACCAGCCAGTAGCGCGCGAACTTGCCGATGACCATGAACAGACAGCAAGGCAGCCAGTGCAGGCGCAACCAGCCAGCGGCAAGGCACAGCGCGTCGCCGATCAGCGGCGCCCAGGCGAGCAGCAGCGTGGGGCTGCCCCAGCGTTCGAGCCGGTCGCGATGCGGCAGGTTTTCGAGCCTTTGCCAGCGCGGCAGAAAGCGGCCACACCACCATGACGTCATGCCGCCGGCCGTATTGCCCAGCGTGGCGAGGGCCAGCGCCGAGCCGTACTCAGCCGGATGCTGACGCAAAAATCCCCACAACAGCGCCTCCGAGCCGCCGGGCAGCACCGTTGCCGAGAGAAAACTGGCCGCCAGCAGGCCCCAAAGCCCACTTTCCGCCGTGACGTTTAGCCACTCCACCCGTAGAATCTCCCTTTTGCCTTAATGAATTGCGCGCAATGCACCCGGATTATCTCGAAAAAGTTCTCAACGCACAGGTTTATGACGTGGCCGTCGAAACGCCGCTCGACCTGGCCAGCAACCTTTCCGCCCGGGTCGGCAACAAGATTATTCTCAAGCGTGAAGACATGCAGCCGGTCTTTTCCTTCAAGCTGCGCGGCGCCTACAACAAGATCGCCAGCCTCTCGGCGGAAAAACTCAAGCGCGGCGTCATCTGCGCCTCGGCCGGCAATCACGCCCAGGGCGTCGCCCTGTCGGCCAAGAAGCTGGGTTGCCGGGCGGTCATCGTCATGCCGACCTCGACGCCGGGCATCAAGATCGATGCCGTCCGCTCGCGCGGCGGCGAAGTCGTGCTGCATGGCGATTCCTTTGACGAAGCCTACGCCCACGCCGTCGAACTCGAAAAAACCGAGAAGCTGACCTTCGTCCACCCCTTCGACGATCCGGAAGTGATCGCCGGGCAGGGCACCGTCGCCATGGAAATCCTCCGCCAGCATTCCCGCCACAATGGGCCGATCACCGCCGTCTTCTGCGCCATCGGCGGCGGCGGGCTGGTCGCCGGGGTGGCTGCCTACATCAAGCGCCTGCGCCCGGAAATCAAGGTCATCGGCGTTGAAACCTTCGACGCCGACGCCATGAAGCAGTCGCTGGCCGCCGGCAAGCGCCTTCGTCTCGATCAGGTTGGCCTGTTTGCCGACGGCACCGCCGTCAAGTTCGTCGGTGAAGAAACCTTCCGTCTGTGCAAGGAATACCTCGACGAGGTCATCCTGGTCGACACCGACGCCATCTGCGCGGCGATCAAGGACGTCTTCGAGGACACCCGCTCGATTCTCGAACCGGCCGGCGCCCTGGCCGTGGCCGGGGCCAAGGAATATGCCCGCCAGCACAAGCTCAAGGACAAGAACCTGATCGCCGTCACCTCCGGCGCCAACATGAATTTCGACCGCCTGCGCTTCGTTGCCGAGCGGGCCGAATTCGGCGAACAGCGCGAAGCCGTCTTCGCCGTCACGCTGCCCGAAAAGCCCGGCGCCTACAAGAAATTCCTGGCCCTGATCGGCAAGCGCAACGTCACCGAATTCAACTACCGCTACCACACCGCCAGCGAAGCCCACGTCTTCGTCGGCGTCCAGGTCGCCGACCGCAAGGAATCGCTGAAGCTGGTCGACAGCCTGCAAAAGCACGGCTACCCGACACTCGACCTGACCGACGACGAAATGGCCAAGAACCATATCCGTCACATGGTCGGCGGCCACGCCGCGGCGGTCTGCGAAAAGGGCCTGCACGAACTGCTCTACCGCTTCGAATTCCCCGAAAAGCCGGGCGCGCTGATGAATTTCCTGACCCAGATGAGCGCCGGCTGGAACATCAGCCTCTTCCACTACCGCAACCACGGCGCCGACTACGGCCGCGTCCTGGTCGGCATGCAAGTGCCGCCGGGCGACATGGGGAAATTCAAGGAATTCCTGCAAAAGCTCGGCTACGCCCACTGGGACGAGAGCCAGAATCCGGCTTACAAGCTGTTTTTGGGGTAAGCACCTGATCCAATTGGTTTGTAGTAGACCTTTCGCGCCTACTACAAATCGAAGTTGGCGATGTCTCCTCAAAGCCCGGTAAGCCAAACGCTCTACGCCCAACTGCTCGAAGAAGCCTCGGTTTTCAAGGCCACCATCTTCGAGCAGGGCATCGCCGGCAGCCCCTATTTGAACCACGCCAACGGCTACGCCTACTGGTACTGGCAGGTGACCACCCCCGACGGCAAGCTCAAGCGCCTTTCCCTCGGCCGCGACACCCCGGAAACCCAGGCGCTGGTCGACCGCCGCAAAACACGCAAGGCAGAAGCCGGCGACGCCATCACCGCGCTGCGCGCCACCACCAAGGCCTTTGTCGCCAGCGGCGGCATGAGCATGGAGTCGGCCCACTTCCGCGTCATGGAACACCTGGCCCAAGCCGGGCTTTTCCGCAAAGGCCTCGTCCTCGTTGGCTCGCACGCCTTTACCGCCCTCGGCAACCTGCTCGGCCTGCGCTGGGGCAGCCAGCTCAAAACCAGCGACATGGATTTCGCCCGCGCCCAGGGCATCAGTCTGGCCCTGCCGGGCAATGCTGAAGCCATCGACGTTCTGGCCGGCGCCCAGGAACTCGATCCGACTTTCTTCGCCGTGCCTCAGCTCGACCACCGCCAGCCATCGATCGCGATCATCAGCCGCAAGACCCGCATCAAGCTCGATTTTCTGACCACGCATGCCGCTACGGAGACCGATTTGCCGCGCAATTTCGACGATCTCGGCATCGCCGCCACGCCCTTGCGCTACATGGACTACCTGCTCGGCGGCCTCAACCGTCGCGGCCTGGTCATCGGCACCTACGCCTTCCCCATCAACCTGCCCGACCCAGCCCGCTTCGCCATCCACAAGCTCATCATTGCCTAGTTGCGAAGCGGCGAGGGTGACGCCAAAAGGCAAAAGGACATACGCCAGGCCGATGAACTGCTGGCCGGCATGATTGAGGTCGGGCTGGCGCATGAAATCGAGGAAGCCCTAGTCGTTCTTACGGCGACCGGCCACCCCGGCACCCTTGCGCTCATCCGGCGTTCGGCGGAGCAGACACAGCTTGCCCGTGGCTGGCTGCATCAGCAACTGGACAAATCGGCCTCCTGACGGCCAAACCTCCGGTGCTTACCGGAAACTGCCATCTCGCCGTTCGCCCTGAGTAGCGGGCCTTCCCGCGTATCGAAGGGCCTTGTCGACGGAGTGCTCCGAAAGGGGCCTGTCCAACGATCATCCGTGCTTCGATACGGCGCTACGCGCCTACTCGGCATGAACGGGAGGGGAAGTTTGCTGAGCATGCCAATTCAACCTTGGCCGATTGGTTGAAGGTCGAGCCGCAGATTCTGCGCTTCGGCGGCGAGGCGATCCGCTCGGTTCAGGAAAAGAAAAAGCGCTGGGACGAAGCCATCGCCGGCCCGGAGCGCGAAGTGCTGGACGTCTTCATCAATCTGCCGGCCGAGCAAAAAAAGGTGGCGCGCGAGGTGATCCTGGCGCTGGCCAAGGCCAGTCAAGCCGGCTGAGTCGCCCGCCGATCAGACCACCGCCGGCCGGCGCGTCAGGCGCACCGCGGCGATAAAGCTCAGGGCGATGATCGCTACCAGCGAAAAGCCGAATATCAATTCCTTGCCTTCGCTCCAGACATCGACGGCCGGCGACAGCATCTTGGCGGCGCCGAAGGCGGCGACCAGCAGGCTTACGCCCGACACCACCAGCCCCATGACGCGCGAAGCAATAAGCGCCACCTGATCAGCGCGGGCGATGAGGCGCGCGATCCACAGGCCATTGATGCCATCGGTCAGCAACATGCCGAGCATGAAGAGCAGGGCGAGCACGAGGGCATGCTCCCAGCCGCCGAACTGGGTGGCGGTCAGGGCGAAAAAAGCGGCTTGCGACAGGGTATCGAAGGAGAGGGCGAACAGGGCACCGACCAGCGCGATGAGCACCGGATGCGAAACATGGCGAAGGTTGCCGAGCAGGCGGCCCTTGAGGCCGACCGGCTGGACGACTTCGTGCGGTTCGGCCGCCAGTACGGCGGCCAGATTGAGGCTGCCCAGGGCGACGAGAAAGGCGATGGAAATCACGGCGCCCAGCGTGCCGAACCATTCCGGCACTTCCCATTGCCCGGCCAGCGCCGAGACACCGAGGGCGATGGCCATGACCACAGCACCGTGGCCGAGCGAGAACAGCGTGCCGCAGTAGCGCGCCAGACCGGGCCGGGTACGCGCGTTGTAGCGGGTCAGGCCGTCGATGGTAGCCAAGTGGTCGGCATCAAAACCGTGTTTCATGCCAAGGACGAAGGTCAGTATCAGCAGTGACAACCAGTCGTTGGGCAGGGTTTCCATGATCGTCCCGTATGAAAGTTATAGCAATCTTCATACAAAGACCGTGCCAGATCAATAAGTCATTGTTCGTATTGAGTTCAAGACAAAATGGCTGCTGCCAAACCCGAGCAAATGGTCAGTGACTTTCCACCGGCAGTGCAAGGATGAATTCCGCCCCGCCGCCCGGAATGTTATGGGCGCTGAGTTTGCCGCCGTGCCGTTCGACGATGCTGTAGCTGATCGACAAGCCGAGACCGGTACCCTGACCGACCGGCTTGGTGGTGAAGAAAGGTTCGAACAGGCGGCCCAGATGTTCCTCGGAAATACCCGGTCCGTTGTCGGCAAAGCGCAGGATCACCATGCCATCTTCGATGCCGCCGCTGACGGTCAAGGCCGGTTCCGGCTGGCTGGCCGTGGCGTCGCAGGCGTTCTGGACGAGATTCATGATGACCTGCTGGAGTTGTCCCGATGAACCGGAACATTTCAGATTTGGCGATATTTTCGTGTTGACCGTGAAATTGGCCGCCGCGCTCTGCACCACCCAGCGCACCGAACGCTCGACGACTTCGTTGAGGCTGACCTGCTCGGGCGTCATCTTGTCGACAGCCGAAAAACGTTTGAGTGCATCGACGATGTCGCGCGTGCGCTCTGCCCCTTCGATCATGCCGTCGATGAGGTGCGGCATGTCGGCCAGGATGCGGTCGATGCGCAGCTCCTGACGCATGGCCTGCAAGGCGCCGTCTTCGGCCGCATCGCTGGCGTGCACCGCGCCGAGGTAGCTTTCGAGGCGGCTGGCATAGCGCTTGAGCGACAGCACGTTGCCGAGCACGAAGCTGATCGGGTTGTTGAGTTCATGCGCCACACCGGCGACCAGGCGGCCGAGCGAGACCATTTTTTCAGCGTGCAGCAACTGGCTTTGCGTCCGCTTGAGGTCGTCGTGCGCCTGGCGCAAGGCCGAATAGGCGCGGCGCAGTTCGCCGACCGGGCGGCCGGTGACGACCATGCCCATGAGTTTGCCGGTCTGCGACAGGCGCGGCGTGCAGTTCATCGACACCGGCACGGTCGAGCCGTCGCCGGCACGCAGGAAGAACTCGCAGTCGTGGACGCCTTGGCGGCCGTAGCGGGCAAAGATGTCGCGGGCCTTGGCGCGTTCGATGTCGTCGGCGAAGAGGTTGAAGACCGGTGTTTTTTCCAGCTCGGCCGCCGTTTTTCCGGAGAAATGCTGGAGCGAGGAATTGACTTCCTCGATACCGCCGTTGCGGTCGCAAACGATCAGGATGTCCGACATCGAGGTGAGGACGCTCTCGATGAACTGGTGCGACTCTTCGAGCGCGGCGTTCTTCTCTTCGAGGGCGACTTCGTATTGCAGGAGGTCGTTGTAGACCTCGTCCATCTTCTGGATGACTTCGATCCACGCCTGCTCGCCGCCCGGCGGCAAGGGTGAATCAGCCGACAGGTCAGCGGGCGGGACGATAGTGGACATGGGCTTCGCCGTGGTCGTCGTGGGCGTGATGATGTTCGGCCTCCAGCGCGATGACGTTGAGCTTGCCGTGGCGGACGCCGCGTTCGGCCATGAGCGCATCGGCAAACTGGCGGACATCAGCCGTCGAGCCTTTCAAAATAACCGATTCGAGGCAATTGTCGTGATCGAGGTGGCTATGCAGCGCCGCCACCGTCAGGTCGTGGTGGTCGTGCTGCAGGCCGGTCAGGCGCTCGGCCAGTTCGCGTTCGTGGTGGTTGTAAACATAGGACAGATTGGCGACGCAGTGGCCGGAGGGCGTTTCGCGCTGGCGGTCGCTCTCGATGGCGCCGCGGATCAGGTCGCGCACGGCTTCCGAGCGGTTGCTGTAACCGCGGGCTGCGATTAGCTGGTCGAATTCCTTGGCCAAAGCCTCATCCAGAGAAATTGTGAAGCGTTCCATGTTCTTTGCTCCGTGCTAAAGATGGCCTTTAAACGCGCTGCTAGGATGGCCGCAGCACATTCTAACGTCTGGCTCCGATGACCGCTGCCCTCGATACCGAACAGATCCGCGCCGCCCTGCGCAAGGTGGTCGACCCCGAGGTCGGCGCCAATATTGTCGACCTCGGCCTGATCTACCGCATCGAGCTCGACGGCAACAAACTGCTCATCGAAATGACCATGACCTCGCCGGCCTGCCCGATGGGCGAAATGATTGTCGATGACGCCTATGCCGAACTCGAGCGCATCCTGCCGGCCGACTGCCAACCGGAAATCCGCCTCGTCTGGGAGCCGCCCTGGGCGCCGTCGATGATGAGCGAGAAGTGCCGGTTGAGTCTGGGCTGGGACGAGGCGGACAGCGCTTAATGGCTGAGCTCAAACCCGGCGGCCGCTTGCCGCTGCTCTTTTTCGGCATGCTCTCGCTGCTCGGCGGCGTCATGGCCGGCCTCGCCCGCCTCGGCTGGGAGGTGCCCGCGCCCGCCATGCAGGCGGCCGGTGTGCATGGCCCGCTCATGATCGCCGCCTTTTTCGGCACGGTGATCAGCCTCGAACGCGCCGTCGCGGCTGGCCGGAACTGGGCCTACCTCGCCCCGCTGGCGGCCGGGGCCAGCGGTATTGCGCTGCTCGCCGGCGCCCCGTTGCTGCTTGGGCAGATACTTGGCAGCCTCGGCGCGTTTGGCCTGATCGCCGCCAGCGCCGTTGCCCTGCGCCGTCAGGTCGCCGTCTTCACCATCGTCCTGACCCTGGCTGCCGGCTGCTGGCTGGTCGGCAATCTGCTCTGGCTGGCCTCGGGTGACGTCAGCGCCGCCGTGGCGTGGTGGCTGCTTTTTCTCGTGTTGACCATTGCCGGCGAACGCCTCGAACTGACCCGTTTTCTGCCGACGCCACCGCTCGCCCAAAAGCTGTTCATCGGCATTGTCGGCGTGCTGCTGGTCAGCGCCATGACCACGGTCGACCGGCTTTTTGCCGCGGGGCTGATCGCCCTCGCCCTCTGGCTGCTGCGTTACGACATCGCCCGCCGCAACATCGCTACCGAAGGGCTGACCCGTTTCATCGCGGCCTGCCTGCTTTCCGGCTACGCCTGGCTCTTCGCCGCCGGCCTGCTCGGGCTGGCTGGCGCCTTCGCTCCCGGCCATGCATGGCGCGATGCGGCCTTGCATGCCATCGGCCTCGGCTTCGTTTTTTCGATGGTTTTTGGCCACGCGCCGATCATTTTCCCGGCCGTCACCCGCATCAGGATTCCCTACCACCCGGCCCTTTACCTGCCGCTCGCGCTGCTCCACCTGACGCTGGCGCTGCGCGTCTTCGGCGGGCTAGCCGACAATTTCGATCTGCGCCACAACGCTGCCCTGTTGAATGGTCTGGTGCTCATCGTTTTCATTGCAACGCTGGTGACTTTAGTCCGGCGTAACGCCAAACGAGGTGCCCGATGAAACGCCATGCCGCCCTGTTGCAACTCTCGCGCGAACACCACCAGGCCCTCAAGCTGTCCCGACTGGCCCGCTTCGCCAGCGATTCCGGACATGCGCTGGCCATCGCCGAGGCGGCGGAAAAGATTGTCGGAATATTTGCCAGCGAACTCGAACCCCATTTCCAGACCGAAGAAAAAGACTTGCTGCCGGCACTGGCCGCTGCTGGCGCCAACGAACTGGTGGCGCGCACGCTGGCCGAACACGCCGAACTGCGCGACCTGAACCGGCGGCTGGCCGAACCGGACAGCGAGCTCCTCGCCCGCTTCGCCACCTTGCTCCACGACCATGTCCGTTTTGAAGAACGGGAACTGTTCGAAACAGCACAGGACTTGCTCTACCCGGAGCACTGAACGCTCCAAACAGGGGCACAAATTGTCGGATTGCTACGGTCAACCGGAAAAAACCGCCAAATTTGAAATTGCCATTTCACCCGTCATCAAAGCCTAAAACCCGCTTCCACCAAGGATTTGCACACCTTCTCGATACCCGTCACCCGATACCGGGAACGAAATATGCTCGACTGAAACCGTAGCACGCTGGATCCGTTAACCGGTCTAAGAGCGCATGGAGGAAGTCATCATGGCACACAGTGAAATCCGACTCTCGGTCGCTGAAGAGCGCACCATCTACGACGTGGCGGCCATCGACCGCGCCATGGAGGAGGCAGCCGGCAATCGCAACGAAGCGCTGGCCAGCCTCTACGACAAGATGAAACAGCGCGGCGGCGGCCGTTTCCTGATCCGCCCGACCGGCGCCGACATGATCGACGAGCTCTACGACAGCTGCCCCAATTTCAGCGACGTCATCGACGACCTCAAGAAGTACGTCGCCCTCTCGGTCGCCGGCAACGAGCCGATGAGCTTCACGCCCATCCTGCTGCTCGGCGAACCCGGCATCGGCAAGACGCATTTCGCCCGCGAACTGGCGAACCGGCTGGGCACCGGCCACGAATTCATCTCGATGAGTTCGCTGACCGCCGGCTGGGTGCTTTCCGGCGCCTCGTCGCAGTGGAACAACGCCAAGCCGGGCAAGGTGGCGCACACGCTGGTGCATGGCGACTACGCCAACCCGGTCGTGGTGCTCGACGAAATCGACAAGGCCGGCGGCGACTCGCGCTACGACCCGATGGGTTCGCTCTACGGCCTGTTGGAACATGACACGGCGCGCGCCTTCAAGGACGAGTTCATCGACATCGACATTGATGCCTCGCACATCCTGTGGGTGACGACGGCCAATGACGAACGTTCGATTCCCGAGCCCATCCTCAACCGCATGAACGTCTACGAAGTGCCGCGCCCCGACCACGACGCCGCCATCAGCATCGCCGCCGCGCTGTACCGTGAAATCGTCGGCCAGCACGACTGGGGTTTCCCGCCGAAAGCCGACGAAGCGGTGCTCGAACGCCTCGGCTCGCTGCCGCCGCGCGACATGCGCAAACGCCTGCTTGCCGCCTTCGGCACAGCCAAGCTGGAGGGTCGCAACTGGCTGGAAGGGCGGGATTTCGAACAGGCCAGAATGGGACGCAGCCGGAAGATCGGTTTCTAGGCAAAAGATCGGGCGCTACGGCGCCCGATCAAACCTCTTCGATGCGCACCGACACCGGGAAATGATCGCTGTAGCCGTCGAGATTGACGTTCTCAGCGACGTCGCCGGCCGGCAGCCCGAAACGGATCGGCCCCTCGCCGACGCGATGGCTGACCATGGGCGGATAGGCCTCGATGCGCGCGCTGCCGCCAACCGTGCGCCAGCCGCTCTTGCCCGTCAGCAGGCCGCTTGAAATCAGGATCTGGTCGAACAGGCTGGCATCGCCGCCGAAATACAGCGTGCCGTTGAGCGGACGCTGGTTGCCCTTGTGGTCCTGGGTCATCACCGTCAGATATTCCCAGCTCAGGTTGTAGAACTTGGCACTCTTTGCCCGCGAAACATCGCCCTTGTTGCGCAGGCCCCGGGCGTGGATGGTGATCGACTTGTCGTAGGGTTCGTCGTTGAAATCGCCGAATGCAATGACCGCAACGCTATCGCCCTTTATTTCCCGTATCCGCCCATGCCAGTAGGCCAGCGTCTCGCCCGCCGTGGCGCGGAAACCGGACGAATACTCGGCTCCATCGCCGGTCGACGACGACCTTGACGGCCAGTGATTGGCCAGCATGACGACTTGCTTTCCGGACGGCGCGACGAAGGTGATCTGCGTGATGTCGCGCGTGCCGGTCTGGCGCATGACCCAGTGCGAAAACAGTTCATCCATCTTGGCCGTGAACTGGTTGGCGTCGAACAGGAAAGCGGTATCGATCCCGCGCTGATCGCGCGCCGAATCGACATGAACCAGCTGGTAGTTGCGCGCCGGCAGCGCCTGGTTGAGCTGGTCGGCCAGCGCCTGCAGGGCATAGCGGTTTTCAACCTCGCACACGCCGAGAATGTCGGGGCCGGCGCCCTCCTTCATGCGGACGATGATAGCGCCGAGCTGGGCAATCTTTCGCCTGAACAGCGTCTCCGACCAGCCCTTGAGCTCCTTCTGCACGGCCTTGGCGAGCCACGGCTCGCGCCCCGGAAAGCCTTCGGGCGCGAAGAGGTTTTCAAGATTCCAGAAGGCAATGAGCGCGGGCATTTTTGGACTCCTTCGGCAGCGGTCGGGGTCGTTCCAGTCTAATGAGCGATCCGGAAAATCACCAAGTCATTTTTGACCGTCGGCGGAATGACACTGGATTTCAATTTTGGCCGTTTTTTCCGGTCGACCGTGGAAACGGACGCCCAAGCTCTCAGTTCCCGCATTCCGTTGCTTTGCCAGCACGGTGCTTTCTCCGCAGCAGCAGCGTCAGCGCCGGCGGCGCGATCAAGGTGGTCAGAATCACCATGATAACGATGACCGAGAACATGGCCTCGCTCATCACCCCGAGCTGCTTGCCAAGCATGGCGAAAATCAGTCCCACCTCGCCGCGCGGCACCATGCCCCAGCCCACTACCCAGGCATTCGCGCCGCGCCCGGCGGCGAATCCGGCGAGCAGCTTGCCGGCCACGGCGGCAGCGGTTACCCCGAGCGCGACGGCGACGATGGCGGGGTCGGCCAGCGTGGACAGGTCGACCTGCATGCCGGTGAGTACGAAAAAAACCGGCACGAAGAAATAGCCGATCGGCTCCAGCATGTGTTCGTGCTGGTGGCCCGAGTGGCGGGCGAGCGCCTCGCGCAGGCGTTCGGCGAGCGGGTGAATGCCACTGGGCGTGCGATTCGGCAGCAGCGCCTCGACCTCGCGCACGATTCTGGGCGTCTCGAAGGTCTTGAAAAACAGCGGTTCGAACAAGAGCCCCGCCGCGAAGGCACCGATGATTGGCGCCAGGCCGGCCAGATGCGCCAGCCAGGCCATGAACAGGCCGGTAGCCAGCACCTGGGCGAACAACATGCTCTGCCCCTTGTCCAGTTGCGCCAGCCAGCGGCTGGAGTGGGGCGCGATGGCACGACCGATGGCGATGGAGCCAACCAGGAACAGCACCGCGTTAAGGATGATGCCGCCCACTTCGCCCAGGCTGACCGAACCCGCCTGCACCAGCCCGCTAAGCACCGCCAGGATGACCAGGCCCAGCACATCGTCGATCACCGCAGCGCCCAGCACGATGCGCGCCTCCGGCGCGCCGAGTTGCCCCAAGTCGCGGAATACCCGTCCGGTGATACCTACCGAGGTGGCGGCGAGCGTGGCGCCCAGGAACAGATAGGCATTCGTTCCCAGGCCGGGCAGCAGCCACGGCCCGGCCACGAAAGCGCCCAGCACAAATGGGGTCACGATACCGACCATGCCGACGCCGGCGGCGCGCCCGCCGACCTTCACCAGGTCTGCCAGGCGCGTCTCCAGGCCGATCTGCAACATCAGGACGATGACTCCCAACTCGGCCATGAAGGCGATGATCGGGTCCTTCACGATGCTATCGAAATACTGGACGCCGAACAGCGACAGGTTGCCCAGAGCCACCCCCAGCAGCAGTTCACCGAGCACGGCGGGAAAGCCGATTCTTTCGGCCAGCGGCGAAAACAGCCGCGCCGCCATCAGGATGATCGCCAGCCACAACAGGTTTTCAGCGACCACGCCCCCGCCCGCAGCCCAGGCGATAGCGGGGAAAAACGCCGCGACGGCGAACGTCCATCTGGATCGGCTCATGGCTTTGCTATCTCTGCGGTAGCGGGGGCTAGCACCAGCACATCGCAATCGGCCGCATTGGTCACATCCTTGGCAACGCTGCCGAGCAGAAACTCCTGCATGCCGCTCTTGCCGCTGCGGCCCAGGACGATGAGTTCGGCGCGCAACGATGCGGCGCGCTCGACAATCGCGGCGGCCGGATAGCCCGCCGTGACATGGCGAGCGCAGACGCCTTCAGGCTGCGTGGCTTGCAGCCGGGTTTCCGCTTCCGCCAGGGCGCGACGGCGGTAATCCTCGGCGAACGCCGCATCCAGGCCGGCCTGGCGCATCCGCTCGGCGATGGCTGTGTCGCAGACGTGCAGCAGCTCGATACGCGCATCCGGCGCGACCGCTCGGCACAGCGCCGGCATCGCCGCGAATCCGGGCGAGAAATCCAGCGCGACGAGGGCGTCGCGATAAGGCCCCTGCTGCGTCTGGAGCTTGACGATCAAGACCGGGCAGGTCGTCGTCCGCAGCACCCGCGCGGTGGTGGAACCGAGCAGCAGATCAAGCAGGCTGTTCTCGCCGCGCGCCCCCGCCACCACCAGACCGGCCTCGACCACGCGCGCATAATCGGCGATTTGACTGTGGGCCCGGCCGATACGGGAGGCAGCGTGAGTCCTGATGCCGAATTGCGCTTGCAGCGTAGCCGCCAGAGCTTCCAGCCGGGTGCGCGCACCCTTGGCTGCAGCTTCGTCGTTGCAGGTGGCATCGGCCGGCCGGATGTCAGGGCCTGGATAGAGTGCCAGGGGATGCACCACGTGCAGCAGATGCAATTCGGCATGACATGCCTTGGCGATCAGGGCGGCACGGCGCACGGCCCGGCCAGCGGGGACGGAAAAATCGGTGGCGGCGACGATGCAATGGACGGGAGTCATAATCCTTGAAACCTCAGTTGGACGTGGCAGATGGTGCGCCTGGGCGGGATGGCCGGCGCGAAGCGACGACGCAGCAGACTCATGCCTGCAAGGAGAAGCGACAAAACCGGGCGCCCGACCAGGCGTGCCAGCGGCCATGTAGCGCTGTCAGCCAAGGGGTGAATCGCCTCGAAGGCGCAAAGGCCTGTATTCATGCGGCTGGCCAAGGCTGGATAAGCGGTCAACTGAGGTTTCAAGGATAATGTCTCTTTGGTTTGATTGCGGGTTCGGCAAATCGCTTAGCGCCAGGCGACCAGCACGTCGCCGCGCGCATGGGCCAGCACGTGCTTGGTAACGCTACCGAGCAACAGTTCCTCAGTCATACCCGCGCCATGCTTGCCGAGCACGATGAGATCGGCGCCTTGTACTTCCTCCTGCTCCAGGATGCGGGGCGCGGCACCGCCATGGACCGCGATGGCGCGTCCGTTTGTTTCGGCGAAGCCAGCCTCGGTGGCGGCCTGATGCAAACGGGCGAGCGCCTCCTGGCGGGCCTCGGCACGATGGCGCTGGATGGTCTCTTCCGCTACCCCTGCAAAGCGCAGCTTGCCTTCGAAGGGTGCCTCAAAGGCATGCAGCAGGACGATCTCAGCCCGCGGCGCGACAGCCTGCGCCAGACGCATGGCGCCCTGCGACCAGGGTGAGAAATCCACCGGCACCAGCACGCTGCGGTACGCGTCGCGCGCGGGTTGTTTCACCACCAGGATCGGACGCCGGGTCTTGCGCAACAGGCGCTCGGCGGTTGCCCCCAGCAGCCAGTGGCGCATGAAGTCCGCGCCGCGTGCGCCCACGATCAGCAGGCTCGCATCGAGGCGCTCCGCCTCAGTGGCGATGCCTTCGAGCACCGCGCCTTCCAGCAAATACTGGCCGGCGCTCACTCCAAGCGGCGCACCGATGTCGGCGGCCAGTTGCGCCAGCGCCTCGCGCGCCTGCGCGCGGATGCATTCCTGCAAGGTCTCGCCTTCCGCGCCGAACGCGCGGCGCAGTTCGTCGAGTGCGCTCTTCTCCAGGATATGCACGAGCTCCAGCCGCGCGCCAATATCGCGCGCGAGCAGCGCCGCGCGCTGTGCGGCGTGGTGCGCGGGGGCGGAAAAATCGGTGGCGGCAAGAATGCGGGCAAGCGGTTTCATGAGCTTTTCTCCTTGCTCTGTTTCATCTCGAGCACGGGTGCGTAGTCCCAATCCCGCACCTCCTGTATCGTCTTGTCGATGTCGTCAGTGGATATGGACAGCATCCGCAGCGCTGTCGCCCCCAGGCGCAGGCTGGCCTCAATGGTCTCCGGATAGGCGTGGCTTGCGCCGGCATCCATCAGTTGCGAGCTTGTATCGAGATCGCGCGCCCGCGCGATGACCGGTACTTGCGGGTAACTGCGGCGCAGAATTGCCACGGTGCGCAACGCGCTGGCGTGGTCATTCAATGTAACGACAACCAGGGCGGCCCGCTCCGCATGCGCCGCCGCCAGCAATTCTGCATCGGAGATGTCGCCATACAACACCGGGTGCCCATCGGCGCGTCCCTGCACCACCTGTTTCTGGTCGGTGTCGAACGCCACGAACGGCACGCCGCTTGCCTTGAGAAGCACGGCGATGGTGTGGCCGACGCGGCCATAGCCGCCGATAATGACTTGCTGCTCCGGCGCCTCCGACAAGCTGTGGGCAATGCCCTGTTCCGCATCGCGTCGGATGCCTGTCAGTCGGGCTGCGATGACCTGATTGAAGCGGATCAGGAATGCGCCCACGATCATCGAGAACAGGACGGCGGTCAGCGCGATCTGCCCTATGTCCGCGTCGATCACCTTGGCATCGAGCGCGATGGCCAGCAAGGCAAAGCCGAATTCTCCGCCCACGGCCAGCAGCAATCCGCTGCGCCATGCAGTTAACGTGTCGATGCCGCTTCTCTTCACCATTGCCGTGACAATCAGCAGCTTGCTGACTAACAGCAGCAGTGCGCCAAGTAGTGCCCAATGCCAGATGTGCAGGATGGTGGCCGGTTCGAGCAGCATGCCGATACCGATGAAAAACAGCCCGAGCAGCACATCGCGGAACGGACGGATGCTGGATTCGACCTGGTGACGGAATTCGGTTTCGCCCAGCATCATGCCAGCCAGAAATGCGCCAAACGCCAGCGACAAACCGAGGCTGAATGTCGTCCAGGCGGCGAGCAAGGCAACCAGTAACACAGCCAGGGTGAACAGTTCGGCGGAACGGCGCCGCGTGACGAGGTGAAACAGCGGTCGCAACAACCAGCGCCCGACATAGAACACCAGCGCGAACGCCAGTAGGGCTTTGGTGATCACCCAGCCCAGTTCGCCGGCCAATAAATCGACACCGACCGCCAGACCCAGTACCGGAATCACCACCAGAAAGGGCACCGCCGTGACGTCCTGGAAAACCGACATCGCCAGTCCAAGACGACCGTGGGGCGTGTTTTCCTCGCCCTGCTCGGTTAACTGGCTGCTGACGAGGGTGGTGGATGACTGGGCAAACACCGCGCCGATCACAAAAGCCGCGGGGGCGGCCAGTCCGGCCAGCCACATGACGAGACCTACCGCGAGGGTTGTGAAGACCACTTGCCCGGTGCCGAGCCCCAGCACCAGGTGACGCAACGCGTGCAGTTGGGGCAAGGAGAAATTGAGACCGATGGAAAACAGCAGGAAGACCACGCCAAACTCCGCCAGCGCCTTGAACTCGGGCACATTGACGGTCGGTCCCGCCGTATGTGGGCCGAGGATCACGCCAACCAGAAAATAACCAAGGCCCGTGGGAATATGCAGGTGCTGAAAAGCGAGCACCACGACGACCGCAACGCCCAGCAGCAAGAGAATTTGCGTGAGATGTTCCATCAACAGGACTATATCCTCGATGCCGATCAGGCGGCAACAAAGCACTCAAGGGGTTTCATGGCCTGCTCTCCTGCGGACGAATGATCGCGGTCAGCGCAGGGTGGAGAAATCCAGCCGCGCGCCGAGGGCGTCGCAGAAATGCGTCGAAGCGAGCGAGATGTCCACCAGAAAAGCCCTCCTCTTCCTCGAAAAAGCCGGCCCACTCGCTGAGCGCCGCGAGCCTGCTCACCACGGAGGAAGATTGCACCAGTGGTCTGCAGAGCGCTCATATTGAATATATGTACCGTGCGCGAGCTAGAAATCAAAGGCTTGGCGGGTGATTTGGCAACCGGTGCACCACACTGACAATCGACACCTTGCCGCCCGTGGAGCTATCATGCGTCTTACCAATCCGTCTTACCAAACAGAGGCCAAACGTGGAAACCGTCAAAATGTCGAGCAAAGGGCAGATCGTCATTCCCAAGGCAATGCGCGATTCGCACCATCTGCACCCAGGTGTGGAGTTCATCATCATTGAGGAAGGAAACAGCCTGCGCCTCATGCCGGCCGCCAACATCAAACAAGCTACGGTTGATGAAGTCGGCGGCATCCTTCACCGGGCTGGCCGGGTGCCCGTGTCCGATGACGACATGCGGGCCGCACTGAGGGCCAAGGCCAAGGCCAACGACGACGCCAGCAAACAAGCCTGATGATTGCCCTGGACACCAACGTTCTCGCCCGCTTCCTGCTGCGGGACGATGAGGCCCAGTACAAGGCCGCCGCTGCACTCCTGACGAAGGCTCGCCACTACACCACCCCGCCGACCGTGTTGATTGAACTGGTGTGGGTGCTGGAATCCACCGACTGTGACCGGGCCACCATCGCCCATGCCCTCCGCCTGTTGTTCAACCTGCCCAACTTTGAACCGCTCGAATTTGATGCCGTGTTGCGGGCGCTCAACGGGTACGAAGCAGGGATGGATTTCGCCGACGCCATGCACCTGGCACTGAGCGGCAAGGCCAAGGCCGAGAGTTTTATCACCTCCGACAAGGCCTTTGCCAAACGCGCCAAGAAGGAAGAGGCATACCCGCCGATCGAACTCCTTTGAGCCATTTTCCGGCCTGACCATCACATTGACGAGCGAGTGGATTCGAAGGCCATAGTGGCGGCCTGTCCAGGCTAATGCACGGTACACACCATGCACGGATCGAAGGAGCGCACCACATGCTGCACGGTCGGCGGCGCGCCTTCGCCGGCCGGCAGGCCGACCAGGGCCTGTTCGAGCGGGCCGGGCCGGGCGTTGCCGTCGCGTGGCGAGAAATTCCAGGTGGTCGGGGCGATGATCTGGTAGCGCTCGATGCGGCCGCGCCGGATGCTCAGCCAGTGGCCGAGGCTGCCACGGGCGGCTTCGACGAGGCCGGTACCGCTGGCGTCGTCGGGCATCTCGCCGTGGGTGCAGAAGGGTTCGCCGGGTTGCAGCGCCTGCACCCAGCTTTCCATGGTGGGCAGGACGAGCGCCAGTTCGAGCAGGCGGGCGGCGACGCGGGCCATGACGCTGGCGCCGTCGCGCTGCACCAGATCGAGCGCCAGCGGGTGGCCGGCGATGAGTTGCCGGGCCAGCGCGCCGACTTCGTAAGGCTGGCCGGCATAGCGCGGCGCCTTGCACCAGGTATAGGCGTCGGGTTTATTGGCATCGACGATGGTTTCGCCCTGCGCCGGATGGCGGGCCTTGCCGGCCGCCAGCCAGGCGCTGGTGGTGTCTTCGTCGATTTTGGCTGCGTCGAGCACGGCCGATTGACCGGCTTGCCACGTGCCCGCCGGGAAGAGGTCGTAGGCCCCGTAGGACAGGAAGGCGTCGTCGGCGCGGCCGAGTTTGTCGAGGCCGAGATCGCTGGCGGCGTGCAGGAAGGCGGGGAAGTCGGCGGGCCGGCCATCGGCCCAGGCCAGTAGCTGATCCTTGCTGGCCAGTTGGGCAACAGCGGCGAGCGAGTCGCCGAACAGGCGTTTTTCGAGAAAGCCACGAAATTCGCGGAGCTGCGCGAGCAGGCGGATGCGCTCGCCGACCGTGATCGCCCGCGTGCTGCCACCGGGCTGGATGGCCAGCGTGTGCGGCCAGCGGCCGGCGAGAAAACCCATCATCCGGAGGAAGCCGGCACGGGCTGGCAACACCTCGGCAGCGGCGTCGCCGGTAACCGCTGTAAAACGCTTCGCTACGGCGTCGTGCCAAGGCCGGTCGACGTAGGCCGGGCGGGCAAAATCGGGCATGAAAAAGAGGTAAAAGTGGGTCAGGTGATCGGCCAGGTTTTCGGTGGCACATATCAAATTTCGCGATATTTTCCCGTTGACCGTGGGAATGACGCCCATCGCCTCGGCCAGCGCCGAGGCCGCCGCCGCCGACTGGGCAACCGAGCAGATGCCGCAGATGCGCGGCACGATGGCCAGCGCGTCGAGCGGAGCGCGGCCGATCATGATCTGCTCGAAGCCGCGGAAGAGCGGCGAGTTGACCTGGGCCGAGCGGATAAGGCCGTTATCGAGGTCGAGGGCGACTTCAAGATCGCCTTCGACGCGGTTGAACGGCCCGACGACGATCCGGCTCACTTGCCGCCGCCTTTTTTGCGGATTGGCGGCATGACTACCGGATGATCTTCAACGGCGTTGTTGCGCACCCGCTTCGGCGTCGCCGATTTGGACAGCGCGGCGAGCGCGACGAACCAGGCTTTCGGCATGTCGGTCGGCAGGCCGATCGGGATGCCGGCCAGCTTCGGCGTTTCCTGGAAGGCGTGGCCGGGCGACTCGAAACCCGGCTCGGTGCAGGCGATGCAGGCGAAGCCGCCGCGCAGGCAGGAGCCGCTGCCGTTCCACGGCCGCAGGTTGCAGTCGGCGTGGGCCTGGGTGCCCTTGCAGCCGAGGTTTTCCATGAGGCAGCCGAGGTCGGACTGCTTCTGGGCGCTGGCCTTGAATTCGTAGAACTCGTTGCGGGCGCAGCCGTGATGGACCAGTTCGCCGGCATAGAGGAGCGGCCGCCCGAATTCGTCGAGGTCGGCGCCGCTCATCCCTTCCAGGGCGGCTTTTTCCAGCGTGTCGACGACCCAGCCGGGATGCGTCGGGCAGCCGGCGATATTGATCACCGGCAGGCCGGCCGCCGACTGGAAGCCGGCGCCGAGCAGGCCGCCCGGCGTCTGTTCGTCGAACTGCAGGCCGCAGGCTTCGAGCGGATTGCCCGGCGTGTTGGCCGAAAAGCCGCCGTAGGCCGTGCACGAGCCGATGGCGAAAACCCATTTGGCGTGGCGGGCCAGGCGGGCGACCCATTCGGTCAGCGGCCGGCCGCTGCCGGCCATCAGGTGGAACTTGCCGGTGCCGTTCGGGCCGCGCAGCATGGCTCCTTCGATGCATAGCGCATCGAAAGAAAGCCAGCCTTCGGCGCAGTCTTCGAGGATGGTAAGCGCTTCTTCACCGCTCTCGATCGAGAGCGCCGGGTGCCAGAGAAATTCGATGCCGGCGTCGCGCAATTCGTCGAACAGCGAGCGCGGCTCCGAGCACAGCATCGACTGCGTGCAGCCGCCGCAGCCGCCGCTTTGCAGCCAGAGCACTTTCATGCTGCAAACCTCGATTGAATACAGGGATTTTCACCGCAGAGACGCGGAGACTCGGAGAAAAGCAATACAGAGAAAATCCGGGTTTCTCTGTATTGACTCTGCGCCTCTGTGCCTCTGCGGTAAAGCGCTTGCCGATTCGGGATCATTCGGCCGGCTCCAGCCCGTGGCGGACCAGCTTGGCGCGCAGGCCGACGCGCGACAGGCCGAGTTCGCGGGCGGCCCGCGATTTGTTCCAGCGATGGCGGATCATCGCTTCCTTGAGGACGTGCATTTCCAGCTGATCCATGCGCTCCTTGAGGCAGCCGCCCAGGCCGGCCGCCCAGGCCGGCTCGTCGCCCGGCCGGCTGTCGTCGAAATCGCCGACCGGCGTGCGCAGCACGCGCGGCGACAGCAGGTCGGCACCGAGCAGCGGTGTGGTGGACAGCGCAACCATGCGCAGGATTTCGTTCTGCAGTTCGCGCACATTGCCCGGCCAGCGGTAGGCGGCGATGCAGGCGAGCGCCTCGTTGGTGAAGCCTTCGACCGGCTTGCCGAGGGCGTGGCAACTGCTGGCGAGCAGGCGGTGGGCGAGCAGCGGCAGGTCCATCGGCCGCTCGCGCAAGGGCGGCACGTGCAGGGCGATGGTCGCCAGCCGGTAATAAAGGTCTTCGCGGAAGCGGCCGGTACGCACATCGTCTTCGAGATCGCGGTTGGTCGCGGCAATGACCCGGACGTCCACATGGACCGGACGATTGCTGCCGAGCGGGCGGAACTCGCCTTCCTGCAGCACGCGCAGCAGCTTGACCTGGAAAGCCGGGCTGGTTTCGCCGATTTCGTCGAGGAACAGGGTGCCACCGTCGGCCTGCTGAAACAGGCCGACACGATCTTCGACGGCGCCGGTGAAGGCGCCGCGTTTGTAGCCGAAGAGCTCGGATTCGAGGAGGGTGTCGGGCAGGGCGCCGCAGTTTTCGGTGATGAAGGCCTTGCTCGCCCGGCGGCTTTCGTAGTGGATGGCGCGGGCGATCATTTCCTTGCCGGTGCCCGATTCGCCGGTGACCATGATCGACAGGTCGAACGGTGCAACGCGGCCGACCATGTCGCAGACGGCGTTGATCGGGCTGCCCGTGGCGCGGATCAGGCCGGCCAGGCCGAAGCTGCTTTTGACCTTTTCCTGCTTGTGGTCGACCTGCCGTTTGAGCACCGGCTCGGCGGTGCGCAGGTCGAGCGACAGGCGCTGGTTTTCCTGCTGCAGACGCCACACTTCGGCGGCACGCTGCAGGGTTAACAACAACTGCTCGGGCTGCCAGGGCTTGAGCAGGTATTGCCAGATGCCGGCCTCGTTGACGCCGGTGATGATGTCTTCGGCGTCGGTATAGCCGGAAAGGATGATGCGGACGATGTCCGGCCAGCGGCTGCGTACTTCCTTGAGAAACTGGACGCCGGTCGTCCCCGGCATGCGCTGGTCGCAGAGCACGATGCGGACGGCCTGCTCGCGCAGGAGGATTTCCATGCCCTCGTCGGCGCTGGAGGCGCAGAGCACCTCGAAATCTTCTTCCAGCGTCCGGCGCAAGGCTTCCTGCGAGCGCACCTCGTCGTCGATGACGAGAATGGCGGGCAGGCGGCGCAGGCTGCTGTGGGAAGACGGAAGGGTCATGCCGGAACTTTCCAGTCGAGATCGCGATGGCGGGCGAGGTGGCGCGGCGTCCACGAATGCGCCGAGCGGGAGACGAAATGATAGCGCGCGACATGGTACGAGGGATCGAAACCGTAGAAATTGCGGCGCATTTCGGCCAATTCCTCGGCGCGGTAGGCGGCCAACGGCTTGGCGGCTTCGTCGGCGTGGCGTCTGGCCTGCTTGACGGCGAGTTTTTCGGGGAAATCCGGGGCGGCGGCCAGTTCGGCGGCGCGCCGGGCGACATCGACGGCGAAGCCGGGAGCGGGCAGGCAGGCGTCGTAGAAGCCGAGCTTGACCGCTTCCGGCGCCGTCATCGGCAGGCGGTGGCGCATGATGGCCTTGGCCCCGTCATCACCGACGCGTGGCGGCAGCAAGTAGGTCCAGAACTCCGAGCCGTACAGGTTGCCCATGTTCTTGTAATGCGGGTTGAGCATGACGCCATCGCGGACCCAGACGAAATCGGCGGCGCGGGCCAGGAAGCAGCCGCCGGCACCGGCATTGCCGCCGATGGCGGCTACGGTCAACTGCGTTTCGCAGCGCAAAATGGCCTCGGCCAGATCGTCGATGGCGTTGATGTTGGCCCACGACTCGTCGGCCGGGCTTTCGGCGGCCTCGATGGTGTTGAGGTGAATGCCGTTGGACCAGAAATCGCTGCCGCCGCGCAGCACGATGACCCGGGTCGGCCGCGTCGTTGCCCACTGGAAGGCTTCGGTCAGCCGCTGGCATTGGCCGGTGCTCATCGCGCCGTTGTAGAACTCGAAGCTCAGGAAGCCTACGCCGCCAGCCTCTTCGTAGGCGATGTCCTGCCAGGTCGGGGCCGGAGACTTCCAATAGCCGCCGGCTAGCGGCAACTCGGGCAATTCGGCAGCCATCGGGCAGGCCAGCGTCGCCGGCAGCTTGATGCCGCCGGCCGGCTTGACATGGCCGATCCACACGGCGCCATCGACCGTTGCTTGGCAGATGGCCGTCTCACGCCGGCCGAGCAGGCTGCCCGGCTCGCCTTTGAGTAATGCTTCCGGCCAGGCGTCGAACAAATGGCAGGGCTGGCCGAACAGTTCGTCAGCAACGCCGGGAAAGCCATCGGCGGCATTGAGTTTGGCCAGGATGGCGGCGCTCGTTTCGCTGCGCCAGGCTATGGCGCGGTCAGCGTGTTTCATCAATGCGTGAGCCCGCCCCGGTACGCGCTCCGGTTTGAAATTTGGCTCATTTTTACGTTTCACGTAGTAAACCCGGTTGACCGCAGCAATCACCGCCTGCACGGCAGCCTCGGTGACTTCGTTGCGATAGATCGAGGCTTTCCGGGCCGAACGCATCGGAAAGCTCGCCGACGCCCAGACCGGACCCGCATCCATCTCGGCTTCGGCCTGTAACACTGTGACGCCCCACTCCCTGGCGCCCCCCTGAATCGCCCAGTCGAGCGCCGACGGCCCACGGTCGCCAACCGGCCCGGGATGGACGATCAGGCAGCAATGGCGCGACCAGATCGATTCGGGAATCGCCCGTTTCAGGAAAGGGGCGATGACCAGATCGGGCTTGAACAGCGCCACCGCCTCCTCGCTCACCGAATCGGCGATGTCGAATTCGATGCTGACCCGGTGACCGCCCTCGGTCAGTTCGCAATACAGGCGCTGGGTCAGGCTGTTGAAACTGTGGGTGATGAAAAGAATTCGCATGTTTTACAGTTCTTTACAATTCATGCCAGCGACCTGAGCGCAGATGGGCGAAGGCTTTGCGGGGCCTGCGTTTCCATGCCGCATAACTCTATAACTTTGGCGATATTTTTGATGTAACAGGCCTTGGCTACGATGCACTGCAACAAAAAACAAGGGGAATAACCATGCAAGCGCAACGAAAAGCTGCCAAGCAGCGAAACTCGCCGCCATCCCGCGCCCCGCGCCCGGAGTACATCGCCGCCATCCGCTACCCGGACGGTCGTCGCGACCTGTTTCACATCCGCAACGCCGACAATCTGGCCGACGCGCGCAACCTCGTCATTTCCGAGGTGGGCGACGTGCAGTCCGTGATGATCGCGCTGCGCCACTGATCGCTTAGCAAATCCGCGGCAATTGCTCGCCGCTCAGCCAGTCGACAATGCGCCGTCCGCCGAAACCGGTCGTCATCTGGACAAAATGGTGCGAGTCCTCATGTACCGTGCCGACCATGGCCGCCGCCACTCCCAGCGGATGGGCGCGCATCGCGGCCAATAATTTCTCCGCATCCGGTTCGGCGCAGATCGCCACCAGTTTGCCCTCGTTGGCGACATAAAGCGGGTCAAGCCCGAGGAATTCACAGGCCGCATCAACTGCCGGGCTTACCGGCAAGGCCTTCTCCTGCAGCATCATGCCGACGCCGGATTGCTTGGCGATTTCGTTGAGCGTCGTCGCCAGCCCACCACGTGTCGGGTCGCGCAGGACATGGATATCGGCGCCACTGGCCCGCATCGCTTCGATCAGGCCATGCAGTGCCGCCGTGTCGGAGACGATGGGCGACTCGAAACCGAGGCTTTCACGCACCGCCATGATCGCCATGCCGTGATCGCCCAGCGTGCCCGAGACCAGAATGGCGTCGCCGGGCCTGGCGTAGCGACCGGATAGCTCATTTCCCGGCGCCACGACACCGACGCCGGTCGTCGTGATGAACACCCCGTCGCCCTTGCCGCGCTCGACGACCTTGGTATCGCCGGTCACCACCGGCACCCCGGCCGCCTTCGCCGCCGTCGCCATGCTTTGCACGATGCGCGCCAGATCGGCGAGCTTGAAGCCTTCTTCAAGGATGAAGCCGGCAGAAAGATAAAGCGGTTTGGCGCCCATCATGGCCACGTCGTTGATCGTGCCATGCACCGACAGGCAGCCGATATCGCCGCCCGGGAAGAACAATGGCGAGACGACGTGCGAGTCGGTCGCCATGACCAGCTTGCCCTCGCCCGGGTTCGGCAACAGCGCGCCATCGTCGCCCTGGGCCAGATATTCGTTGCCGAGGTATTTGGCGAACAGTTCCTCGATCAGTTGCGCCATCGCCCGGCCACCCGAGCCGTGAGCCATGTCGACATGGCCGTGCTTGATGTCGAGGGGGCGGACGTAGGTTTTGCGGGTTTCGGTCATGGGGCTGGTTTCCATTCAATCGGCTTGGGGTTCCGCCTTGTTGGCGGGCGTACTTTCTTCTTGCTTCGCCAAGAAGAAAGTAGCCAAAGAAGAAGGCGACCCTGGGTCGGTGCCGGCTGCGCCGGTTCCCTGCGCTACTCGTGACTGGCGGGGGCTGCGGAACTCGGGCTTCGCCCTCAGACAGTCCTCGCCCTTTTCCCGCCAGCCCCTGCGTTGCTCGGCACCTCTCAAGGGGCCCGCTGAAACGAGCCGTACTTGAGCTTGCGTGCCTGAATGGCAGATTTCATTTTTGGACTTTTTTTCCGGTTGACCGTGGGAATCGCTTTTTTGGGCACACCGGCTTAGCGTGGACGCTTTTCGGGTCCCCGTGGAAGGCGCTGAGCAACGCAGGACGGCCGGGGGCAGTCGGCTGGCGTTGTTTGAGCCGAAGGCGAGTTTAGCCAGCCGCCCGGCGTTCCGAGTAGCGCAAGGAACCGGCAAAGCCGGCGCCGCCCTCGGGGTCGCCTTTTCTTTGGCTACTTTCTTTTGGCGAAGCAAAAGAAAGTACGCCCGCCAGCAAGGCGGAACCCCAAGCCAATTAAAAAGGAAATCCCCCACCTCAGGCCACATCCTTATACCGCCCATAGGTGTAATGCGCCGCACAAGCCCCCTCCGACGAAACCATGCACGACCCCACCGGATTCTCCGGCGTACACACCGTCCCGAAAATCTTGCAGTCCTGCGGCCGCTTGACGCCGCGCAGGATTGCCCCGCACTCGCAGGCCTTGTGATCCGCCACCGACTGATAACCGAGCGGAAAGCGCTTTTCAGCGTCAAATTCGGCGAACTGGCAGCGAATGCGCAAGGCCGAGTAGGGCAACACGTTCAGCCCCCGCCATTCGAAATTCTTCCGCATCTCGAACACCTCGGCGACCAGTTGCTGCGCCTTCTTGTTGCCGTCGCGGTCGACGGCCCGCGAAAACTCGTTTTCGACCTCGGCCCGCCCTTCGTTGACCTGGCGGATCAGCATTTTGATCGCCTGCATCACGTCGAGCGGCTCGAAACCGGCGATCACCACCGGCTTCCTGTATTCCTCGGCGAAGAATTCGTAGGGTCGGCTGCCGATGATCGTCGACACGTGGGCCGGGCCGATGAAGCCGTCGAGCGGCACAGTGCCCCACTGGCGCACCTCCGGCGATTCGAGGATGCTCGAAATGGCCGACGGGGTCAGCACGTGGCAGCACAGTACCGAGAAGTTCTTCAGGCCGAGCGCCGCCGCCTGCTTGATCGCCACCGCGGTCGGCGGCGTCGTCGTCTCGAAGCCGATGGCGAAGAAGACGACCTGCTTGTCCGGATTTTTCTGGGCCAGCGTCACCGCATCGGCGCTCGAATAGACCATCCGGATATCGCCGCCACGCGCCCTGGCCTTCATCAGCGACAGCCCGTTGGAGGCCGGCACGCGCAGGCAGTCGCCGTAGGTGCACAAGGTGACGCCCTGCTCCAGCGCCAGCCTGATGGCCTGATCGACGCGGCCGATCGGCAGGATACAGACCGGGCAACCCGGGCCGTGGATCATTCTGACATTGGCCGGCAGCAGGTCGGAAACGCCATAGCGCGAAATGGCATGGGTATGGCCGCCGCAGAATTCCATGAAATGGTAGTTGCGCGCCGGGTTCGCCTCGCGCCGGATGACTTCGGCCAGGCTCTTGGCGACCTCGCCGTCGCGGAATTCGTCGATGTACTTCATCAGTGGACGGTCGGGTCGTCACCCAGCGCCAGTTCGCCCCGAATTTCACCCATTTCGGCAAACAGCTTCAGCGTCTTGGCCGCTTCTTCGGGATCGAGCTTGTTCAGCGCATAGCCGACATGGACGATCACGTAGTCGCCGACCACCACGCCGTCGACCAGCGCCAGCGAGATCTCCTTCTTGACGCCGGCCAGATCGACCAGCGCATTGTCGCCGTCCCGCAACTCAACGATTTGCGCAGGGATTGCCAGACACATCCGATTTGCTCCTCTATTTTTATAGGCAGAGTCTACCTGCAGCGAATCAATTGCGCTTGCCGGCCAAACGACGGAAAAACCCGCGTCGGGAAACCGCCGGTTTTTCTTCGGAAACCGGCGGCATTTCAGGCGCCTGCGCGATGGCTGGCTGGCCGAATACTGTCTTCAGGGCATCGGCCGCCACCTGACGCGCCGTCGCCATGTCGGCCAGGTTGGAAACCGGGGCGATCAGCGGGCAATACTGGTAGGGACCGATATCCGGATCATCGTCGGCAAGAAACTGCATGGTGCCGCAGGGCAGGTTCAGGTAGCGCCGCTCGCCGGCCGGAATGTCGCCCCACAACTGGCCACCACCGGAAACCAGCAACAGGTTGAGGAACCACGGCGTGATCACGACGCCCAGCCAGTCGCCCTCGTAACGGGCGAAGCCGATGGCTTCGACGGCCAGCGCCGGGTTGACGAAAGGCAGGTCATGCATGCGCGTCTGCCAGACATGGCGGTAATGCGCTTCGAGAAAGGCTGTCGGATCATCATCGCGCGGCATGGCCGGGCGGATCGGTGGTGGCGCCAGGGCGGGGGTGCGGATGCGTTCAGTCATGCGGGCGGTTCAAATCCTGAAAATGCTGTGCTGGATCGAAATCGCCTTCGAGTGAAGCGGCCAGTGCCGACAGCGCATCTTCGATCAGAGCACGCTGGTCATCCTCGACCACCTCGCGGGCCAGACCGAGCGAGGTCAGCACCCAGGCACCAACCGGCTGCGGGCCGATCAGCATCATGTTGATGCGCTCGCGCTCGCCGTCACGTTCGACCCAGGCGAAATCCCCGGCATTTTCTCCCGAACCTTCCCATTCGACAATGCGTTTTGGAATCGACAGGCACATCAGTGGCGGACCTTCGCTTCAATCCCGAGTAGGCGCAGCTCAGTCAGCGTCATGGCCAGCAGTTCCGGTAGCCTGGCTGCGACTTCAGGTGACAACTCCATGCCCAGCGTCATCGACACCGGCTGCATGCCAACGATGGCAACAGCCTTCGGCGCCCGGTCGGTAAATTCCAGGCTGGCCAGCACATCCGACAGGCTGACCTGATGCGGCGACAGCTTGGTCCTGAAGAAGACCGGCACGTCATCGCCCTTGAGCAAAACCGGCGTCGCTGGCGGTTGACCGCAGCGCACGCAGTCGACGACGACCAGGCCGTCGAGATCTTCGAGTTGCTCGAGCATTTCCATGCCGCAGGTGCCGCCGTCGATGACCTCGACCTCCGGCGGCAGTTCGTAGGCTTGCTCCAGCGCTTCGATGACGCGCACGCCGACGCCTTCATCGGTGAGCAGGATGTTGCCGATACCGAGTACTACGTACTTAGCCATTAGTTGTTAGCCGCTAGTCAAAAACAAAAGCGGGGCCGGATAACCGACCCCGGGAGACTCGATTCTCGATCCTGCTCAGACCGCCGTCACCGTTACCACCGGGTTGTTCTCCTGATCGACGACATGCACGGCACAGGCCAGGCAGGGGTCGAAGGAGTGTACCGTACGCAGCACTTCCAGCGGCTTTTCCGGATCGGCCACCGGGTTGTCGATCAGACAGGCCTCGTAGGCACCGGGCTGGTCCTTCTCGTTGCGCGGCGCGGCATTCCAGGTGGTCGGCACGACGCACTGGTAGTTCTTGATCTTGCCGGAATCGATGACCACCCAGTGCGACAGCACGCCGCGCGGCGCTTCGTGGAAGCCGACACCCATCTGCTCGCCCTTGGGGAAAACCGGCCGGTTGAAGGTCTTGAGGTCGCCCTTGACCATGTTGGCGAGCAGCAGATCCCACTGGTTGATCAGCTCATCGACCTGTACGGCGCAGCCGACGGCCCGCGCTGCGTGACGGCCGATGGTCGAATGCAGCGCATCGACGCCGACCTTGGTGCCGGCGACCGTCGACACCAGATCGAGTGCCGCCGTCGCGTATTTCTTGGTCGGCTCGTGGCCAGCAGCCAGCATGCTCATGACGCGCGGCAACGGGCCGACCTGCATCGGCTTGCCGTAGAAGGTCGGTGACTTCAGCCAGCTGTATTTGCCGTCATCCTGGAAGTCGGTGTAGTTCGGCGTCGTTTCGCCCTTGTACGGGTGCAGCGACTTGTCGTTGCCGGCGCTGTAGTTGTACCAGGAATGCTTGATCGCCTCGGAAACACCGTCGGTGAAGTACTTGTCGTTAAAGGTCGTGATCGGCTTGTAGCTGTCCAGCTTGCCGCCTTCGATGTAGCCACCGGGCAGGGCAAATTTTTCACCCTTGCCGTCGAGCGGGATGTCCGGCACCGACAGGTAGTCGGTGATGCCGCGGCCGTACTTCGTCCAGTCGGCGTAGAAGCCGCCGATGGCACCGACGTCGACCAGATAGACGTTCTTGACGAAGTCTTCGAGCTTCAGCATCCATTCCTTGACCGCCAGCAGGCGTTCGACGGTCAGCACCGACTGAGCATCGACGGCCAGCGGGTTGGCGACGCCGCCGACCGCGACGTTCTGGATATGCGGCGACTTCGAGCCGAGCACGGCGACGATCTTGCTGGCGTAGCGCTGGACTTCCAGCGCCTGCAGGTAGTGCGAGACGGCCAGCAGGTTCACTTCCGGCGTCAGTTTCATCGCCGGGTGGCCCCAGTAGCCGTTGGTGAAGATGCCGAGCTGGCCGGTGCCGACGAAGCCGGTCAAGCGATCCTGCACCTTCTTGAACTCCTGCTTGCTGTTGCCGCTCCAGTTCGACAGGCTCTGCGCCAGACTCGCCGTTTTTTCCGGATCGGCCTTCAGTGCCGAGACGACATCGACCCAGTCGAGCGCCGACAGGTGGTAGAAATGGACGATGTGGTCATGCACGGCGTGGGCCAGGATGATCATGTTGCGGATGTACTGCGCATTGACCGGGATTTCCAGCTGCAGCGCATTCTCGACGGCGCGCACCGAGGCGATGGCATGGACGGTCGTACAGACGCCGCAGATGCGCTGGGTGATCGCCCAGGCGTCGCGCGGATCGCGGCCGATCAGGATGGTCTCGACGCCGCGCCACATCTGGCCGGAGGCCCAGGCCTTCTTGACGCGGCCGCCATCCACCTCGACGTCGACGCGCAGGTGGCCTTCGATGCGGGTGACCGGGTCGATGGTTACTCGTTTAGTCATGTTGTTCTCCTATCCCTGAATTCAGTGGGCAACTTCTTCCCGTGGCAGCACGGGGAAGCGGCGGGTGATGATGATGTAGGCGAGCACTTCGAGCGCGAACATGCCGAGGGTGACCAGTATTTCGGCGATGCTCGGGAAGTAGTTCCAGCCGTGGTCGACGCCGAGGCCGGTGTCGTAGCCGATCAGGAAGCCGTTGATGCGGAGCAGGATGCCGCCCATCATGATGGCGACGCCGGCCAGGAACAGCCGGGCCGGATTGCGCCGGGCGCCGGGCGTACCGGCGATCGCAAAAGGCGCCACGAAACAGCCCATTTCCAGCCAGAAGAAGAAGGCTTCAAGGCTGGGCGCAAAGGCATGGTCGAGAGCGCCACGAACGAGCAGATCGCCAACCCGGACCGCCAGGTAGACCGCCAGCACGCCGAGCATGATCCTGGACATCGGCTGCAACAGGTGCATTTCGATCTCGCGCCGGTAGGCCGAGGCGGCGACGCAGGATTCGAAGAGCACGATGCCGTAACCGATGGTGATCGCCGACAGCAGGTAGAGCAGCGGCACGATCGGCGTCTGCCACAGCGGATTGACCTGCGGCCCCATGACCACGAGCAGGGTACCGAGCGAGGACTGGTGCATCATCGGCAGCAGCGTGCCGAGGGCGATGAAGAAGAACAGCACCTTCTCCAGCTTCTGCTTCTGCACCTTCAGGCCCCACTGCTCCAGGAAGACCGGCGAGAACTCGATCCACATCACGATGATGTAGGCCGAGATGCAGACCGCCACCTCGAACATCACCGAATTGGGATTGGCGTAGCCCGGCCACAGGATGTGCCAGAAGTTCCACCAGCGGCCGAGGTCGAACAGCACGCCGACGCCGGCCAGCGTGTAGCCGAACAGCGAGGCGAGCAGCGCCGGGCGGACCAGCGGGTGATAGTGGCCGCGGTTGAAGATATAGACCAGCATGGCCACCGCGAAGCCGCCGCAGGCGAAGGCCGAGCCGATGACGACGTCGACGACGACCCAGATACCCCACGGGTAGCCGTCATTGAGGTTGGTCACCGCGCCGAGGCCGAAGATGAAGCGAACGAAGAGCACGGCGATCATCGCTGCGACCAGCACACCACAAACCAGCGTCGCAGTATTGAACAGCTTGCCGCCAACCGGGGCGGCAGGATGATGGGCGCTCATGGCTGATCTCCCTTCTTTTCCTCAGCTTCGGGCACGACGTTGCGCCTGGCGACCCAGGTCAGGCCGGCGAGTACGGCGATCGGCATGATCAGCCCGCCGTACAGCGTGTGCTGGATGGTTTCCGACGTCGCCGCCGACGATTTCGGTGGCAGGTCGGGCTGGCCGGCCTTCTGGAAATTGACCGCCGACAGCTTGAGTACCTGCGTGCCGCCGTATTCGGTTTCGCCATAGACGTGCTGCAGGTAGTTGCCGACCTGCGCCTGGTAGCCCTGGTCGACCAATCCTTTCCATTTGGCGGCCTCTTCTGCGTTTTCGCCCTGTTTGGGTAGTCGACCGCGCGGAATTGTCGTCCATTCGCCCGGTTTCAGCGCGAGGCGCCGTTTGGCTTCGGCCAGCAAATCCTCGGTGCGGCCGAACAGCGTTGCCCCCGTCGGGCAGACCTCGGCGCAGGCCGAATAGTGGCCGTCCTGGTGGCGATGCCGGCACAGTTCGCACTTGCCGATCTTGCCGGTCGGCGAGTCGTACTGGTATTTCGGGATGCCGAACGGGCAGGCGGCGACGCAGTAGCGGCAGCCGATGCAGGCATCTGCGTCGTAACCGACGACGCCGGTCACCGGGTCCTTGATCATCGCTGATACCGGGCAGGCCGAAACGCAGGACGGATCGGCGCAATGCATGCACGAGGTCTTCATGAAGGAGAAGCCGTTCAGCTCGCTGTCCTTCGTTTCCATCGTGCCGTGGCGGTACATCTTGATCAGGTTGAAGGTGTGACCACTGGTATCGAGCGGGGTGTCCCAGAGCTTGTCCACCGCCGTGAATTCGGCCGGGTTCTCGTTGGTCTGCTTGCACGCCGCCACGCAGGCCTGGCAACCGACACACAGGGTCGCGTCGTAGAGCAGGCCGAGGCCTTCCGGCGGACGTTGCAGGGTGTCGCGGGCACAGGCCGCCTCGGGCAGCACGGCAGTTGCCACCGCTGTGCCGCCGGCCAGGCAGCCCCTCAGAAAATCGCGTCGTGTGGTCATCTCAAACCTCCGTCGATTCGGTGGCTTTGCTGCCTTCCTTCTTGGCCTTTTCCATTTCCTCGGCCCGGTGCGACAGGCCGAGATTTTTCGCCATCATCGCCCCGGCCCCGGCGGCGGCACCGGCCACGGCGGCCAGCACGGCAGCCGAACCAAGCGTTGCGCCGACGCCCTTTTCCTCGACGATGCGCGGCAGGAAGGCGGAAGGTTCAATGTTCTTCAGCTTGGCCATGCTATGGATCGGTTTCTGGAAACCGACACCCTGCTCGGTACAACCAATGCACGGGTGGCCACAGGCGACTGGCCAGGTGCCGGCGCCGGCATCGCCGAACATGATCACCGAACAATTGGCGTAGGTTTCCGGCCCCTTGCAGCCCAGCTTGTACAGGCAGTGGCCCTTGCGGTGGCCGTCGTCGCCGAATTCCATGGCGAAGCGGCCGGCGTCGAAGTGGGCGCGGCGCTCGCAGTTTTCGTGGATCAGCCGGGAGTAGGCGAATTTCGGCCGGCCCAGATGGTCGACTGCGGGCAGCGCGCCAAAGGTCAGGAAATGGACGACCGTGGACAGGAAGTTGTACGGGTTGGGCGGACAGCCGGGGATGGTCACCACCGGCTTGCCGAGCACCTTGTCCACGCCCTTGGCGCCGGTCGGATTCGGATCGGTCGACGGCATGCCGCCCCACGAGGCGCAGGAGCCGATGGCGATTACCGCCGCCGCATCGGCCGCACACTCCTTGAGCAGTTCAATTGCCGTCTTGCCGCCGATCTTGCAGTAGATGCCGTTGTCGCGGGTCGGAATCGCCCCTTCGACGACCAGGATGTACTTGCCCTTGTTTTCGGCCATCGCCGTCTTGCGCGCTGCCTCGACCTGATGGCCGGCCGCTGCGAACAGCGTCTCGTGGTAGTCGAGCGAAATGACGTCGAGGATCAGCTTCTCCAGCGTCGGATGCTCGGCGCGCAGGATCGACTCGGTGCACCCGGTGCATTCCTGGAAATGCAGCCAGATCACACTCGGCCGGCGCTTGGTCGCCACTGCCTCGGCGACCGCGGCATCCGCCCCTTGCGGCAGGCCCAGTGTCGTCGCCAGCGCGGCGCAGAATTGCAGGAACTCGCGCCGGCTCATCGACAAGCGCGCGGCCGCAGCCTCGATACGGTCGTCCTGTTCCAGCGAAATCAGATTTTGGTTGGCCATTTGTCTCCCCCTTTTTATTCGACATCGGCCAATGACGGCCAACACCTTGTCTCTGCTGGGAAGCGGCGTGTATTAGAAAATAGTTTTATTCGTTGTAATGTAGCAACAAGCGGGCCAGATTTTAAAAACCATTTGATCCATAGACTTATGCAAATCAAGCAGTCGACATGGAAAAGGAAAAGCCACAATCAGTTTCCACTTGCGCAGACAAGGTGATCAGAAGCTTGTCAGGCCAATGAACTAGTACTCCGTTCCGTCAATGAGCTTGGAAATGAAATTGCTGCATTCGCGTGCCAGGCTAGGCGCAAACCGCAGCCATAGCCGTAGCTATGGCGAGGATTTGCAACGACGCATGGCGGGCGAAGGCGCGATTTCATGTAAGCGGTTTGGCGGAACGGAGTACTGGTCACCCGGGCAAAACGGACTGGCGGGCGACCCAAGCCTGCCCCAGGGCCAGGCCGCCATCGTTGGGCGGCGCTTGGCGGGCTTCGAGCGGATCAATGCCGACGGCGTTGAAGTGGCTGCGTAACGCTGTCATGAGCACGGTGTTCATTGCACAACCGCCGCCGATGGCTATTTTTGCACCTTTCAATTTTGGCGCTTTTTTCCGGTTGACCGTGGAAACCACCCATTCGGCCAAGCCGGCCGCCACGGTGGCGTGGAACAGCGCCGCGCCGTGGGCCGCATCGTCCTTGCAGCCCATCAGAGCCGGCAACATTGGGGAAAAATCGAGGACCGTGCCGTCTTCGAGCAAGGCATAACCGTCGGGCAATGGATCGACCGGACCGTATTTGGCGGCCAGGCCTTCGAGTTCCATCGCGGCCTGTCCTTCGTACTGCATCAGATCGCGCACACCGAGCAGGCCGGCCGCGGCGTCGAACCAGCGGCCGAGGCTGGTCGTCGGCGGGCAGCGCAGATTGCGGGCGAGCATGGTGAGCAGCGGGCCGGGGTCGCGCGTCGGGTAATACTGCTTGATCCAGCCGCCGACGCGATAGCCGAGGCCGGCGTCGTGCAGGGCGGAGACGGCCATGCGCCACGGCTCTTTGGCCGCGCGGTCGCCGCCGGGCATGGCCAGCGGGCTGAGGTGGCCGAGGCGTTCGCAGTTTGCACCATCGAGGCGGAGCAGTTCGCCGCCCCAGGCGCCGCCGTCCGGGCCGAGGCCGACGCCATCGAGTGCCAGCCCGATAATCGGCTCGTTGATGCCATGTTCGGCGCAAATGGCGGCGAGATGGGCCTGGTGGTGGCCGACGGTGATGGCCGGAATGCCGAGTTTTTCGGCCAGGCGCACGGCCAGATGGGTGGACGGGAAATCGGGATGCAGGTCGTGGGCAATCAGGTCGGGCCGGACGTCGAGGATGGTCAGCAGGTGACTGACCGTCTCTTCGAGAAAACCAATGGCGGCAACATTGTCGAGGCCGCCGATGTGCTGCGACAGGAAGGCTTCCCGGTTTTTCATGATGCAAATGGTGTTCTTCAGGTAGCCGCCGAGCGCCAGCACGGCCGGGCCGTCGTCGGCCAAGGGAATCGGCAGCGGCACGTAGCCGCGGGCGCGGCGCAAGAAAATCGTGGTCTGTCCCCGGTTTTTCCGAACGACCGAATCGTCGCAGCGGATGATGATGTCGCGGTCGTGCAGCAGGTAGGCGTCGGCAATGCCGGCCAGGCGTTCAAGCGCTTCGGCGTTGGCGATGACCAGCGGTTCGCCGTGCGGGTTGGCGCTGGTCATGACCAGCAACAGATCGCTTGGCGCCTTGAGCCAGTCGGTGCCGGCCGGGCGCCCGGCGGCTTCGTGCCAGAGCAAGAGGTGCAGCGGCGTGGCCGGCAGCATGGCGCCGAGCCAGGCGAGGCCGGGGGCGATTCCTTTCAGTTCGGCGTCGGCCTTGGGGCAGAGCACGATGGGCGCGGCGACGCTGTGCAGCGGGGCCAGTTCGGTCTCACCAATCCGCGCATATTCGGCCAGCGAAGCGGCGTTGAGGCCCATCACGGCGAAGGGCTTTTCCTCGCGCTGCTTGCGTTCGCGCAGTTCGGCGACGGCCGTTGAATTACGCGCATCGCAGGCGAGGTGGAAGCCGCCGAGACCCTTGATGGCGACGATTTTGCCGTCGCGCAGCAGGCGCAGGGTTTCCGTGATGGAGTCGCCGGCCAGTGGCTGTCCGTCAGCCGAAAGCAGGCGCAGTTGCGGGCCGCAGTCCGGGCAGCAGGTGGTTTCGGCGTGAAAACGACGGTTGGCCGGGGTGTGGTATTCGTCGCTGCACGGCGTGCACAGCGGGTAGGCGGCGAGGCTGGTTTGCGCCCGGTCGTAGGGAATGCCACGGCTGACCGTGTAGCGCGGGCCGCAGTGCGTGCAGGTGGTGAAGGCGTAGCGCCAGCGCCGGCTGGCCGGGTCGCAGATGTCGGCGATGCACTCGGGACAGATGGCAGCGTCGGGGCCGATGGCGGTTTTGACTTCGCCCGGTTCGCTGTCGAGGATGACGAAGCCGTCGCCAACCACCTCTGCCGCTTCGTCCTCGATGGCGTCGATGCGCGCCAGACGCGGCGCTTCCAGCGGCAAACGGGATTTGAATTTTGGCCAATTTTTCCCGTTGACCGTGGCAATCACCCCGGCGCCGTCGTTGCGCACCCAGCCGGTCAGCCCGAGTTCATTGGCCAGCCGCCAGACGTAGGGCCGAAAGCCGACGCCCTGGACCAGACCGCGAATGCGGAACAGGCGGCCGGTCATTTTCCGGCCTGCATCTGCTCCATCTGACGCTCCAGTTCAGCGACGCGCTGCTTCAGGGCATCGACCGTTTCGGTACAGTGGCCGCGCTGCGTTTCGAGGCCGGATTGAATCCAGTCCAGCCAGGCGGAAAGGCCGTCGCCGCTGCTTGCCGAGACGCGGAAAATGGTCAGGTGCGGATTGACCCGGCGGGCGTTGGCTTCGGCCAGGTCGGCGTCGAATTCAAGATAAGGCAGCAGGTCGCACTTGTTGAGCAGCATGACGTCGGCCGCCCGGAACATGTCCGGGTATTTGAGCGGCTTGTCCTCGCCTTCGGTGACCGAGAGGATGGCGACCTTGTGATGTTCGCCAAGATCGAAGGCGGCCGGGCAGACGAGGTTGCCGACGTTTTCGATGAGGAACAGCGATTCATCGGCCGGCTTCAGGCGCTCCAGCGCGTGGCCGACCATGTGGCCGTCGAGATGGCAGCCCTTGCCAGTGTTGATCTGCAGCGCCTGAACGCCGGTGGCGCGGATGCGCTCGGCATCGTTGGAAGTCTGCTGGTCCCCCTCGACAACGCTGATGGCGACCTTGTCCTTGAGCAGTTCGATGGTTTTGACGAGCAGCGTCGTCTTGCCGGAACCGGGGCTGGAGACGAGGTTGAGCGCGAAAATGCCGCGCTCGTCGAACCAGCGACGATTGGCCGCGGCATAGGTGTTGTTCTTCGACAGGATGTCCTGCTCGATCTGCACCATGCGGGCCTGCGACATGCCCGGCACATGGGCGCCGGCCGGGCCGGTGCCGTAGTCGAGATCGCCGGCGATGCCGTGTTCGTGATGATGATGCTCGTCGCCATGGCTGTGGGTGTGTTCACCCGAATGAACATGATCGTGGCTGTGTTCGCTGCCGTCGCCATGGTGATGGCTGTGCGAATGCGCGCCAACCGGCGCGGCGCCGTGGCCGTGGGCATGATCGTGGTCATGTCCGTGATCATGGGTGTGGGTATGCACCGTGCCGTCCTCGTGGACGTGGGTGTGTTCGTGCCCCCCTTCGATCTTCGTTTCCCCTGCGCCGCAGCCGCAAACTATACACATATCCGTCTCCTGATTACTCGATCTCTATTTCCTTGACCCGCATTTCCGTGCCGCCGGTGGCCTGGACCTGGTGGCTGCCGCATGTCGGACAGGCACCGTAGAGCTCCTGCATCGGCACCGTTTCGGCACACAGCATGCACCAGCCGGCACCCGGCACGTCAACAATTTCCAGCGCGGCGCCCTGGGCGATGCTGCCATGCGTCACCGCCTCGAAACAGAATTTGATCGCCTCCGGCTCGACCGACGACATGCGGCCGATTTCCAGCACGACCAGTTTCACCCGCCTGGCGTTCTCGCGCCTGGCCGTATCTTCGACCAGTTGCAGCACACCTTCGGCCAGCGACATTTCATGCATCGAGCACCTCCGCGACGTAGGGTAGACAGGGATCGAGCGCCAGTATGGCCCGGTTCAAGCCCTGTCTGGCCTGATCGAGAGAGGCAAACCGGAGGTTACCGAGCAGGGATGACAGGGCCGTGGCATCGGCAAAATAACCGTCGGTCGGCGCCTGGACGCGGTAATTGGCGACCACACCCTCAACCACATGCACCGCATGGGTCAACACGCCGCGTGCCGTCAGTGTTTGCCCGACACCCCAACCGCCCTCGCCGGCACTGGCCACCGGAAACGGTGTGCCGCTGGCCAGGGCATCGACGGCGGCCAGGGTTTCGGCCAGGCGCGCCAGAAAAGCCGAGCGAATCGAAGTCGGCACAAGCAGCGCCGGCATTTGCGCCGCCGTGCCCTGCCAGTACTCCAGCCATGCCTGTGGGGCGAGCGAAGGGGCGGCCGGAATCTCCAGTTCGCCATCGTCCGGCGCCACTTCATCGGTGCTACGGTCAAGCAGTATTTCGAGGCATTTTTCAGCCATGGGACCCAGGCTTTCGTGCAACAGATTTTGCGTTACGCCCAGGCAGTCTCCGCCCTGCCGCGTGTTGCGCCAGGCAATGAAGGCCTCCTTTTCCGGGCGCAGACCGAGCGCCGGCGGCCAGTCGAGCAGCAGGCGCCAGAGGTTTTCATGCAGCACTTCGAGCCACAGTTCCGTGCTGTCGAAGCTGCGTGGCGCTTCGCCGAGGGCCGCTGTCACTGCCGCTTGCGCCGCTGCCCGCTGGGCATGGGCGCACAGCGTGAATAAATAAGGTACGGTCTTGGTCACTGCATCGGGCAACTGACCGATGAACAGGCGGTTGACCGAAGGGCGCATCAGGTCGACGCGAATGTCGTGCAGGCCGCCATCCTTGAAGCGCGCCTTGACGGTGAGCAGGCCGGCACTGGTGGTCATCGCCCCAACCCGAGAAAGACCCGACGACTGGTCGCCTTGGCCGCTGGCGGCTCAGCCAGCGGGTCGGCAAACAGCGCATGCGCCGCGGCCAGCGCAGTCAGGCGGGCGGCCTCGTGACTGTCGAATTCAAGCGCCGGCGAGAACAGCGAGCAGAGGTGGTAAATGCCGATGCTGTCTTCCTCGGCTACGGTGAATTCGTAGTCACCGGACGGAAAACGCCAGTCGTGCTTGCTGCAGGCAGCCAGCGCCGGCCAGCCTTCGGTCCGGCCGGGCAGGCAGAGCAGGTTGATCGCCCACGGCGTGATCATCGCCCCGGCCCAATGGCCATCCGGCCGCTGCTGAAAACCGACGGCCTCGACCTGGAGGTGCGCATTGCAGATCGGCACATCGTGCATCCGGGTCCGGGCAATGGTGGCGAAGGCGGCAACCAGGGCGGATGACGGGTCGGTCGTCCAGACTTTCATTCTGTCACCATGAACTTGTGTTTCGGCGCATCGCAACCCGGGCAGCACCAGTCGTCGGGCAAATCGGCGAACGGCGTGCCGGGCGGAATGCCGCGCACGTCGTCACCCTGCTCCGGGTCATAGACCCACCAGCAGATGCCGCATTCCAGCCGGTCGCCCGGCTGGACATTGAGAAACGAACCTTCGAAGCGCATGAAGGAGGAGACTAGACCGGCTCCACCATCATGTCGAGATATTCGCGCAGGCGTTCGACGGAATCGGTGAAATCCTCATCGGCGGCCAGCGCCACTTCGGGCATGGCGATGACTTCGATGGAGTTCAAAATCAGCGCATCCATGCTGTTGAAGTATTGCACCCACCAGACATTTTTGAGCCGCGTGCTGGTGATCCGGCAATTGCCGTAGCCGCGCGACAGGATGGAGACTTCGCGGTGGCCGAGCCAGCTGTAGAGCGTGTCGAGGTCGGCGTCGCTGACCGGCAAAAGGGTCAGGTTGATGACGTGGGCCGCCTCGCCCGGCTGCCAGGCTGCGGCCTGCATGCGGATTTCCTCGACCAGGGCCTGGGCGTTCATGCAGCCGACCGGGTAGTCGGGCGGCGGCAGATCGGCGGTCGCCGTGGCCAGCATGGTTTCGGTCAGGGCCGCCGGGATGTCGCCGGTTTCCAGGCGATCGACGACCATCGCGCCATCGTCGGCCACCTGCAGGACGCGCCAGATGCCGGAAAACGCCGTCTCCTGCACCCGCCAGTGTTGCGGCGCCGTGGTGAAGGCGCTGACTTCGCCGAAGCCCATCGACTGGTTGATGACGTCGCGCATCGTTGCGTCGAGATCGCGCAGGTTGAGCGTGGCGCCGCCGGCGAAACCGACCTGCTCGGCCTGATCGACATAGGCGCCGAGCAGGCTGGCCGCACTATTGACCACCTCGGGCGCCACGTTGTCCGGCAGGCGCGGTTGCGAGAAGGTTTCCATGCCTTTCGGCATCGGCAGGTAATCCGGCGTTTCCTCGCCCTGCGAGCCGGGGCCCATGGCGACGACGGAAATCGGGAAGGGACGCATCGTGGACGGGTTCATGCGCAGGCTCCTTGCGTGCTGGCGGCGCGGACGGGGATGCCGATCGGCTTCGGTTGGGTCGGCCCGGTGAGCAGGCGGGCGACTTCGTTCTGGTATTCGCTCCAGTCGCGGATGCCGTTGAGGACGCCGACGAAAGCGCCATCGCGCAGGAAGACGACGGCCGGGGCGCGCGGCACGCCGTATTGCTGCATCAGCGGCGCGGAGAATTCGGGGCCGGCGACCCAGCGGGCGATCTGCCCGGCGACCGGCTTGAGGGCTTCGGGCAGGATGACGCAGGCATCGAGCACTTCAAGATTGCGCTGCGGGTCTTCGGTGAGGAGCAGGGCGGTCAGACCGGCCGGGAATTCGGGATCGCTACGGTCAACCGGAAAAAAGCCGTGTTTTTGCAAAAGGCGAGCGATGGCTGTTTCAAGTCTTTCGAGCGAGGTCGGGCCGGCTTTGAGTTCGAGGCTCATGATTGTTGTGTCCTCAGAAATTCGGGAAGTTGGGGTTCGCGATCAAGATCGGCGAAGAAGGCAGAAAAATCGGTGGCGCCGGATTGCGCGGCTTCGAGCGCATTGAGGGCGGCATCGATGGCGGCGGCGCGTTCGCTGTCGATCACCTCGCGCGCCGCGTCGAGAAAAGTCATGAGCCAGGTGCCCGGCTCTTGCTGGCCGACCAGGCTGAGATCGACCCGAACTTCGCCGTTGCGGCCGGCGCAGCGGGCGAAATGTTCGCCGCATTCGAGCACCTGGACGGGGATGCCGAGGCACATGTCAGGCAGTTTCCATATTCAGAAAGCGCGCATCGCCGAGGCGATAAGCCACTTCTGCCGGCGGCCGTTCGGACTCATAAACATCCATCGCGAGCGCGCTGTCGGTGATGCTCTCGCTCTGCCCGTCACGCACCCGGCCCGCCGCGCCCCATTTTTCCAGCCAGTCGAGCGCGAGGTTGAGGGCCGGCACCATCTGCGCCTTGACGACATCGCGCAGGCTGCCGCCAAAATCTTCGAGTTGCTCGGCCTGAACGCCAACGAGGACGAGCTCGGCGGGCAATTTTTGTGTCAGTTCGGCCGCCATCAGCACTTCCTGAAAGCCGGTCTGGTGCAGACTCATTTTCTTGACGCCCATGAAGCGCGGCACCTGGTCGCCGACCACGACGCGCAACTGGCCGGGCTCGTCGCCGTAATCGACGGCGTCGAAAACCAGCAGGCAATCGGCCTCCTGGACGTAGGGCAACAGGTAAAGGCCTTGCGTGCCGCCGTCCATCACGGTGACCTGTGGCGGGAATTCCCAGCCGGCGTTGAGCGCCTCGGCACAGCGCACGCCGAAACCTTCGTCAGCCCACAGGATGTTGCCGATGCCGAGGACCAGTATGCGTTTTGAAGTCATTGTTACCACCTGAAAAAGTGCCCCGGGGTACGGCTGTACGCCGGGGCGAACGCAAGTTGAAGCCTCAGTCCTTGAACATCCGCCAGCCACTGATCATCGTCGAAATCAGCGACTGCCGGCTCATGATGTCCTCGCGGATCGCCGCGTAGACATGCACCAGCACGAAAGTCATCATGATCCACATGCCCAGCCGGTGCAGGTTATGCACCTGCATCGAGCCGCCGAGGGCCGGAATGACCCAGCCGAACAGGCTGTCCTGCCAGCTCCCCAGCCCGGCGCCTTCGCTGTACAGCGCGAAGCCGGTGAACACCATGCCGACGGCCAGGATCGTGAAGAAAAAGAACATCATGAGCTGCGCCATCGGATTGTGGCCGACGTACTTTTTCGGCGTCTTTTCGAGGAACAGATACCAGCGCAGCTCGAAGAAGACTTCGCTCCACCACTGCGCATTGGTGATCGGCAGCCGGAAGATCTGCTTGGCGTGGTGATTGCCGACGAAGGCCCAGTAAACCCGGCCAAGCAGGCCGACAGCAAAGATGTAGGCCGCCGCGAAATGGGCGAAGCGGATGTAGCCCATGAGGAAGTTGTCCGACGCTTCGCCGGGCATCGTCGGCAAGGGCTTGCCGATGAAATACCCGGTCACCGCCAGCACCACCATGGCCAGGGCGTTGATCCAGTGCCACAGGCGGACCGGCGCTTCGTAGACGTAGATCGAACGGACTTGTTTACCGTGCCGTTCGGCTTCCAGCATGTCCTGTTGAGAGAGCATGATTGCCTCCTTTCCGGCCCGCTTAGCGGACCTTGACCGACGTCATTTCCTGGCCGTCCGGGCTCATCACGTGCGTCGAGCAGGCCAGGCAGGGATCGAAGGAATGCAGCGTGCGCAGGATTTCCAGTGGCTCGTCAGCCTTGGCTACCGGGGTGTCCATCAAGGCCGCCTCGAAGGCACCGATCTGGCCCTTGTGGTCGCGCGGACCGCCGTTCCAGGTGGTCGGCACGACGCACTGGTAGTTGTCGATCCTGGTGTCCTTGATCTTGATCCAGTGACCGAGCGCGCCGCGCGGGGCTTCGGTGAAACCGGCGCCCATCGCCTCCTTCGGCCAGGTGCTCGGCTCCCACTTTTCGATATTGGCCGTGTTGAGATCGCCGGCCTTGAGGTTGGCCATCAGCTTGTCGAAGAAGTAGGACATCTTGTGTGCTGCCCAGCCGCATTCGAGGCCGCGTGCGGCGGTACGGCCGAGGGTCGAGAAGAGGGCGGTAACCGGTACGTCCAGTTCCTTCAACAGGGCATCGACGGGCTCCTTGAATTCCGGGTTCTTCTGGGCATAGCCGATGATGTAGCGGGCCAGCGGGCCGACTTCCATGGCATGACCACGCCAGCGCGGGGCCTTGATCCACGAGTACTTGCCGCCTTCGTCGATCTCCTTGATGTTGGTCTTGGTGCCCTTGGTGTTCGGGCCGAGCACGAAACTCGGCTCGGTGACGCCGTCGAAGGGGTGCAGGCCCTTGCTTTCGTCCGGGTACTTGTACCAGGAATGGTTAACGAATTCCTGAATCTGCTCCGGGTCCTTGAGGTCGATTTCATGGACCTTGGAGAGGTCGCCGTTGATGATGGCGCCGCGCGGCAACATCAGGTTGCCGGCCGAGTAATCGTTGGCCCTGTCCGGGATGTCGCCGTAGGACATGACGTTCTTCGACGACAAACCGCCGCCATGCAGCCAGCCCTTGTAGAACTTGGCGATGGCGATCAGGTCGGGGATGTAGACCTGCTCGGTGAACTCGATGGAGCGGTCGATGATGCTCTTGACCAGGTTCAGGCGCTCCATGTTGATGGCACCGACCGCCCCCGCGCCTTCCATGTTGATGGCACAGGGCACGCCGCCGACCAGCCAGTTCGGGTGCGGGTTCTTGCCGCCGAAGATGGTGTGCACCTTGACGATTTCCTTCTGGAAATCGAGGGCTTCGAGGTAGTGCGTGACGGCCATCAGGTTGGCCTCGGGCGGCAGCTTGTAGGCCGGGTTGCCCCAGTAGCCATTCATGAAGGGGCCGAGCTGGCCCGATTCGACAAACTTCTTGAGGCGGTTCTGGATGTCGCGGAAATAGCCCGGCGACGACAGCGGCCAGCTCGAAATGCTCTGGGCCAGCGCCGAGGTGGCTTTCGGGTCGGCCTTCAGGGCCGAGACGACATCGACCCAGTCAAGGGCATGCAGGTGGTAGAAGTGCACCAGATGGTCATGCACCTGCAGGTTGAGCTGCATGATGTTGCGGATGCTGTTGGCGTTTTCCGGGATCTTGATGTTCAGCGCATCCTCGACGGCGCGCACCGAGGTCAGCGCGTGGGTGCCGGTACACACGCCGCAGATGCGCTCGGTGAAGGCCCAGGCGTCACGCGGGTCGCGACCCTTGAGGATGACTTCCAGACCGCGCCACATGGTGCCGGTGGAAACAGCGTTGCGGATGACGTTCTTGTCGTCGAGATTGACTTCCACCCGCAGGTGGCCTTCGATGCGGCAGACCGGGTCGACGACGACGCGCTTGCCGGAGTTGTCGAGCTTGAAGCCCTGAGTTTCGTAAGCGGCCATTTCAGTTTTCCTCTTGTTTTTCCGGTTGACCGTGGGAATTGGAATTCCGCGCCCGGGCCAGTGCCGAGACGGCGGCATGGGCGGCAATCGCCGCGCCGACCGTACCGGCGGCAGCCTTGCCGATGGTGTCGGCATTCGCTTCGACGCCGAAAGCCTTGATGTCGGTCACCCGGTCGTAGAAGCTGCCCTTGTCCCAGAAACCTTCCTCGGAACAACCGATACAGCCGTGGCCCGACTGCACCGGCCAGCTGACGCCACCGTTCCAGCGCATCGACGAACAGGCGTTGTAGGTCGTCGGCCCCTTGCAGCCCATCTTGTACAGGCAGTAACCCTTGCGCGAACCTTCGTCGTCCCAGGCTTCGGCGAACTGGCCGGCATCGAAGTGGCCGCGGCGATAGCACTTGTCGTGAATGCGCTGGCCGTAGAACATCTTCGGCCGGCCCTGGCGGTCGAGTTCGGGAATGCGGTCGAAGGTCAGCATGTAGGTGACGACACCGGTCATCACCTCGGCGATCGGCGGGCAGCCCGGCACGTTGATGATTGGTTTGCCGGAAATCACCTTGTGCACCGGCGTCGCGCGCGTCGGGTTCGGCTTGGCGGCCTGGACGCAACCGTAGGAAGCACAGGCCCCCCAGGAGATGATCGCCTTGGCATCGGCGCAGGTTTCCTTGAGCACCTCAACGAACGGCCGGCCGCCGTGGATGCAGAACATGCCATCTTCGTTGAGCGGCGGATTGCCTTCGACGGCGACGATGTAATTGCCCTTGTACTTTTTCTTGACCTCTTCAATGATCGCCTCGGCCTGGTGGCCGGCGGCGGCCATCAGCGTGTCGTCGTAATCGAGCGAGAGCATCGAGAGCACGACATCCTTGGTCAGCGGATGCGCCGAGCGGATGAAGGATTCCGAGCAGCAGGTACATTCCAGACCGTGCAGCCAGATCACCGGCGTGCGCGGCTTGTTCTCCAGCGCATGGGCGATGCGCGGTGCGGCGGCGCTGCCGAGGCCAAGCGAAGTCGCGGTCAGGCTGCAGAATTTGAGAAAGCTGCGCCGGGTAATGCCCTGGCGGCGAAGCACTTCATAAAAGGTTTCGGTCACTGGTATGCCCCCCGTTGGTTTTGTTGCCGAGCAGGGGAGCTACTACGCAAAGCGTGTGCCACACACCGACATTCATTGATTTACCGATTGGAATCAAGGTATTTCCCATGCTCGACGCGGCCATGGAAACAACGCCTGGTCAGGCACCGGATGGTTATTCTCAATCCATGGTGGAAGCCTGGCTTTCACATAACGGATTGGCCGATCGATTGACTCCCATCAAGCAGGAAACAGCAGGAATCGTTCTAGAATTCGAAGATGACAAGAAAACGCGCGACCAGAATCGTCGAGCTGATATCCACCCAAAGTGATCGCGTCGAGCCCGGCCTCAGCCTGCGCGAGGTGACTACACGCATGCTGGCGGCGAAAATCTCGTCGGTCATCGTCGTCGACCAGGGCAAGGCGCTCGGCATCATTACCGAGCGCGACATCGTGCGCGTCATGCGCCAGCATTGCTCGCCGGATCAAACGGCCGGCGACACCATGAGCAGCCCGGTCCATAGCGTGCCGGCCGACATGCTGTTCCAGCAAGCCTACCGGGAAGCCGCCAGTCTGGGCATCCGCCACATCATCGTCACCGACGAGGCGGGATTGCCACTCGGCGTCGTCAGCGAATCGGATTTCCGCAAGCATCTCGGCCGCGATTTCTTCCTCCAGCTCAACAGCGCCGACACGCTGATGGAACGTACTTTCCCCCGCCTGCCGGCCGACGCCCATCTCGAAGATGCGCTGACCGCCATGGCGGCAGTCAGCGTCAGTTGCGTCTTCGTCGTCGATGGCCGGCGGCCGCTCGGCATCGTCACCGAACACGACATTGTTCGCTTCTTCCTCGACGACCAGCCCAATCCGACCCTGGGCGCCATCATGACCCGGCCCGCCATCTGCATCCGGGCCGACCGCCCGCTGGCCGACGCCGCCCAGCAGATGCTCGATCGCGACATTCGCCACCTCGCCGTCGTCGATGACAAAGGCCTGCTCGTCGGCCTGCTCTCCGAACATACGCTGATGAGCCCGCTCAGCCTCGGCCTGGTGGACTGCGCGCTGGGCGAGCAACAATCAATCCTGCGCTCGCGCGAGCGGATGATCGAGGAAACCGCCCGCAACGAACGCTACCAGCGTGCCCTGCTCGACAACTTTCCCTATCTCGTCTGGCTCAAGGACACGGAGTCTCGTTTCCTTACCGCTAACCGGACATTTATCGAATCCATCGGGCTGCCGAACGTCGGTGCCATCGTCGGCAAGAGCGATCTCGACTTCTGGCCAGCCGACATGGCCGGGAAATTCCGCGCCGACGACGCCGAAGTGATGGCCTTGCGCCAGAACAAGGTCGTCGTCGAGCCGATCCTGATCGGGGACCAGGCCCTCTGGCATGAAACCTACAAGGCGCCGGTCGTCAGCGACGATGGCACCCTGCTCGGCACCGTCGGGTTCGCCCGCGACATCTCGGAGCGGATGTGCGCCGAAAAAGCCGTGCAGCTTCGCACGCAGGAACTGGGCAAGAGCCTGGAAACCTTCCAGGGCATTTTCAACAGCGTCAGCGAGGCGCTCTTCATCCAGGCCGAGGATGGCACCTTCCTCGACGTGAACGCGGGCGCCGAGGAGCTTTCCGGCCTTCCGCGCGACCGGCTCATCGGCCTCAGCCACGCCGCCTTCATGCAGCCCGGACTGACCGATGCGGCGATGGTCGACGGCTACATTGCCGCCACCCTGGCCGGCACCCCGCACACCTTCGAGGTCCTGGCCAGGAACAGCGCCGGCCGCATCTTCCCGGTCGAGGTCCGCCTGCATGCCTCCCGCTATTTCGGCCGACCGGCCGTGATCGCCTCGGCGGTCGACATCTCGGGACGCATGAACACCGAGCTGCGCCTCGAAATCGAACACGACATCGCCCAGGCGCTGGCCGCCGGCCTGCAACGCGATGCCGTGCTGCAGGTGCTGCTCAAGGCCACCCTGCGCTTTCCCGACATCGATGCCGGCTGCCTGCACTGGCGGGAAGCCGACGGCAGTTACCGGCTCATCGCCCACGCCGGCGTGTCCGGCGAATTTGCCGAGACGCTGGCCTGCCTTGATGCCGACAGTGCGTTCGCCAGCTTCGCACTGGTCGGCGGCGCTGTCTGCAACTGCCAGGAGCCGAGCGATCACTGCGCCGACGCCAGCATTCTCGACAGCGCCGCCGTCGCCAAGGAGGGACTGGGCTGTCTGGCCGTCCTGTCCATCATGCTGGCTGGCCAGCCGACCGCCTGCATCACGCTGGGCAGCCGGCGGGCCACCGGCATCCTGGCCTCCACGCTACGCTCGCTCGACATGCTGGGCAGTCACTTCAGCCAGGCCCTGCTCCAGTTGGCCGCCCAGGAAGAAGCCCGGCGCCTGCAGCAAAACCTGAGCGGCCTGTTCGACGCACTCAAGGATTTCATTTTCATCCTCGACGAAGACGGCCGCATCCTGCACTACAACCGTGCCGTAGCCGAAGGCCTCGGCTACGGGCCCGACAGCCTGATCGGCAAGCCGATTGCCACGGTGCACCCGGAAAATCTGCAGAAAATCGCAACCGACAACATGATCGACGTCGTCGCCGGTCGTCGCCTCAACTGCCCGCTGCCTGTCCTGCACGCCACTGGCGAACAGATCATGGTCGACATGCGCATCACCCATGGCTACTGGAATGGCCGCCCGGCGCTGATCGGCTCCTCGCAGGACATTACCGAGCGCCTGGCTGCCGAGGAACGCCAGCAACTGGCTGCCAGCGTCTTCGACAACGCCCACGAAGGCATCATGATCACCGACCCGAAAGGGCGGATCGTCGAGGTGAATGCCACTTTCACCGAACTGACCGGCTACACCCGCGACGAAGCCATCGGCCAGAGCCCCGACCTGCTCAAGTCGGGGCATCACGACCCGGCTTTCTACCGCGAAATGTGGCAGAAGATCGCCGAGGACGGTTATTGGCGCGGCGAAATCTGGAACCGCAAGAAGTCCGGCGAAATATTCGTCGAACTGCTCACCATCTCCACCGTCCGTAACCGGAACGGCGAAATCGCCAACTTTGTCGCCATTTTTTCCGACATCACGGTCATCAAGCAGCATCAACAGCGTCTCGAGCATCTCGCCCATTACGATGCGCTGACCCAGCTACCCAACCGCATGCTGCTCAGCGACCGCCTCCAGCTGGCCATGGCGCAAACCGAACGCAGCGGGAAGATGCTGGCCATCTGCTATCTCGATCTCGACAATTTCAAGCCGATCAACGACCAGTTCGGCCATTCGGCCGGCGATTTCCTGCTCATCGAAGTCGCCCAGCGCCTGAAAACCTGCGTGCGGGCCGGCGACACGGTGTCACGACTGGGTGGCGATGAGTTCGTCCTGCTCGTCTCCAATCTGGACGACCTGCACGAGTGCGATCACGCCGTTGGCCGCATCATTGGCGCGCTAAGCCAGCCCTTCCGCGTCTCCGAACACAGCGTTACGATTTCGGCGAGCATCGGCGTCACCCTCTACCCGCATGACGGCTCCGATGCCGACACCCTGCTCCGCCATGCCGACCAGGCGATGTACGCCGCCAAGCAGGGCGGCCGCAATCGCCATCATCTGTTCGACCCGGAAAACGACCGCCGCACCCGCATTCGCCGCGAGGAAATCGGGCGTATTCGTGAAGGCCTGGACAAGGGCGAGTTCCAGCTCTACTTCCAGCCCAAGGTGAACATGCGCAAGGGCCGCGTGACCGGCGCCGAAGCGCTGATCCGCTGGCAGCACCCGGAGGACGGCCTGCTCCTGCCCGGGCGTTTCCTGCCCGTCATCGAGGACAGCGAACTGGATATCGAAGTCGGCGACTGGGTCATCCGGGAAGCCCTGCGCCAGATGGACGAATGGCACGAACAGGGCGTCGACCTGCCGGTCAGCATCAACATTTCCGGCACCCACCTGCTGCATGAGGGGTTTTCCCGGCGCCTGGCCGAACTGCTCACCGCCCACCCGAATCTGGCCCCCGGCCTGATCGAGCTTGAAGTGCTCGAAACCGCTGCGCTTGAAGACATGGCCAAGGTCGCCGAGCTGTTCGCCGAATGCCGGCGCCTGGGCGTCAGCTTCGCCCTCGACGATTTTGGCACCGGCTATTCGTCGCTGACCTACTTCCGCCAGTTGCCAGCCGATGTGCTCAAGATCGATCAGTCATTCATCCGCAACATGCTCGACGATGCCGACGACCTGGCCATCGTCGAAGGCGTCATCGGGCTGACCCAGGCCTTTCGCCGCCAGGTCATCGCCGAAGGCGTCGAGACGGTCGAACACGGCCTCGTCCTGCTTCTTCTTGGCTGCGACATGGCGCAGGGTTTCGGCATCGCCCATCCGATGCCGGCAGCACTGGTCCCCGACTGGATTCGAGACTTCAAGCCGGATGAACTGTGGAGTCTGGCCACGGCCTTCAAGTGGTCGCGCGAGGATTTGCCCATGCTCATCGCCGACGTCGACCACAACCGCTGGAAAAAATCCTTGTACGCCTACCTCGACGACAGCACCGGCACCCTGCATCCCCCGGAACTCGACCATCATCAGTGCCGGTTCGGTCGCTGGTATTACAGCCAGGAAGGGCGGCGCTATGCCAGCGTCGAAGCCTTCCAGATGCTCGAAGACCTGCACCAGAACCTGCATGCCATCGGCAGCCAACTACTGCGTGGCCACGATTCGGGGGAAAGTGGTGTCGTTGAGGCGCTGAAACGGGAATTCGAGGAGCAGAATACCCGGCTGACCGAATGCATCCAGCAGATTCAGGCCGAAGTGCTCATGAACGCTCAGACCAGCAAGCGATAAGCCGGCGAACTTAGGCCGCGCACGGCATCGAGCAGCGCCTCGATGGCCTTCGGACGCACGAAGCCCGGCCGCCAGGCCAGCGCCACGCGGCGGGCCGGAGCCGGTTCCTTGAAGGGAATGACACTGATCATGTCGTTGCTGTAAGGATGTCCCAGCGCGCTCTCCGGCAACACGGAAACCCCCAGGCCGGAGGCCACCATGCAGCGGATGGTGCCGATCGAATGACCGAGCCGGATATCGGTTTCCGGGCTGCTGACCTGCGGGCAGGCGCCCAGCACCTGATCGCGGAAACAGTTGCCGGCTTTCAGCAAGAGCACTTCGTCACCGGCCACATCCTCCGGCGCAATCCATTCCCGGTTTTCCCAGGGATGGCCGCGCGGCACGATAACCTTGAAGGATTCATCATAGATGGCCCGGGTCAGCACCCCCGGCACATCAAAGGGCAGCGCGATGATGACGACATCGACCTCGTTGTCGTGCAGCATCTCGGCCAGATTGGCCGTCATGTTTTCCTCGATGGCCAGCGGCATGGCCGGCGCCACCTCCTTCAGGGAATGAATGAGTTGTGGCAGCAGATAGGGACCGATGGTGTGAATGACGCCAAGCCGCAGCGGCCCCTCCAGTTGATCCCGGCCACGCATGGCCACCTGTCTGACCTTTTCGGCTTCGCCAAGGGCCAGTTTCGCCTGCTCGACCACCTTGAGGCCAACTGCGCTCGGACTGACAAAACCCTTGCCGCGCTCGAACAACTGCACGCCAAACTCGTCTTCCAGGCGTGCGATCGCCACACTGAGCGTCGGCTGGCTGACCGAACAGTGCTCTGCCGCCCGGCTGAAATTACCTTCCTGAGCCAAAGCAACGATATAGCGCAACTCGGTCAAGGTCATTTATTGCTCTCCATTTCACACACGAGGGCTCATGCCCCTCTCAGCTATAGGGACTAACTATGGCCGCTATAACCAAAACCCATAAAAATCATTGACTTGGATCAATACTAGCACACGCATCAAGGGGAGAATCGACCATCGATATTTTTTCACCGAAGGAGATAAACGATGAAACGCACCACACTGTCTGTCGCCATTGCACTGCTTTCCGGCGCCATCATCAGCCAGTCTGTCATGGCTGCCAGCAATGAACCGATCCAGCCGATCGCCCCAGCCAAGGTCACCAACCCGGCCCTGGTCGAACTGGGCAAGAAGCTCTATTTCGATCCACGCCTCTCCAAATCCGGCTTCATCTCCTGTAACTCCTGCCACAACCTGTCGATGGGCGGCACCGACAACATCAAGACCTCGGTTGGCCACAACTGGCAGGAAGGCCCGATCAATGCGCCGACCGTGCTCAATTCCAGCCTGAACGTCGCCCAGTTCTGGGACGGCCGTGCCGCCGACCTCAAGGCACAGGCAGGCGGTCCGATCGCCAACCCGGGTGAAATGGGTTTCAGCCACACGCTGGCGGTCAGCATGCTGCAAACCATCCCCGGCTACGTTACTGAATTCAAAAAAGCCTTCGGCTCCGAGACAGTCGATATCGACAAGGTAACCAAGGCCATCGCCGCCTTTGAAGAAACGCTGGTCACCCCGAACTCGCGCTTCGACAAGTGGCTCAAGGGCAACAAGAAGGCCATCACCAAGGACGAACTGGCCGGCTACCAGTTGTTCAAGGACAGCGGTTGCGTCGCCTGCCATAACGGCCCTGCCGTCGGCGGCAACTCCTTCCAGAAGATGGGTCTGGTCGAAGCCTACAAGACCTCCAGCCCGGCCGAAGGCCGCTCTGCCGTGACCGGCAAGGATGCAGACCGCTTCAACTTCAAGGTGCCGACCTTGCGCAACGTTGAAATGACCTATCCGTACTTCCACGATGGCGCAGCCAACACGCTGCCGGAAGCGGTCGACACCATGGCCCGCATCCAGCTCGGCAAGAAGTTTTCGCCGGAAGAAAACGCCAAGGTCGTCGCCTTCCTGAAGACCCTGACCGGCGACCAGCCGAGCTTCAAGATGCCTATCCTGCCGCCGTCCTCCGATGCGACACCGCGTCCGACACCGTTCGAAAAGAAATAACAAGCGCTCCAGAGAATCGATGGGGGCTGCGGCCCCCGTTTTTCTTGGCCGTTTTTGTTTGATGATCATCAATCTGTCTGTACACTTGCGCGTTCATAATTTGCGCCTGATTTCTTTCGGTTTTTTCACAGATGCTTGAAGCTGACAATCTGGAATGCGTGCGCGGCGAGCGCCGCCTGTTCGCAGGCCTCGGCTTCAGGCTGGAAGCCGGAGAACTGCTTTATCTGCAAGGCAGGAACGGCGCCGGCAAGACCAGTCTGCTGCGCATGCTGATCGGCCTTCTGCCACCGGAAGCCGGCGAAATCCGCTGGAAGGGCCAACCGATCAGGTCCGACGAATTCCGTGCCGATCTCTGCTACCTGGGCCATCTGAACGCCATCAAGGAAGAGCTCACGCCCCTCGAAAACCTGCTCGCCGCTGCCCGCCTGGCCGATGAAGAGCTGTCCGAAGACGATGCCATCGATGCGCTGGAACAGGTCGGCCTGGCCGGCCGCGAAGACCTCGCCTGCAAGTACCTCTCGCAAGGCCAGAAGCGCCGCGTCGCGCTGGCACGGCTGGTCAAGGAGAAGCGTCCGCTATGGATACTCGATGAACCTTTCGTCGCCCTCGACGTTGCCGCGGTCGACTGGCTGGCCGGCATCATTTCCGGCCATCTGCAACGTGGCGGCCTGGCCGTCATGACGACGCACCAGCTAGTGAATATCCCGGCCGGCACCGTGCGCGAATTGCGGCTCGGTTGAGAGCGAGGCGCTGATGTTCAAGATCATTTCTGCGGTCATTGGCCGCGATCTCAAACTGGCCATGCGCCGGCAGGCTGACATCGTCTCGGCACTGTTCTTCTTCGTCATCGTCGTCAGCCTCTTCCCGCTCGGCATCGGGCCGGAGCCCGACCTGCTGCGCAAGCTGGCGCCCGGCGTGCTGTGGGTCGCCGCGCTGCTCGCCACCATGCTCTCCTTGCCCCGGCTGTTCGCCGACGACCATCGCGACGGCACGCTCGAACAACTGGCGCTGGCCCCGCACCCGCTCGGGCTGGTGGTGACCGGCAAAGTGATTGCTCACTGGCTGGTCTCCGGCCTGCCCCTGGCGCTGATCGCCCCGGTCCTCGGTATCCAGTTCGACCTCTCGGCCGACGCTCTGGTCGTGCTGACCTTCGCCATCCTGCTCGGCACCCCGGCGCTGTCCGGCATAGGTGCCATCGGCGCCGCGCTGACCCTGGGCCTGCGCGGTGGCGGCATACTGCTTTCACTGCTCGTTCTGCCGCTCTACATCCCGGTGCTAATATTCGGCGCTGGCGCAGTGGATGCGACGGTGGCCGGACTCGGGGGAGAGGGCCACCTGTCACTGCTCGCCGCACTTACTTTTGCCTCACTTGGCTTCGCCCCCTGGGCGTCGGCCGCTGCCTTGAAGATCGCCCTCGAATGAAAGATCGCTTCAATCTCTACCGCTTCGCCTCGCCCGCCACTTTCTACCCACTGGCCGGCACGCTGATTCCCTGGTTCGTCGCCCTATCGGTTGTCTTCGGCCTCGCCGGGCTATGGCTCGGCATGCTCGTCGCGCCGACCGACTTCCAGCAGGGCGAGGGCTACCGGATCATCTTCATCCACGTCCCGGCATCCTGGATGTCGATGTTCATCTATCTGATCATGGCCGGCTGGGCTGCCATCGGCCTGGCTTTCAACACCCGGCTGTCGGGCATGATGGCGCAGGCGCTGGCGCCGACCGGCGCGCTCATGGCCTTCCTCTCGCTATGGACCGGCGCCCTGTGGGGCAAGCCGATGTGGGGTGCGTGGTGGGTGTGGGATGCCCGCCTGACGTCCGAACTGATCCTGCTCTTTCTCTACATCGGCTACATGGCCCTGACCGCCGCCATCGACGATGCCAAGCGGGCCGACAAGGCCGGTGGCCTGTTGCTGCTGGTCGGCGTCGTCAACATCCCGATCATCTATTTCTCGGTCAAATGGTGGAACACCCTGCACCAGGGCTCCAGCGTCAACCTGACCAAGTCCTCGATGGCTGAAACCATGCTCTGGGGCATGCTGCTCATGGCCATGTGCTTCTGGATGTATTCGATTGCCATCGCCCTGATGCGCGTGCGGACCATCATGCTCGAACGCGAGCGCCATACCGACTGGGTCAAGGCCGAATTGCTGGGCAAGGCAGGGGAGGGGAAATGATCCACTGGAACAGTTTTGCCGACTTCATCGCCATGGGCGGCTATGGCTTTTACGTCTGGGGCTCGTTCGGTCTCACCGCGCTGATCATGATTGTTGAACCGATCGTCGTCGTCCGCAATCGAAAGAGCACCATCGCCCGTCTCAAGCGCCAGTTGCGCGCCGAAACAAGGAACACCGCAGAATGAAATCCCGTCACAAGAAACTCGCCCTGATCGGCGGCGCTCTGGCCATCATCGGCATCATCGCCGCGCTGGTTTTGAACGCCCTGAACAGCAATATCGCGCTCTACATCACGCCGACTGATGTCGCTGCGGGCAAAGCACCCAAGGACAAGCTCTTCCGTATCGGCGGGCTGGTCAAGGAGGGCAGCATCAGCCGCCAGGCCGACGGGGTAACGATCAGCTTCGCGATTACCGACACCGAAAAGGAAATTCCGGTGCACTACAAGGGCATCCTGCCTGATCTCTTCAAGGAGGGCAAAGGCGCCGTTGCCCAGGGCAAGCTCAATGGCGAAGGTACCTTCATGGCCACCGAAGTGCTGGCCAAGCATGACGAAAACTACATGCCGCCGGAAGCCGCCAAGGCCGTCGACGACGCCCAGGCACGCGCCGCCGGCAAGCACGTTTCCCCATCCTCCTCTGGCGACAAGCCGAAAGCGAGCTACTGAGCATGATTCCCGAACTCGGCCATTTCGCCCTGATCCTCGCCGCACTGGTGTCGCTCATTCTCGGCACCCTGCCGCTGCTCGGCGCCCACAACAACCGTATGGCCTGGGTTGCCGTCGCCCGTCCGGCCGCTTCGGCCATGGCGCTGCTCGTCACTTTCTCCTTCGCCTGCCTGACGCAGGCCTTCGTGAGCAACGATTTCTCCGTGGTCTATGTCGCCCAGCACTCCAACACGCTGCTGCCGCTGCAGTACCGCGTCGCTGCGGTATGGGGCGGGCATGAAGGCTCTCTGCTGCTGTGGATGCTGATGCTGACCTGGTGGGCCTTCGGCGTTGCCATGCTGTCGAAGCAGTTGCCGGAAACAATGGTGGCCCGCGTCCTCGGCACCCTCGGCTTGGTCGCCTTCGGCTTCCTGCTCTTCATCCTGATCACTTCCAGCCCCTTCGAGCGCCTGCTGCCGGCGGCGGCCGAAGGGCGCGACCTCAATCCGCTGCTGCAGGATTTCGGCCTGATCATCCATCCGCCGCTGCTCTACATGGGCTATGTCGGTTTCTCGGTCGCTTTTGCCTTCGCCATTGCGGCGCTACTCTCCGGCCAGCTTGACGCCACCTGGGCGCGCTGGTCGCGGCCATGGACGATGGCGGCCTGGGTTTTTCTGACGCTGGGTATTGCCATGGGTTCGTGGTGGGCCTATTACGAACTGGGCTGGGGGGGCTGGTGGTTCTGGGATCCGGTCGAAAACGCCTCGTTCATGCCCTGGCTGGTCGGCACGGCGCTGATCCACTCGCTGGCGGCAACCGAAAAGCGCGGCAGCTTCAAGAACTGGACGGTGCTGCTGGCCATTTCGGCCTTCTCGCTGTCGCTGCTCGGCACCTTCCTTGTCCGTTCCGGGGTGCTGACCTCGGTCCATGCCTTCGCCACCGATCCGCGACGCGGCATCTTCATCCTGATCTTCCTGGTCGCTGTCATCGGCACCTCGCTCGCGCTGTTCGCCTGGCGCGCTCCGAAGGTCGGGCTGGGGGGCCGTTTTGCCCTGGTGTCGCGCGAATCGCTGCTGCTCACCAACAACGTGCTGCTCGTCGTCGCCTGCGCCACCGTGTTGCTCGGCACGCTCTACCCGCTACTCATCGACGCCTTGGGCCTCGGCAAGATTTCGGTCGGACCGCCGTATTTCAACGCCGTCTTCGTGCCGGTCATGGCACCGGTACTGTTCCTCATGGGCGTCGCTCCCTTCACCCGCTGGAAGAACGCATCGATCCCGGAAATCGCCCGAACCGTACGCTGGGCGCTGCTCGCTGCCGCCATCGTCGCCATCGCCCTGCCGCTGCTCTACGGCCAATGGACCGCGCTGACCGCATTCGGCATCCTGCTCGCCGCCTGGGTCACCTTCACGACCCTGACCGCTTTCGTCCAGCGTGTCCAGCACACGCGGGCCGACCAGTCTTTCCTGAGCGCCGCATTCAAGCAGCCGCGCAGCTTCGTCGGCATGTGCGTCGCCCACTTCGGCATCGCCGTTTTTGTCGTCGGCGTCACCATGGTCAGCAGTTTCCAGGATGAAAAGGACGTCAAGATGGCGCCCGGCGAGTCGGTCACTGTCGCCGGCTACAGCTTCACCTTCAATGGCGTCAGGGAAGTGCAGGGGCCGAACTACGTCGCGGCGCAGGGCGACTTCGATCTCACGGTCGACGGGAAATTTCGCCTGAAAATGAAACCGGAAAAACGCAACTACGCGTCGTCGACCATGCCGATGACCGAAGCCGCCATCGACGCCGGCATCCTGCGCGATGTCTATGTCTCGCTCGGCGAGCCGATCGACCGCGAGAAGCCGGAGGGCGAATGGGCCGTCCGTGTCTATTACAAACCCTTCGTCGACTGGATCTGGGGCGGCTGCGTGCTGATGGCACTGGGCGGCCTGCTCGCCATGCTCGACCGGCGCTATCGCGCCAAATCCCGCAACGCCGCGACCGTTACCACCCCGGCTGGAAGCCAACACGCATGAACCGTTACTACTGGATACTCGGCGCTTTCGCCGCACTGGTCGCCCTGCTCGCCGTCGGCCTCGGCCTCAACCCGCGCGACGTCCCGTCGCCGCTGGTCGGCAAGCCGGCCCCGGCCTTCAACCTGAATGTCCTGGCCACCCCGGAAAAAACGATGAGCCCCAAGGACATGCAGGGCAAGGCCTGGCTGCTCAACGTCTGGTCTTCGTGGTGCGTCTCCTGCCGCGCCGAGCACCCGGTGCTCGTCGAGTTCTCGAAGAAGGTCAAGGTGCCGCTGGTCGGCCTCAACTACAAGGAAGTGCGCGGCGACGGCAATTTCGACATGAGCAAGATGCCGGCCGATGAGGAAAGGAAGCTGGCTTTCCAGCGCGCCAACCAGTGGCTCGCCCAGCACGGCGACCCGTACACGCTGACCGTCATGGACATCGACGGCCGCGTCGGCATCGACTACGGCGTCTATGGCGTGCCGGAAACCTACGTCATCGACAAGGCCGGCCTCATCCGCATGAAGCATACCGGCCCGATATCGCCGGACGTGCTGAGCAAGAAGATCATGCCGCTGCTCGCCGAGTTGAACAAATGAAGCGCCGCCTCCTGATTGCCCTTTTCATTTTTGGCTCTTTTTTCGGGTCGACCGTGGCATTCGCCTCGGCCGCCAGTGAAGCCGCCATGGTCGCCGACCCGGTGGCCGAAAAGCGCCTGCAGAAGCTTTCCGAAGAACTGCGCTGCCTGGTCTGCCAGAACCAGACCATCGCCGACTCCAACGCCGAACTGGCCCAGGACCTGCGCCGCGAAGTCCGCACCATGATCAAGGATGGCAAGAGCGACAAGGAAATCGTCGATTTCATGGTCGTCCGCTACGGCGATTTCGTCCTCTACCGGCCGCCGGTCAAGGGCATCACGCTACTCCTCTGGGGCGGCCCGGTCGCCCTCATGCTGCTCGGCCTCTTCGTCCTGCAGCGCTATCTGCGGCGGCGCACCACCCGCATCAATGCCGAAGACCAGCCGCTGTCGGCTGACCAGACCAGCCGCGCCGACGCGCTGCTCAAGGAAATCGACCCGAAATGACCCAGTTTTCCATCTTTGCCGTCCTGCTTATCGTGGTCGTTTCCGCCTTCATCCTGCCGCCGCTCTGGCTCGGCCTGCGCTCCACGAGCAAGGCCAACCGCAAGGAAGCCAACCTCGCCATCTTCCGCGACCAGCTGGCCGAACTGTCTCGTGAAAAAGCCGAAGGCTCGCTGGCCGAAGCTGATTTCGAGCAAGCCAGAGGCGAGTTGCAACGTCGCCTGCTCGAAGAGGTCGAGCCGGAGGCCGCTGACGGCGCCGCCCCGGCCACGCATGGCCCGAGCCGCAAGACGGCCATCGCCATCCTGGTCCTGCTGCCCATCCTCGGCCTGCTCGGCTATGGCATCCTGGGCAACCCGAAAGCGCTCGATCCGACGCAAACCGCCGCCCCGCAGCAAATGACGCCGGAAAAGATCGACGAAATGGTCGCCAGCCTGGCCGCCAAGATGCAGGCCAATCCCGACAACATGCAGGGCTGGCTCATGCTCGCCCGCTCCTACAAGTCGCTGGGGCGCTACGACGAGGCCGTCCAAGCCTTCGCCAAGGCCGAATCAGCCATCAACGACGATCCCGACCAGCTTGCCAGCTATGCCGAAACCATCGCCATGGCCAACGGCAAGGGCGTCACCGACAAGGCCCTCAAGCTCGTCGAGCGCGCCCTCAAGGTCGATCCCAAGCATGGTCACAGCCTCTTCCTGGCCGGTGCCGCTGCCATGGAAGCCGGTGACAACAAGAAAGGCATCGCCTACTGGGAACCTTTGCTGGAACAGGTCGAACCCGGTTCCGACATCGACCGGATGCTGCGCAGCGGCATCGACAAAATGAAGGCCGGCAAGTAGCCGGAAAACCATGGTCAACCTGTCCCGGCGCGGCTTCTTCCGCGGTCGACCGCGCCACCGGGCCGAAATGCGCCCGCCCTGGGCGCACCCGGAAGGCGAATTCATCGACCGCTGCACGCGCTGCAACGATTGTCTGAAAGCCTGTCCGACAAAAATTCTGGTGGCTGGCGACGGTGGCTATCCAACCGTCGATTTCAGCATTGGCGAATGCACCTTTTGCGGCGACTGCGTGAGCGCTTGCCAGCCCAAGGCCCTGTTGCGCCGTGAGCCGGAACAGGCCGCCTGGCCTTACAAAGCGGCCATCGGCGAAGACTGCCTGCCCCGCCAGGGCGTCGAATGCCGCGTCTGCGGCGACTTCTGCGATGCCCGCGCCATCCGTTTCGCACCGCGCCTGGGCGGCAGCCCGCTGCCCGAGATCGACCCCGAAAAATGCACCGGCTGCGGCGCCTGCGTCGCGCCCTGCCCGGTGACGGCGATCAGCATTCGCTAGACTGAAGTTCTCCCGCGTGAAGATCGAATTTCCCTTGCCACACAAGCGATTTGCGTGGATGTTGAAGTCCGCGTTCTGACTACACCGTGATTTGCCGCAGAAGCTGGAGCGCGCGTTGTTGTTTGGGGTTGGGTGTAGTCA
>JAUYEI010000012.1 GCA_030691385.1 Azonexus sp.
TATAGTCGCTATCTGCGCAAATACAAGTTATTTTAGTGACTACACTTAGAGGCCAAAAGAAAGCGCCGATTGCCCCTATTTAGCAGCAGGGGCGGGCGCTTCCGCGATACTGGGTGACTACAAAATCAAAAGAACTTCAGACTAAGGATGGCGCGGTTGGTGGCGTCGCGACGAGCCGTTTCGGATAGCAGGTCGAATCCGATCGCCGCGTTCAGGGCTGCTGACTCCGGCGCGATGAAGAAGAAGGGAGCGGCGAGGCGGGCGTCGGTTTTGGGGAAAATCCGGAAACTCTTACGGTCAACCGGAAATTTATTCGATTTTTGAAATGATTCGATGTCGTCGCGGTGCACTGCGGGGGCGTAGGCGAAGGCAAACATGCCGGCCAGGCCGCCCTTGATTTCCATGGCCTTGGCATAACGGCGTCAGGTCGCCAGATCCTCGCTTGGCGCGGCTGCGGCGAAAGCCTGCAGGGAACGCAAGATCTGGCCGTGCGCATTAAGCCGGTCGCGGATCTCGGCCGTAATCGCTGCGCTTTCCTGATTGCCAGGCAGCTTTTCGGCCTGCATCTGAATACGGGACTGCCAGTGCCAGGCGGCGAGCGGCAACAACCAGTTGCCGCCGATGAACCTCAAGGTTGCGCCGCGCCTGGCTCTCTCTGCGTATCCGGCTCCATTTCCTGCTTTTCCTGTTGTTGCAGTGTCCACATCCGGGCGTAATTGCCGTCGGCGGCCAGCAGCGCGCCGTGGCTACCCCGTTCGACGATGCGGCCTTCGCTCATGACCAGGATTTCGTCGGCATTCATGACCGTCGACAGGCGGTGGGCGATGACCAGCGTCGTATGGCCGATGGCCACCTGTTCGAGCTGGGTCTGGATGGCGCGTTCGGTCGCCGAATCGAGGGCCGAGGTGGCTTCGTCGAAAATCAGGATGGGCGGGTTTTTGAGCAGGGCCCGGGCAATGGCGACGCGCTGCTTCTCCCCGCCCGACAGCTTGAGGCCGCGCTCGCCGACGCGGGTTTCGTATTTGGTCGGCAGCGATTCGATGAAGTCGTGCAATTGGGCTGCCTGCGCCGCGGCGAAGACTTCTTCGCGGCTCGCTTCCGGTCGGCCGTAATTGATGTTGTAGAAAATGGTGTCGTTGAACAGCACGGTGTCCTGCGGCACGATGCCGATGGCGGCGCGCAGGCTGGTCTGCTTCAGGCTGCGCAAGTCATGGCCATTGATCTGAACGGCGCCGCCCGTGACGTCGTAGAAACGGTAGAGCAGCCGTGACAGCGTCGACTTGCCGGCTCCGGAATGGCCGACGACGGCGACCGTCTTGCCGGGCGGGATGGCGAAACTCAGGTTTTTCAGGATTTGCCGGTTCGGCTCGTAGGCAAATTCAACGGCGTCGAAATTGACTTGCAGCGAGCCGCTCGGCAGGTCGCGGGCATCCGGCGCATCGGCGATTTCGCGGTTTTCGTTGAGTAGTTTGAACATGCGCTCAATGTCGGTCAGCGCCTGGCGAATTTCGCGGTAAACGATGCCGAGGAAATTGAGCGGCATGTAGAGCTGGATCAGGAAGGCATTGACCAGCACGAGGTCGCCGATGGTCATCCGGCCATCCACCACGCCATCTGCAGCCCGCCACATCATGGCCGTGACGCCCAGCGCGATGATCGCCTGCTGGCCGAGGTTGAGGAAAGCCAGCGTCGTCTGGCTGCGCGTTGCCGCCTCTTCCCATTTGACCAACTGCTCGTCGTAGCGGCGGGCTTCCCAGGCTTCGTTGTTGAAATACTTGACCGTCTCGTAGTTGAGCAGGCTATCGACCGCCCGCGTGTTGGCGGCCGAGTCGTTTTCATTGACGGCGCGGCGGATGTCGATGCGCCAGTTGCTGACCTTGATGGTGAAAACGATATAGGCGAGCAGCGAGATCAGCGTGATGACGACGTAACCTATGTCGTACTTGACGAACAGGATGGCGAGGACCAGCCCGATTTCGACCAGCGTCGGCAGGATCGAATAGAGCGTGTAGGAAATGAGGCTGGAGATCGAGCGGCTGCCGCGTTCGATGTCGCGCGACACGCCGCCGGTCTGTCGTTCCAGATGAAAGCGCAGCGACAGGGCATGCAGGTGGCGGAAGACCTCGAGCGAAACCTGACGGACGGCACGCTGCGTAACCCGGGCAAAGAGGATTTCGCGCAGTTCCTGGAACAACGAGGTCGAAAAGCGCAGCGCGCCATACAGGATGAGCAGCAGGACGGGCAGGGCAAGCACCTGCTGGCCGGGGGTCAGGCCGTCGATCATTTCCTTGAAAACCAGCGGCACGCCAACGTTCGCCACCTTGGCCCCGATCAGGCAAGCCATCGCGGCAATGACGCGCAGACGGTATTGCCACAGGTAGGGGAAGAGCGTGCGCAAGGTCAGCCACACGTGGGTTTCCGGCAGCGCTTGTCCGGCGGGCGGTTTGGGAAGAGCGGTGGCGCGGCGCATGCAGGAGCCTGACGGGATTTGATGTGGCGATGAATTGTGTGAGTATATGAAAACTGCCCGCTTTCCGGGAGAATCCCGAAATATTTAGCGTTTTGGACAAGTAATGGCCGACGACCGTATCACCCTCCCCAGCAAGCACGCCACATTGCGTGTCGTACCCATGCCGGCAGATCTCAACCAGAACGGTGACGTTTTCGGCGGCTGGGTCATGGCCCAGGTCGACGTCGCCGGCGCCATTCCCGCCATGCGTCGGGCGCGCGGTCGGGTGGCGACGGTATCGGTCAACTCCTTCCTGTTCAAACAGCCGGTCTCAGTCGGCGATATCGTCAGCCTTTACGCTGAAATCGTGCGCGTCGGCACCACGTCGATCACAGTCAGGGTCGAGGTTTTTGCCGAGCGCAATTACGCCGCGCCGATCATCGTCAAGGTAACCGAAGCCGAACTGACTTACGTGGCCATTGATGGCGACGGAATGAAGCGCCAGGTTCCAGCCGAAAATATGCCGAAAATGGATTAAAATCCGGCAGTTATCAAATTACCCCGCTTGTTAGGGAGCAATCCAGTGAACAAAATGACCCTGCGTACCATTCCAGCCTTGTTGCTGGTCGTATTTTCCGGTGCTGCACCTGCTGCTGCGTTTCAGCTCATGGAGCAAAATGCCAGCGGCCTCGGCAACGCCTACGCCGGCTCGGCGGCGGTGGCTGACAATGCCAGCACGATTTTCTTCAATCCGGCAGGGATGACGCAACTGGGTAGCGGCATCCAGCTTTCGGTCGGGATGACCGGTGTCGGGCCGAGCTACCAATACCGCGACCAGGCCGGCGTCAAGTCGGGCGGTAACGCCGGTGGCTGGGCTGCCGTACCGAATGCATACCTGTCGGGGCAATTGACGAAAGACCTGTTCCTCGGCCTGGGTTTTTCGGCGCCGTTCGGGCTGGCGACGGAATATGATGCGGTATGGGGGCCTTCTTCGGCTCCGGGCGCCGGCTCTGCAACAGCCATCAAGTCGGAAATCAGGACGATCAATATCAATCCGTCGATCGCCTATCGCGTCAGCGACAAGGTGTCGCTGGGCTTTGGCTTGAATTATCAGAAAATAGATTCAGAACTGACCCGTTCGGCTTTGCGACTGAAAGGGGATGACTCGGCCTGGGGTTGGAACGTCGGCGCCTTGTTCACGTTGTCCCCGGCCATGCGGGTAGGTGTTTCCTATCGTTCAGCGATCAAATACACGCTTTCAGGCAACGCATCTGGTGCACTGAACGGAGCAATCGAGGCTGACGTCAAATTGCCCGATACCTTTATCCTGTCGGTCTGGCAGCAAGTCTCGGATCGCTGGGAGGCCATGGGCGATCTTTCCTACACTCGATGGGGCACAATTAAGTCGCTGAACGTCACCGGTCTGGCTGTACCCGTTTCCGAAACCTTCAATTACGAAAACTCCTGGCGATTCGCCTGGGGCGCCGGTTACAAGGCGACCGACAAGGCCAAGCTGAAATTCGGTATTGCCTTCGACCGCACACCGGTTCGTGACGAATACCGCTCGGCCCGCGTGCCGGACAACAACCGCCTGTGGTTGTCGCTCGGCGGCCAGTGGAATGCGGGGGCTGTTGGCAAATTCGATCTCGGTTACTCGTATCTTTATGTCATTGATCCGACCATTTCCCAGGGCGCCTTGCAGGGCAAATACGATGCCAGCGCCCATATCGTCGGCGTGCAATATTCGGTGGGTTTCTAAGCTGCCGCGGCCGAGGCCAAATTGCCGGCGCTTGAACTGGGCGGTATGACGCTGGGGCTGCGCGAAGGCGTGATCGGCTTGATCGCGCTGGTCGCCGCCTACATGCTCTTCGTGTTGTTGCGCATGATCTTGTTGCGCAATCGCCCAGCGGTTTCGGAGAAATCCGTTCCTGTTGTGCCAGTCGCCGAGTCGGCTGGGGCACCGTCTGCGGAGTCGGCCGAGGCTGATGAAAACTGGGCGCAGGCCTCCGAAGGTTTGGCCGGGGATGCCTTGCGCAGCGGTCTTGAGCAGGAAGTCGCCCAGATGCGCGACGAAGTCGATGCTATTCGTGGCGAACTGGCCGCCCTGCGCGAGGACATGCAGCATGAGTTGGCCCACCTGCGGGCCGGCCAGACCGTTTCCCCCATTTATGGTGATGCGATGCAGATGGCTGTTTCGGGTTACGATCCGGCGGCGATCGCCGAACGTTGCGGCATCGCCCGTGCCGAGGCCGAACTGGTCGTGGCGCTGGCCAAAAGTCAGGAACGTTGAGGGTGGCAATGGCTGAAGAACCGGAAGTTTCCGAAAGCGAAGCGGGGGCCGGCGAGATTCGCAGCAAACTGCTGGCGCGCCTGGCCGTGGCCGGGGTGCTGGTTGCAGCGCTGCTCGGCGTCCTGGCTTTCTTCGATTATCTGGCTACTGCTCCGGACGAATCGGAAGAGCAGGTATTCACCAAACCGGTTCCTGTCGCGCCCAAAAAAGAGGTTTCGCAGCCGCTGACCCCGACAGAAAACCTGCCGGCGCCGCCGGAGCCGGAAAAGGTGGAGGCGCCGGCCGAGCCGCCTCCGCCGCCGAAGGTTGAGACGCACACTCCGGCGCTTGAGCCGAAGCCGGAAGCGCTTGTTGAAAATCGGCCTAAATTACCGTTGACCGTGGAGCCCACCAAAAAACCGGTGACGCCTGCGCCGGCAGTCGCACCAGTGCCCGCCCCGCTGCCCGAGGCGACCACGGCGCCATCCAACATCCTGCCGCCGCCACGGGCAGCTATTCCGGCTGAGCCATTACCCTCCAAGCCAACGGCGCGGATCGTCGAAGCGCGACCCGCGCCGGCTGTCACGCCACCGGTCGTGTCTCGCCTGTTTTCAGGTTTCGTGCTGCAGGCCGGTGTTTTTTCGAGCGTCCAGCGCGCCGAAGAGTTGCATGCCCGGCTAACCCTGAGCGGCGTTCCGTCCACGCTGGAAACCCGCGTTCAGGTCGGGCCCTTCAAGACCAAGCACGAGGCCGAGGCGGCGCAGGCCAAGCTCAAGGAACTGGGCGTCGAGACCATCCTCGTCCCGCCCAAAGGTAAAAACTAGCCTGCTCAGGGCATGCCCGGCAGGCGCGGCAAGCCGAGACTGCGCCGGACATCGCGATGCAGTTGCAGGGGCGGCGGCAAGGGTGCTGACTGGCGACGCGGCTCCTCATAACGGCGATGGTCGTAATGCCGGCTGCCACGATCATCGTAGTACCTGCCGCCATGGTCGTCGTAATGCCGATACCCGGAGTTGTAGTAAATAGTCCCGCTCGGTTGACCATAGCCCGGATAGCTTCCACCATACGCTGGCGGTGCCCGGTGATAACCCGCCGGGTAGGGCGCCACTGCGCAGGCACCCAGGCTGCCGATCAGGGCGCTGGCGAGGCCAAGGCGAAGAAGCGTTTGCTTGAGGTTCATTGGGGAATGTGTCCGGTGGTTATGTAAGCAAATAACGCGGCGACTCCCCGTATGGACTACGTGGAGGCCGGGCAAGTTTGTAACAATTCGTTAGACCTTCAGTTCGCCTGTTCCTCCAGCGCCCGGCGAATCCGCTTGGCGAACACGGTCATTTCCTTCGCTGCCTGAATGTCGCCCTTGGTTTCGGCGACGACGATGCCGCGTTCGTAGGCGGTGAGTGCCGCGGGATGGTCGCCGGCTTCGGCCAGGGCCTTGCCGAGGGCTTTCCAGGCGGCTGAATAGGTGCTGTCACGGTCGACGGCGTTATGGAAGCAAATTGCCGCCTTGGCCGGATCGCCGGCCTTGAGGTATTCGTTGCCCAGCGAGAAGCGGAGCAGGGCGCCGTCGCGCGGGCCGTCGAGCATTTTTTCCAGGGATTCGATGCGTGGGTTCATGGGCTACCAAGGCTAAAATAGGGTTTTGCAATCCGGATACAGGAAGCTTACTCATGGTCAAGACCATCATCGCCACCCCGAACGCCCCGGCCGCCATCGGCACCTATTCGCAAGCCGTGCGCGTCGGCGACACCGTTTACATGTCCGGGCAGATCGGGCTCGATCCGGCTTCCATGCAGATGGTAGACGGGATCGACGCACAAATCGTTCGCGTTTTCGACAATCTGAAGGCGGTCGCCGAAGCAGCCGGCGGTTCGCTGGCCGACGTAGTCAAGCTCAACGTCTTCCTGACCGATCTGGCCAACTTCGCCAAGGTCAATGAAACGATGGCCAGGTATTTCAGCGAGCCGTTCCCGGCCCGTGCTGCCGTTGGCGTCAAGGAATTGCCGCGCGGCGCGCTGGTTGAGGCCGATGCGGTGATGTGCCTCGGCTAAATCCGCAGCCCGATGACGACAGCGGGGGCGCCTGCCCCGGCCTCTCCGCCCATTCGCGCCTCCGAGGCGCTGCAGAAGAAGCTCGCCAGGATCGGCCTCCATAGCGAGGCCGATTTGCTGGTCCATCTGCCGCTGCGCTACGAGGACGAAACGCGGATCACGCCGGTCCATCGCGCCTTTGGCGGCGAGCCGGTGCAGGTTGAAGTCGTCGTCCACAGCAACGAAATCCAGTTCCGGCCGCGCCGCCAGATGATTGTCCGGGCGGCCGACGAGAGCGGCGAGATCACGCTGCGTTTTTTCAGCTTTTATCCGAATCAGCAGGCGGCACTGAGCGAAGGTTCGCGCATCCGGGCGTTCGGCGAGGTGCGCGGCGGATTCTTTGGCGCCGAGATGGTGCATCCGCGTTTTCGCAAGGTTGGCGACGACGAGCCTCTGCCTTCGGAATTGACGCCGATCTACCCGACGACCGCCGGATTGGCCAATTCGGCCCTGCAAAAACTGATCGGCAAGGCGCTGGTGGTCGGCGATCTGTCCGAAACGCTGCCCGAAGAACTACGCCAGCGCCTGAAATTGCCTGGGCTGGCGCGCTGCCTGCGGTTTTTGCACACGCCGCCACCCGGCACCGATCTCGACACGCTGCACGCCCGCAACCACCCGGCCTGGCGGCGCGTCAAATTCGACGAGGTGCTGGCCCAGCAACTGTCGCTGCGCCGCGCTTACCTCGCCCGCCGCGAGCAGGGCGCGCCGGTGCTCGTGGCGCGCGACGATCTCGGGGCGCGCCTGCTCGACAGCCTGCCTTTCGGCCTGACTGGCGCGCAGGTGCGGGCGATGGCCGAGATCGGCGGCGATCTGGCCCAGCCTTATCCGATGCAGCGCCTGCTGCAGGGCGATGTCGGCGCCGGCAAGACCATTGTCGCGGCGCTGGCCGCGTGCCAGGCCATTTCGGCTGGCTGGCAGGCGGCCTTCATGGCGCCGACGGAAATTCTCGCCGAGCAGCATTATCTGAAACTGAAGGACTGGCTGGAACCGCTCGGCGTCAAGGTGGCATGGCTGTCCGGCAGCCTGAAAACCAAGGCCAAACGCGAGCAACTGGCGGCGACGGCGGCCGAGGCGCAACTGGTCGTCGGCACGCACGCGCTGATTCAGGATGGCGTCGATTTCGCCAAACTCGGGCTGGCGATTGTCGACGAGCAGCATCGATTCGGCGTCGCCCAGCGCCTCGCCCTGCGCAAGAAGGGCGACAACCCGCACCAGCTCATGATGTCGGCGACGCCGATTCCGCGCACGCTGGCCATGAGCTATTACGCCGATCTCGACGTCACCGTGCTCGACGAGTTGCCGCCCGGACGGACGCCGATCAAGACGCGACTGGTCGCCGACAACCGGCGCGATGACGTGGTCGGCTTCGTGCAGAAGCATGTCGAGGAAGGCCGGCAGGTTTACTGGGTGTGCCCGCTCATCGAGGAATCGGAAGCGCTGCAGTTGCAGACGGCGCAGGAAACCTACGATTTCCTTTTTGGCCAATTTTCCGGGTTGACCGTGGGATTGGTGCATGGCCGCCTGAAAGCCGACGAAAAACAGGCCGTGATGGCTGCCTTCGCGGCCGGCGACATCGATGTGCTGGTGGCGACGACGGTCATCGAAGTCGGCGTCGATGTGCCCAACGCCAGCCTCATGGTCATCGAGCACGCCGAACGTTTCGGCCTGTCGCAACTGCACCAGTTGCGCGGCCGGGTCGGCCGGGGAAAATACGAATCCAGTTGCGTGCTGATCTACGCCGGGCCACTCGGCGAGGTCGCCCGCCAGCGCCTCAAGATCATTTTCGAGAACACCGATGGCTTCGAAATCGCCCGTCAGGATCTGCAGATTCGCGGCCCCGGCGAATTCGTCGGCGCCCGGCAGAGCGGCGTGCCGCTGTTGCGCTACGCCGATCTGGAAATGGATGCCGATCTGGTCGAAATGGCCCGCGACGTGGCCGAGGAAATGCTGACCGAACACCTCGATTTGGCCGAACGCCACCTCAAACGCTGGCTGGGTTCGCGCGAAGAACTGCTTAAATCCTGACGCGATTGGCCGAGGCGGTGATGCCGTCGCTCAAGGTCTTCAGCGCCGCCATCGCCCGCGCTTCGCGCAGGTAGATCATGCCGGTCGGGACCAGACTGAATTCGTCGGGCACCGTTTCGATGACCAGATCGGCCGCATGGCTCGATTGTTCGACGACGCGGCGCGGCATCAAGGTCCAGCCGAGGCCGACGGCGATGCAGCCGAGGATGCCTTCGAGCGTGCCGAATTCCATGGCGTCAGAAACCGCATGGCCCTGGGCGCGCTGCCAGGCGACGGCACGGGTGCGGTAGGCGCAGCCTTCGCGGAAGAGGATGAGCGGCAGCAGGACAGGATCGGTACCGGCGGCGTGCACCTGGACCAGTTCCTCGACGACCAGTTGGTCGAAGCGCAGATCGGGGTGGATGACCGGGCCGGCGACGAAGGCGCAGTCGAGCTTGTGGTCGAGGACTTTGCCGGTCAGCGTGCTGGTCGTGTCGGTGGTGACGCGCAGTTCGAGGCCCGGATGTCCGGCCCGCACGGCTTTCAGCGCGCTTGGCAGGTGCAGGGCGGCGAAGGTTTCCATGGCGCCGATGCGCAGTTCGCCGGCGCTTTCGCCAACCTGGCGGATGGCGCTGGCCGTCTGGCGTTCGAGCATCAGCATTTTTCGTGCGTAGTCGAGCAACACCTTGCCCGACGGCGCGAGTTCGAGGCCGCGACCCTTGCGGATGAACAGTTCGGCGCCGAGTTCTTCTTCCAGCCGGCGGATGCGCCCGGTGACGTTGGACTGGACGGTGTTGAGCTTGCGCGAGGCGGCGAGGATGCCGCCTTCTTCGACGACGGCCTGAAAGGTGCGGAGGGCGACGAGTTCCATGGCTTATCTCAAAAAACGAACGGTGTGTTCTAAACAAATCATTTGAATTGATACTTTACCCTGTTTATTGTTCGCTTATCAATCATCAGGGGAACATCCCATGAATTCACAGAGAGAACGCCTCAAGGTGCTGAGCGCCGGGATTTTCAGCTTGCTGCTGACTTTCGGTGTCGCCCGCTTCGCCTACACGCCGCTGCTGCCGCTCATGCAGCAGCAGGCCGGGCTGGGTCTGGCCGAAGCCGGCTGGCTGGCAGCGCTCAACTACGCCGGCTATTTGACCGGCGCGCTGGTCGCCTCGCTGATCAGCGACCTCGTGCTCAAGGACAAGCTGTACCGTATCGGGCTGGTCGTCGCCATCCTGAGCACGGTGATGATGGGCCTGACCACCGATCCGCTGCTCTGGATGGTCTCGCGCTTCATCGCCGGGCTGTCCAGCGCGGCCGGCATGTTGCTCGGCACCGGGCTGATCCTCAACTGGCTGATTCGCCACAATCACCGGCCGGAACTGGGCATCCATTTCGGCGGCATCGGCCTGGGTATTTCCGGTTGCGCCATCGCGGTGTGGCTCATGAGCGGCTGGCTGGACTGGCGCGAGCAATGGTTCGCTTTTTCAGCCCTGGCCTGCCTGCTCATCGTGCCGGCCATGGCCTGGTTGCCGGCGCCCGATACCAGCCCGGTGACGAAGACCGGTGCGCCGATGCACGACAACCCGCCGAGCCCGCTGTTCCTGCGCATCTTCATGGCGGCCTACTTCTGCGCCGGTTTCGGCTACGTGATCAGCGCCACTTTCATCGTCGCCATCGTCAATGGCTTGCCGGGGTTGGCCGGGCAGGGCGGGCTGGCTTTCCTGGCCATCGGGCTGGCGGCGACGCCGGCGGCTTTCAACTGGGATTTGATCGCCCGCACCACCGGTGACATCAACGCGCTGATCCTCGCTGCCGTGCTGCAGATCGTCGGCATCATCCTGCCCGTTGCCGTCGGCGGCCTGTACGCCACGCTGTTCGGCGCGCTGCTTTTTGGCGGAACCTTCATCGGCATGGTCAGTCTGGTTCTGACCATGGCCGGGCGTTACTACCCGACGCGGCCGGCCAAGATGATGGGCCGGATGACGCTCTCCTACGGCGTGGCGCAGATCATCGGGCCGGCCGTCGTCGGCTGGCTGGCGACGCGGCTCGGCAATTACTCGATTGGCCTCTATCTGGCCGGCGGGGTCATGGTCGTCGGCGTCGTGCTCTTGGCTATACTGAAACTGGTCGAAAAGCGGGACGCCGCACCGGCGCTTTGCCTGCAAAACTAAACGGAGATGACAATGTTCAAGGGAATTCTGATCGAGAAGGACGACGCCGGTTACCGCGCGTCGGTGCAGGACATTGATGAAAGCCGGTTGCCGGAAGGCGACGTGACGGTGCGCGTCGATTACTCGTCGCTCAATTACAAGGACGGCCTGGCGATTACCGGCAAAGGGCCGGTGGTGCGCAAGTTCCCCATGGTGCCGGGCATCGACATCGCCGGCACGGTCGAGGCGAGCAGCCACGCCGACGTCAAGGCCGGCGACCGCGTCGTGCTCAACGGCTGGGGCGTCGGCGAAACGCACTGGGGCGGGCTGGCCCAGAAGGCGCGGCTCAAGGGCGACTGGCTGGTGCCGCTGCCGGCGGCCTTTTCCGAGAAGCAGGCTGTTTCCATTGGCACTGCCGGTTACACCGCCATGCTCTGCGTGCTGGCGCTGGAGCGGCAGGGCGTCAAGCCGACGGATGGCGAAATCGTTGTCACCGGCGCGGCGGGTGGCGTCGGCAGCGTGGCCATTGCCGTGCTGAACAAGCTCGGCTACACCGTTGTTGCCGTGAGCGGTCGGCCGGAAGAAACCGATTACCTCAAACAACTCGGCGCGGCCGAAGTGCTCGATCGCAGCCTTTTCTCGGCCCCCGGCAAGCCGCTGGGCAAGGAACGCTGGGCGGGGGCGGTCGATGTCGTTGGCTCGCACACGCTGGCCAACATCTGCGCGACGACCAAATATCGCGGCGTCGTGACGGCCTGCGGGCTGGCCGGCGGCATGGATTTCCCGTCGTCGGTAGCGCCCTTCATCCTGCGCGGCGTGACGCTGGTCGGCATCGACAGCGTGATGTGCCCGCGGCCGGATCGGCTGATCGCCTGGCAACGTCTGGGGACTGATCTCGATGTCGCCAAGCTCGGCCTGATCACGCACGAAGTCTCGTTGGCCGACGCCATCCCGACGGCGGCGCAACTCATGGACGGCAAGGTGCGCGGGCGTGTCGTCGTGGATGTGAATCGCTGATGCCCTACGTCAATATCAGGATCACCCGCGAAGGGGCGACGCCGGAGCAGAAGGCGCGCCTGATCGCCGGGGCGACGCAACTGCTCGTCGATGTGCTGGGCAAGAACCCGAAAACGACGGTGGTCGTCATCGATGAAGTCGATACCGACAACTGGGGCGTGGCGGGCGAGTCGATCACCGTCCGGCGGGCGCGCGGCGAGTGAGCCTGCTCGTTTTTCAAACTTCCACACCCCAGGCGTGCTTCCTGCGGGGCGCGGTCAACCGGAAATCAGGGGCGAAATTGAAATCATGAGTAATCCATATTGACCCTGCCGGTGGCGCCGGGTGGTTCGCTCGCGCGCTCAATTTTTTCACCCCAACGCAACAAGGCCCGCTGTCGTTCGCCGGGCCTTGTTGCGTTGCACAAAAAATTTTGTCAGTCGGGAACTTTTGCCGCAAGCCTTGTCTTACAGCCTGTTTTGCATCCCAACCCCAAGCTTCGAGGCTAAAAAAATGGACGAACTCTCTTACGTCGGCATCACTTTCACGGTGGTTATTCTCGGTCTGGCCTGCTTCATGGCCGCCAAACTGGCCTCGAAGACGGCCTACCACGAATAAAAAAGAGACGCTCAGCAAAGCCGGGGTTTCCCGGCTTTTTCAATTTTGGCTCAAATTTCCGGTTGACCGTGGGAGTCACCCAAATCAGCCAATAAACGCCTCGACAATGCGCGCCACCTCGGCCGGCTGATCGTGGTGCAACATGTGGTCGGCCGCTTCGATCCACGCTTCGCGCACGTTGGCAAAGCACGCCTGACGCGCTTCCCAGTCGCCCGGCCGCTGCCCGAAATCGCGGATGACCCACGATTGCCGCCCGGCTACCCAGAGCACCGGGCAGGTGATCTGCTTCCAGATCGCCATCGATTCCTCGAGGCGGAACAAATACGGCGCCGGCGCCTTGTGCCATGGGTCGCCGTTCCAGATGATGCCGTGATGACGCAGGCCGGCCCGGTTTTCACCATCGCCGACGCGGGCCAGATGCTTGGCCAGAAACTCGGCGCGCTCGGCGGTCAGGAAAGAGTCGCTGTGCAACAGCCGGCGGGCAAAGGCCGCGCGGTCGGCGTAGGCATGCATGCGCGGCGGTGTCTTGAGGGCGCCCAGCCACTGCTGGTAACGCTCCGGCGCCATCGCCGGCGTCGTCGGCGCAATGCCGAAACCTTCCAGCGACACGACGCTTTCAACGCGCTCGGGCCGAATGCCGGCGTAGAGGCAGGACAGGATGCCGCCCATGCTGTGGCCGACCAGTTTGAGCTTGCCCTCCGGCGCGTAGCGGTCGACGATGGCTTCCAGGTCGCCGAGGTGTTCGGCGAAGAAATACGGCCGATTGAGCCATTCCGAACTGCCAAAGCCGCGCCAGTCCGGCGCCACGATGTTCCAGTCCCCGGCCAGCTCATCGACGACGAACTGGAACGAGGCCGAAACGTCCATCCAGCCGTGCAGCAGGAAAAGCATCGGCGCATCGGGATTGCCCCAGCGCCGGATGTGCAAGCGAACATCGGGCAGATCGAGAAATTCGGAGCGTGAAGGTTTCATCGTGGTTCGGCGCGGCTTGCGGCGTGACACGGAGCAAGCCCGCCCTGATGGTTCGGGATGAACCATTTTGACATGCTTTGATGCCATCCCGTTCGCGTTGCTTCGGACGTTAAAATGGCATCTCCTTGTTCGCTGGAGAGATTGAACCTTGAAACCTCGGTTGGACGTGGCAGATGGTGTGCCTGGGCGGGATGGCCGGCGCCAAGCGACGCCGCAGCAGGCTCATGCCGGCAAGAAGGAGCGACAAAGCCGGGCGCCCGACCAGGCGTGCCAGCGGCCACGTCGCGCTGTCACCCAAGGGGTGAATCGCCTCGAAGGCGCAAAGGCCTGTATTCAGGCGGCTGGCCAAGGCTGGATAAGCGGTCAACTGA
>JAUYEI010000028.1 GCA_030691385.1 Azonexus sp.
AGCGCGACGCGGCGGCTGGCACGTCTGCTCGGGCCTCCGGCTTGGTCGCTTCTCCTTGCCGGCATGAGCCTGCTGCGTCGTCGCTACGCGGACTCCAACCCGCCCCACCCCACCATCTCCCGCCTCCAACTGAGCTTTCAATGTTGAAGAGCTGCCCTTCGAGAAAATCCGCTACACGGACAAAGTCGACGACCCCAACCTGCCCGGCGAAATGCAGACGACGGTGAGCCTCAAAGCCGTCTCCTGCGGCAGCGAGTTGAGCATCGTGCAGGAAGGCATCCCGGCGGTCATTCCGACCGAGATGTGCTACCTCGGCTGGCAGGAATCGCTCGAACAACTAGCCAGGCTGGTCGAGCCGAACATTCCGGACTGAACGCCGGGGCGGCGCGAACTAGCCCGCCTCGTACCACCCCTTGGTCGAATTGACGACCTTGACCACGAGCAGCATGGCCGGCACCTCGATCAGCACGCCGACCACGGTGGTCAGCGCCGCCCCCGACTCGAAGCCGAACAGGCTGATGGCGGCCGCAACGGCCAGTTCGAAGAAATTGCTGGCGCCGATCAGGGCCGACGGGCAGGCGACATTGTGTTTCTCGCCGACCTTGCGGTTGAGCCAGTAGGCCAGCGCCGAGTTGAAGAAGACCTGGATCAGGATGGGCACGGCAAGCAGGCCGATGATGAGCGGCTGGCGCAGGATGGCTTCGCCCTGAAAGGCGAAGAGCAGGACCAGCGTGGCGAGCAAGGCGGTGATCGACCACGGGCCGATTTTCTCCATGGCCGCGTCGAAGACGGCCTGCCCCTTGGCGAGCAGGGCTTTGCGCCAGAGCTGGGCGAGCACGACCGGGATGACGATGTAGAGCCCGACCGAGGTCAGCAGTGTGTCCCAGGGCACGGTGATCGCCGAGATGCCGAGCAGGAAGGCGACGAGCGGAGCGAAGGCGAAGACCATGATGCTGTCGTTGAGCGCCACCTGCGACAGCGTGAACAGCGGGTGGCCGTTGGTCAGCCGGCTCCAGACGAAGACCATGGCCGTGCACGGCGCGGCGGCGAGCAGGATGAGGCCGGCGATGTAGCTGTCGAGCTGATCGGCCGGCAGCATCGGTGCAAACAGGTTACGAATGAACAGCCAGCCGAGGAAGGCCATGGAGAACGGCTTGACCAGCCAGTTCACGAACAGCGTGACGCCGATGCCGCGAACGTGCTGCTTCATTTCGGCCAGGGCGCCGAAATCGACCTTGACCAGCATGGGGATGATCATGACCCAGATGAGCAGCCCGACCGGCAGATTGACCTGAGCGAACTCCATGCGGCCGATGGCCTGGAACAGGGTCGGCGCGAACTGGCCGAAGACGATGCCGGTGACGATGCAGAGGAAGACCCAGATGCTCAGGTAACGCTCGAAGAGGCTCATCGGCGCGCCGGCGGCGGCCTTGGCGGTGATTTCACATTGGGCAGACATCTCTTGTTTTCCTCAAAAACCCAGCGCGGCGCGCACGGCCGGGATCAGGCGGGCGCGGATGTCGTCCCGGACGGCGATGAAACTTTCCAGCGGCTCGCCATGCGGGTCGTGGAACGGCAGGTGAATGCGCGGCACCGGGCGCGGGAAGATCGGGCAGGTTTCCTTGGCGTTGTCGCAGACGCTGACCACGAGGTCGATCGGCTCGCCCATGACGGCTTCGACATCCTTGGCGTACAGCCCTTCGGTCGGCAGGCCCGCCAGTTGGAGGGCCGCGATGGCACCTTCGGCCACCTTGGGCTGCGGCTGGGTCCCGGCCGAGATGCCGCGGACGAGGCCGGCCAGGTCGTGGTTGATGATCGTTTCGCCCATCTGCGAGCGACAGGAGTTGCCGGTGCACAGCACGAGCACGGTTTTGAGAGTCGACATCAGGCGGTCTTTCCGGTTTTGGCGCGACGCTTCCCGGTTGTATCGCAACAGGTGGTTTTCGGCAGGCAGGGCTCGCCCTGGCAGCAGTTGCTGGTCAGGAAGGCGATCAGTTCATCCATCGTGGCGAAGTTGGCCGAGTAGTGGATGAAGCGGCTTTCGCGTTCGCCGGCAATCAGCCCGACCCGGCTCAAATGCGCCAGGTGGAAGGACAGCGTGGCCGGCGCCATGCCTAGCTGTTGGCTGATGGCGCTGGCGTTGATGCCCGCCGGCCCGGCTTCGACAAGCAGGCGGAAGATGGCCAGACGGGATTCGTGACCAAGAGCGGCGAGAAGTTCGGCGGCGTTTAATGTTTCCATAGTTCGAATATTATCGAAATATAAAACGAATGCCAATCACGGTTTTCGGTATCGGCAGCGATTTCATTTTTAGCCATTTTTTCCGGTTGACCGTAGCAAGCCCGATTGTCCGCAAGATCGCTCTTTCACACTTCCGACAAAGACATCCGGCGCCCATTTGTGTCATCCTGCTGCACAAAAGTATTTTTCCAAGTCTTCAAAACAGAGTTCGTGCCATGCTGAAACCCCGTTATCGCCTCGTGATCATCGCCGCTTTCGTCGCCAGCCTTGCCGGCTGCGCCACGACCGACGAAAAGCACGGAGCCGCGGACAGCATCGCCCCGGTGGTTGATGCCATCCCCGATCGGGCGGCCGGCGACATCCAGAAAATTGCCGATCTTGAGCGCCAGCTCGTCAAGGAGCAGCGCCAGTGCCTCGCCGAAAAACGCAGGCTGGATCTGTCGCTCAAGGAATCGCAGAAGCAGAACGAAGAGTTGCAGAAAAAGCTCGACGACCTGCAAAAGAAACTCGAGGCCCTGCTCGCCATCGACCGCGACCTGCGCAACCGCAACCGGAACCGCTGAACCGGTCCCGCTCGGCAAAAACCCCGCACATTGGCGCTCCCTACGCAAGGCTTGTCATTCCGCAGGCGAGAATCCAGACCGTTCGCCCCCTGGATTCCCGCTTTCGCGGAATGACAGTTACCTGAACCGGTTTGGGGCGATCTGCTGCCAGCCTCTGTCGATCACCTGACCAGCGCTCAGTTCGGCAAATAGACCTGTCTTCAGCCATTTCAACCTTGAAAGCTCAGTTGACCGCTTACCTATCCCTGACCAGTCGCATGAATACGGGCTTTTGTGCCTTCGAGACATTCACCCGTTGGGTGACAGCGCGACGCGGCTGCTGGCACGTCTGGTCGGGCGTCCGGCTTGGTCGCTTCGCCTTGCAGGCATGAGCCTGCTGCCTCGTCGCTTCGCGCCGGCCATCCCGCCGGCGCACCATCAGCCGCGTCCAACTGAGGTTTCAAGGTTCAATCGCTGCCCTCGGCATCTTTTGGCCACTTCCACGGTCAACCGGAAAAAAGGGCCAAAACTGAAATCCGCCTTGACCCTGCCCGGCAAACCCGAAATACTGGCCCGGAAAAGGAGAAAAACATGCATCTCGAATGGTGGCACTGGATCGTCGGTGGCATTGCGCTGATTCTCGCCGAACTGGCCATCCCCTCGTTTTTCATTGTCTGGTTTGGCCTCGGCGCGCTGCTCGTCGGCCTGCTCGCGCTGGCTTTCGATCTTTCGCTGACGGCCCAGCTAGCGACGTGGACGCTGGCCTCGCTGGTCATGGTTTTCCTCTGGTTCCGCGTTTTCAAGCAGAGCTTCGTCAAGACCCGCTCGGGTACGGCCGATGGCGAGGCGGTCGGCGAAATCGGCCTGCTGGTCAGTGCCGTCGCTCCCTTCGCCCGCGGCAAGGTGCGTTTTCAGGGGCCGCTGCTCGGCTCGGAAGAATGGGCTTGCGTCGCCGACACCGCCATCGCGGCCGGCGAACGGGTCAGGGTCGTCTCGGTGGAAGGCAGTTTTCTCAAGGTAAACAAGGCTTAGAAAGGTCAAAAAATGGACTTGAACGCAGGCTTTATCGTCACGCTGGCCATACTGGTCTTTGTCGCCGTCACCATCGCCAAGGGCGTGCGCATCGTGCCGCAGGGCGAGGAATGGATCGTCGAGCGGCTCGGCAAGTACCACGGCACGCTCAAACCGGGCCTCAACATCGTCATCCCCTACCTCGACAAGGTGGCCTACCAACTGGTGACCAAGGACATCATCCTCGACGTCCAGGAGCAGGAGGTCATCACCCGCGACAACGCGGTGATCCTGACCAACGCCATCGCCTTCATCAAGGTCACCGATCCGGTCAAGGCGGTCTATGGCATCACCGATTTCTCCGAAGCGATCCGCAACCTGATCATGACCACGCTGCGCTCCATCGTCGGCGAAATGGAGCTCGACGAGGCACTGTCCTCGCGCGACAAGATCAAGGCCCGGCTGCGCGAAAGCATTGCCGACGAGGCCGTCGACTGGGGCCTGACCGTGAAGTCGGTCGAAATACAGGACATCAAGCCCTCGCAATCGATGCAAAAGGCCATGGAAATGCAGGCCGCTGCCGAGCGCGAGCGCAAGGCCGTGGTGATCCGGGCCGAAGGTGCCAAGCAGGCGGCCATTCTCGAAGCCGAAGCGCGCCTCGAATCAGCCAAGCGCGATGCCAACGCCCAGGTCATGCTGGCCGAAGCCTCGGCCGAGGCGATCCGCCGCATCACTGCCGCCATCGGCGACAAGACCGGCCCGATGTCCTACATGCTGGGTGAAAAATACATCGCCGCGCTGGAGCGCATGGGCGAGAAGGACAACGCCAAGGTCATCGTGCTCCCGGCCGATTTGCAGGAAGCGGTCAAGGGCTTGTTCGGACGCGGCAAGGTCGCGGGCTGAACGCCACGGTCAACCGGAAATAATGGCCAAAATCGAAATGCCAAAGCCACTGCTCGCCATCTTGCTCGCCGCCCTGACAGCGCTGCCGCTAGCTGCGCAGAGCGGCGAGCCGCGCGTGGAAGTCGTTGCCAGGGGGCTCGATCACCCGTGGGGTTTGGCCTTCATCGGCGACGGCAAAATGCTGGTCAGCGAACGCCCGGGCCGGCTGCGCGTGATCGGCGCCGACGGCAAGATTGGCCCGCCGGTGGACGGCCTGCCGGCGGTCGAGGTCACCGGCCAGGGCGGCTTGCTCGACGTCGTGGCCGACCGCGATTTCGCCCGCAACCGGATGATCTATTTCTGCTATGCCGAGCCGGCGGCGCAGGGCAGCGGCAATTCGACAGCGCTGGCTGCGGCCCGCCTTTCCGACGACGCCCGACGGCTGGAGAAGCTGACGACGATTTTCCGGCAAACACCCAAGATCAGCAGCCGCCTGCATTTTGGCTGCCGCATCGTCGAGGCCGAGGATGGCAAGCTTTTCCTGACCCTCGGCGAGCGCGGTTCGCGCATGGCCGATGCGCAGAAACTCGACAACCATCATGGCAAGGTGATCCGCATCGGCAAGGATGGCAGCGTTCCCGCCGACAATCCTTTCGTCAAACAGCCCGGCGCCCTGCCTGAAATCTGGAGCTACGGCCACCGCAACGGGCAAGGTGCGACGCTCGGCCCGGACGGACGGCTGTGGATGCATGAGCACGGCCCGCAGGGCGGCGACGAGATCAATCGCCCCGAGCCGGGCAAAAATTACGGCTGGCCGGTCATTACCTATGGCGAAAACTACGGTGGCGGGAAGATTGGCGATGGCCTGACGCACAAGGCCGGCATGGAACAACCCGTGCATTACTGGGTGCCGTCGATCGCGCCATCCGGCATGGCTTTCGTGCGCAGCGAACGCTACGGCAAAGCGTGGCGCGGCAGCCTGCTCGTCGGCTCGCTCAAATTCGACTATCTGGCCCGACTGGAGATGGATGGCACGCGTGTCGTCCGCGAAGAGAAGCTGCTGACCGGCCTGCGCCAGCGCGTGCGCGATGTTCGCGAGGGGCCGGACGGGACGATCTACCTGCTGACCGACGAGCGTAACGGGCAACTGCTCAGGCTGGTCGCGGATTAGCCGCTGGCTGTTCCCGCCACGGCGCGGCAAGTTTTCAAAATTGCCGCTTTTTTCCGGTTGACCGTAGGAACAGCCCGGAAAGCAAACGCCGCTGGCTACAGCCTGCAGACGCTCAGCAGGTCGGCTTCGAGCTCGATTTCCATGCCTTTTTCGAGCTTTTTCTCGACGAACATGCCGCGATACAAACGACCGGCGTTCTCGGCCTTTCTGGCATGCGGCGTTTCCCAGTCGGCGACGCGGATGCGGACGACGCCGCTCTGTTCGTCGCGCTCGGCAACACCCTCGGCGACGCACGGGAAGGCCTGAACATGGCGATTGAACTCGTCGCGGCTGTAGCGCTCCAGCGTCTTGCCGGGCACCACCGGGCATTTGCCCAGGCGGCGGGTGCGCACTTCGGCAGCCAGCACTTCGCCCTTGAGGAAAAAGACCGGATCGGTCACCCCCCAGCCAGCGCCACCCTCCTCGTAGCGCACGCACTGGCCGGCTTGCAGCAACTCTGGCTGCTTGAAGAGCAGCCTGGCCGATGGCCGCAAGACCGTCTCTGCAGCCTGCGCCGAGAGCGTCAGGCAGGTCAGCACAATGAGGAGAATTCGCATGGCAATTTCCCGGATCAATAGATCCGGCTATCTTCGATCACCTTCCCGTCATTGGGCAAGCCCCCCGGCGTAACAAATGCGACTTCGCCGCGCAATTTGGTCATTTCGCGCAGGCTGGCGACGAGCGCCGTGGCTAGCACCTCATGGCCGGCTTCGATTTCGCAGTGGAGCACCATGCGGTCCTGTCCGCCCGGGTTGTCGACAACCAGCCGCATGCGATGGATTTCGGGATGCCGGGCGGCGATCTGCGCCACCTGTTCGGGATGGACGAACATGCCCTTGATCTTGGTCGTCTGGTCGGCGCGGCCCATCCAGCCCTTGAGCCGGATATTGCTGCGGCCGCAGGGCGAACGGCCGGGCAGGATGGCCGAGAGGTCGCCGGTGGCGAAGCGGATCAGCGGGTAATCGGGGTTGAAGGTGGTGACCACAACTTCGCCGACCTCGCCGGGCTCGACCGGATCGCCGGTGCCCGGACGAACGATTTCGACGAGAATTTCTTCCTCGACGACCATGCCTTCTTCAGCCTCGGTTTCGTAGGCGATGGCGCCGATGTCGGCCGTCGCATAGCACTGACGCACCGAAATGCCGCGCTCGTTGAGCCACTGGCGCGTCACGCCAGGCAAGGCTTCGCCGGAAACGCAGGCCTTGCGCAGCGAACCGATGTCGGCGCCCATCTCTTCGGCTTTCTCGACAATGATGCGCAAAAAGGACGGCGTGCCGACATAGCCTTCCGGCTTGAGATCGACCATGGCCTGCACCTGCTGCTCGGTCTGCCCGGTCCCGCCGGGAAATACGGCGCAGCCGAGCTTGCGGGCGCCGCCTTCCATGAGGAAGGCACCCGGCGTGAAATGGTAGGAAAAGCAGTTGTGGATCAGGTCGCCATCGCGAAAACCGGCGGCGTACAGCACGCGCGCCATGCGCCACGAATCGGTGTCCTTGCCCTGCATTTCATAGATCGGCCCGGGCGAGGCGAACACCCGTTTGGCCTTGTGCCGCGGCAAGGCGTTCAGGCCGCCGAAGGGTGGCGTCTTTTTCTGCAACTCGATCAGGTCGCGCTTGCGCGTCAGCGGCAACTGGGCCAGCGCCTCGCGCGTCGCACATTCAAACGGGTTGAGCCCGGCCAGCGCCTGAAAATAGTAATGCGTCGTTTCCTTGGCATGCGCCACCTGCCGCGCCAGCTTGTCCATCAAATCCGCCTCGCGCTCTTCCGGATCGCGGGTCTCGAGCGGGTCGTAATAGCTCATTTCATTTTTCTCCGTTTTTTACGCTTCGCGTAGTAAACCCGGTTGACCGTGGAAGTCGAGATTTCCGGCGGCTTGCCCTTCGATACGCGCTGCGCGCTACTCAGGGCGAACGGGACTCACTGCCCGTTCGTGCTGAGTAGGCGGCAAAGCCGCCGTATCGAAGCACCTGGATCGACTCAGGAAAGCCAGCGCTTTCTTCTGCGATAGTGTTTTACTTCGCGGAAGGACTTTCTTCCCGACGACGAGAGCCCGAGATAAAACTCCTTCACATCCTCGTTATCCCGCAGATCCGCCGCCGAACCTTCCATCACCACCCGGCCGTTCTCCAGGATGTACCCAAAATCGGCATAGCGCAGCGCAACACCGGTGTTCTGCTCGGCCAGCACGAAGGTCACCCGCTCCTTCTCGTTGAGATCCTTGACGATGGCGAAGACTTCTTCAACGATCTGCGGCGCCAGGCCCATCGACGGCTCGTCGAGCAGGACCATTTTGGGGTTGGCCATGAGTGCCCGGCCGATGGCGCACATCTGCTGCTCGCCGCCGGAGGTATAGGCGGCCTGGCTGGTGCGCCGCGTCTTGAGGCGCGGGAAAAAGTTGTACACCTTCTCCAGGCTTTCCTGCACCGCCGCCTTGCCATCGGTCCGCGTGTAGGCACCGGTCAGCAGGTTTTCCTCGATGGTCAGGTGGCCGAAGCAATGGCGGCCTTCCATGACCTGGACGACGCCGCGCCGGACCAGATCACCCGGGGTCAGTGCCTCGACGCGTTCGCCCTTGAGCTCGACGGAACCCTTGGTCACTTCGCCGCGCTCGCCGTGCAGCAGATTGCTGACGGCGCGCAGCGTCGTCGTCTTGCCGGCGCCGTTGCCACCAAGCAGCGCAACGATGCTGCCCTCTGGCACGGTGAAGGAAACGCCCTTGAGGACCAGGATGACATGGTTGTAGATGACCTCGATGTTGTTGACACTGAGGAAGGCGATATTGGGCGCGGTCATGGTCGACTCTCGGTTTAAAGCGCCCGTGCCGAAGCACGGGCGCGGTTCAGCTTACTGCTTGCACTGCTCGGGCGTACGCGGCGTGATCTTCTTCTCTTCGGCGTACTTGCCGGAAGCGAGCATGACCATCGGACGCAGCACCTTTTCATCCGACTGATACCAATCGGAAGAGAAACCCCACTTGGCGCCATCCCAAGTGTGCACGCGCACCCACGATGAACCCATGTGGTCGAGACAGGAGGTCTGCACCGGACGCATGACGCCGGCGAAGCCCATGCCGTCGAGCGTCTTCTGTTCCAGGTTGAGGTTTTCCAGGCCCCAGCGCGTCTGCTCGCCGGTCATGACCTTGCCCTTGCCGTAGCGTTCCTGCGCCTTGCGCACGCCTTCGACGCCGAGCATGGCCGAGATCAGGCCGCGCATGTAAAGCACCGAACCGACTTCTTCCTTCGGACCGGTACCCTGGCCCTTGGCGTGGACCAGCTCGAGTACATCCTTGGCCACCTTGCTGCCTGGCTCGGCGCCGTGCTGCAGGGTCAGGGCGCTGTAGCCCTTGGCCCCGGCGCCAACGTCCTTGACATCCGGTTCGGCACCGGCCCACCAGATACCGATCATTTTTTCACGCGGGTAACCCGTCGCCTGAGCTTCCTTGAGCGCCGTCGAATTCATCACGCCCCAGCCCCAGAGCAGCACGTTGTCCGGCTTGCTCTGGCGAATCTGCAGCCAGGTCGCCTTCTGCTCGACGCCCGGGTGGGCGACCGGCAGCAGTTGCAGTTCGAAACCATGCATCTTGGCGCGCTCCTGCAGGGCCGGGATCGGCTCCTTGCCATACGGGCTGTCGTGATAGACCAGCGCGATCTTCTTGCCATTCAGCTTGTCGAGGCCGCCGGCCAGCTTGCCGATATGCTGGATGGCGACGTCGGCGCCAACCCAGTAGGTGCCCAGGAGCGGGAAGTTCCAGCTAAAGACGGCACCGTTCTGCGACTCGCTGCGGCCATAGCCGGCGGTGATCAGCGGAATCTTGTCGACCGGTGCCTTCTCGGTCAGGGCAAAGGTGATCCCCGTAGACAGCGGCTGGAAGACCGTCGCCCCCTTGCCCTTGAGGCGTTCGTAGCATTCGACGCCGCGGTCGGTGGCATAGCCGGTCTCGCACTCCTCGAAGGAAAGTTTGACGCCGTTGATGCCGCCCTTGGCATTGACCAGCTTGAGGTAATCGACATAGCCGTTGGCCCACGGCCCGCCGTTGGCGGCATAGGCACCGGTGCGATAGACGATGACCGGGAAGAACTGCTCCTTCGCCTGGGCGTGGGCCGAGGTGGTGGCAACGGTTGAAGTCAGGCCGATGGCGGCGATTGATGCGGCAAGGGCAAGTGAGCGAAATTTCATGAATGTCTCCTCCTGATTTTCAGGTTATGAATCGTGATTTGCTGCTAACTCAACGTCAGTGCGCGTCAGTGCGGGAAGGGCCACAGACGCAGTTTTTCCTTGGCGATCGACCAGAGTCGGGCCAGGCCGTGCGGTTCGACGATCAGGAAGAAGACGATCAGGGAACCGAAGATGATCAACTCGGCGTGCGATACGGCCGCCGTCGAGATGGCAATTCCAAAAAAGCTGCCGAGCGCGGGCAGGAACTGGTTGAGGAAAATCGGCAGAATGACGATGAAGGCTGCGCCGAAAAAGCTGCCGAGGATGGAACCGAGGCCGCCGATGATGACCATGAAAAGGAGCTGGAAAGAGCGGTCGACCGAGAAAGCCGCCGGTTCCCACGAGCCGAGATGGACGAAGCCCCACAGGCCGCCGGCCACACCGACAAAGAAGGAACTGACGGCGAAGGCCGATAGCTTGGCGTACATCGGGCGGATGCCGATGACCTCGGCGGCGACGTCCATGTCGCGGATGGCCATCCATTGCCGGCCGATGATGGCGCGGGTCAGGTTCTTGGCGATCAGGGCAAAAACCACCAGGAAGGTCAGGCAGAACAGGTATTTCTCGACCGGCGATTCGATGCTCCAGCCCATCACGTTGAGGTTGGACACCGAGACCGATCCCGACGAGGAGTTGTTGGTGAACCACTGGATGCGCAGGAAGGCCCAGTCGCAGAAAAACTGCGCCGCCAGCGTCGCCACCGCGAGGTAAAGACCGCGTACCCGCAGGCTGGGGATGCCGAACAGGATGCCCATGCCAGCCGAGGAGAGGCCACCCAGCAACAGGGCGACGATGAGCGGCATGCCGTCGATGCGGATAAAGAAGTTGTACGCCGCATAGGCGCCGATGGCCATGAAAGCCCCCGCCCCCAGCGTGATCTGGCCGCAATAGCCGACCAGCAGATTGACGCCCAAGGCGGCCAGCGCCAGGATCAGGAAGGGAATCAGGATGGCCCGGAAGAGATATTCATCAACCAGGAAAGGGATGCCGATGAAGGCGAAGGCAATCACGGCGAGGACGAAAATCTTGTCCTGCGCGATGGTGAAAATCTGTTGGTCAGCCGTATAAGACGTCTTGAACTGGCCGTTTTCGCGGTAAATCACGTGTTTATCTCCAGTTAGACGCGGTCGATGATTTTCTCGCCGAACAGGCCTTGCGGCCGGAACAGCAGGAAGACCAGGGCCAGCATGTAGGCGAACCAGATTTCGATGCCGCCCCCGACATAAGGACCGAGGTAGACCTCGGAAAGTTTTTCGCCGACGCCGATGATCAGACCGCCGACAATGGCGCCCGGCACCGAGGTCAGGCCACCGAGGATGACCACCGGCAGGGCGCGCATCGCCACCGTCGCCAGCGAGAACTGGACGCCCAGCTTGGAGCCCCAGATGATGCCGGCAACCAGCGCGACCACCCCGGCCACGCACCAGACGATGACCCAGATGCGGTTGAGCGGAATGCCGATCGACAGCGCCGCCTGGTGGTCGTCGGCCACCGCGCGCAAGGCCCGGCCGATCGGCGTTTTCTGGAAGAACAGGGTGAGCACGCCAACCAGGATGGCGGCGATCAGTGCGGCGATGAAGTCTTCCTTGTTGATCAGGATGCCGCCCTCGAACAGGCTCTCGAACATGATCACCGGGTCCTTCGGCATGCCGACGTCGATGTTGTAGATTTCGCTGCCGAACAGCGTCTGGCCAACACCTTCGAGCACGTAGGTAATACCCAGCGTCGCCATCAACAGCGTTGCCCCTTCCTGATTGACCAGGTTGCGCAAGACCAGCCGTTCGATGACCCAGGCGACGATGAACATGACCATGCCGGCGCCGACAAAGGCAATCAGATTGGCCAGGAACAGGCTGTCACCGCCCAGCGCCGCGTTGGCCCAACTGGAAAAGCGGGCCATGGCGAGCGCCGCAAAGAGCACCATCGCGCCCTGCGCGAAGTTGAACACGCCGGAGGCCTTGAAGATCAGCACGAAGCCAAGCGCCACCAGTGAATAGAGCATGCCTGCCATGAGGCCGCCAATCAGAGTTTCGATAAAAAATCCCATGTCTCGCTCCGCTTAGTGTCCGACGCCCAGGTAGGCCTTGATGACCTCCGGGTTGGAACGCACATCGTCCGGCATGCCGTCGCCGATTTTCTTGCCGTAATCGAGGACGACGACGCGATCCGAAATATCCATGACGACGCCCATGTCGTGCTCGATGAGCACGATGGTGGTGCCGAACTGGTCGTTCACATCGAGGATGAAACGGCACATGTCCTGTTTTTCCTCGACGTTCATGCCGGCCATCGGCTCGTCGAGCAGCAGGATCTGCGGCTCCATGGCCAGCGCCCGGCCGAGGTCGACGCGCTTTTGCAGACCATAGGGCAGGCGACCGACCGGCGTCTTGCGGATGTGCTGAATCTCCAGGAAGTCGATCACCTCCTCGACCTTGCGCCGATGCTCGATTTCCTCGTTGCGGGCCGGGCCGATCCACAGCGCCTGCATCAGCAGGTTGCTCTTCATCTTCAGGGTGCGGCCGGTCATGATGTTGTCGAGCACGCTCATGCCCTTGAACAAGGCGATGTTCTGGAAGGTGCGCGAGATGCCCTGGACGGCCGCCATGTGCGGCTCCATCTTCTTGCGCTCCTGGCCGCGGAACAAAATCTTGCCGTCCTGCGGGTGGTAGACGCCGTTGATGACATTGAGCATCGAGCTCTTGCCGGCGCCGTTCGGGCCAATGATCGCCCGCACTTCATGCTCGCGGACGTTGAAGGAAATGTCGGTCAATGCCTTGACGCCGCCGAAACGCAGCGAAATGTTCTGCAAATCAAGGATGACGTCGCCGATTTTTCTGCTCATGTTCTCTCTCTCCCTCAGGCCGCTTTTTTGGCGATCGGGAAGGTCTTGGCATCGACGATCTTGAGGTCGGCAGCCACCTTGCCGCGCCGGCCATCCTCGAACTTGACCTCGGTTTCGATGTACTGGTTGGTCTTGCCTGCGTACAGCGCGTCGACCAGCACCTTGTATTTTTCGGCGACAAAATTGCGCCGCACCTTGCGCGTGCGGGTCAGTTCGTCGTCGTCCGGATCCAGCTCCTTGTGCAGGACAAGGAAACGATGAATCTGCGAATCGGCCACCATCGCGTCGTTGGCCAGCGCGGCGTTGACTTCCTCGACGCATTGCTGGATCAGCTCGCAGACCTGCGGCTTGGCGACCAGGTCGGTGTAGCCGGAATAGGCGATGCCGCGGCGCTCGGCCCAGTTGCCGACGGCGCCGATGTCGATGTTGATGAAGGCGCAGACCATGTCGCGGTCGGCCCCGAAGCAGACGGCTTCCTTGATGTGCTGGAAGAATTTGAGCTTGTTCTCGATGTAGTTCGGGGCGTACATCGCGCCGTTGACCAGCTTGCCGACATCCTTGGCGCGGTCGATGATCTTCAGGTGGCCGTCCTCGTCGAGGAAGCCGGCGTCGCCGGTCATGAAATAGCCGTCGGCGTTGATCGATTCGGCGGTGGCGTCCGGCCGCTTGTAGTAACCCTTGAGCAGCATCGGCCCCTTGACCAGCACTTCGCCGTTGTCGGCAATCTTGATCTCGACGCCCGGTGCCGGCGCGCCGACGGTATCCGGCTTGACCTGGCCGTCCGGCTGCAGGCAGACATAGGCGCAGGTTTCGGTCTGGCCGTAGAGCTGCTTGAGGTTGATGCCGATCGAGCGGTAGAAGCTGAACAGTTCCGGCCCGATCGCCGCGCCGGCCGTATAGGCAACGCGGATGCGGCTCATGCCGAGGACATTGCGCAGCGGACCGTAGATCAGCAGATTGCCGAGCCAGTACTGGAAGCGATCTGCGGTCGACACGGATTTTCCGTCCAAAATGGAGGCGCCACAGCGCTTGGCGACCACCATGAAGTGGTGGAACATTTTCTGTTTGAACTGGCCGGCATCTTCCATGCGGATCATCACCGATGTCAGCAGGCTTTCGAAAACGCGCGGCGGGGCGAAGTAATAGGTCGGCCCGATTTCGCGCAGGTCGCTCATCACCGTTTCGCCGGACTCCGGACAGTTGATGGTGAAGCCGGCGACCAGCGCCTGGGCAAAGGAGAACAGGTGGTCGCCGACCCAGGCCATCGGCAGGTAGGACAGGATGTCGCCATCGGCCGTCATCTTGTCGACGGCAATACCACCTTGCGCGGCGGCGATAAAGGCGGCGTGGGTCTGGCAGACGCCCTTCGGCTTGCCGGTCGTGCCCGAGGTGTAGAGCATCACCGAAACGTCGTCGTAATGCCCTTGCTCGACTTCGGCAATGAGAAAATCCGGATGGTTACGGTCGTGCACCCGGCCCATTTCCATCAGTTCATGCACGTCATGCAGGAAAGTCTGGGTGTAATGGCGCATGCCACGCGGGTCGTCGTACAGGATGTGTTCAAGGGTGCCGACCTGCTCCTGGATTTCGAGCAATTTGTCGACCTGCTCCTGATCCTCGACGAGAGCGAAACGGATGCCGGCATCCTGCAGCACGAAAAGCATTTCGTTGGCCACGGCATCCTGATAGAGCGGCACCGGCACGCCGCCCAGGCACTGGGCGGCAGTCATCATCATGTAAAGGTGCGGCCGGTTGTCGCCGATGATGGCCAGGTTGTCGCCGCGCTTGAAACCGAGGGCCGCCAGACCGCAGGCCAGGGCGCGCACGCGTTCGGCGACATCGAGCCAGCTCCAGGTCTGCCAGATGCCGAGATATTTCTCGCGCATGGCCGGCGCATTGGGGCGCACCTGAGCATGATGGAACAACAAGCGCGGGAAGGTATGCAACCCATCCACCGCGGCGAAATTCGCCTGCTTGGGCATTTCTTGTCTCCTCCGCCGCGACTCATTGTTCGCGGTCTAACGTTCGTTTGAATCATTGTTGGCTTTGCCAGCTTACACAGTGCTTGCAACACGCCATGGCAATCTCTCGCTTTGCCGGCCAGTGTATGCAGCCTCGGCGCTTATAATTGTCATCCGGCAGACAATCCAGGAAATAAATTGAAAAACGCTGAGGAACTGCTTCGCGCCTCTGTCTGGGGCCCGTCACTGAGCGCAGAAGAAATGGGAAAAGCGCTCACCGGCACCTTCGAGCGCAGCTTTGCGCCGGGCGCCTTCATCTGCATGAAGGGCGAGCCGGTCGATTACTGGATGGGCATCGTCGACGGGCTGGGCAAGATGGCCAGCCACTGGACAACCGGCAAGACGACCTCGCTGACCGGCATCAGCACCGGTGGCTGGTTCGGCGAAGGCTCGCTGCTCAAGAGCGAACCGCGCCGCTACGACGTCATGGCCCTGCGCGAAACCCGCGTCGCCTTCATGAGCCGCAGCACCTTCCTGTGGCTGCTCGACCACAGCATTCCGTTCAACCGCTACATGATCGCCCAGCTCAATGAACGCCTCGGTCAGTTCATCGGCATGATCGAAAACGAGCGCATGCTCGACACCGACGCCCGCATCGCGCGCGGCATCGCCGCGCTGTTCAACCCCGTGCTCTACCCCGGCACCAACCGCCTGTTGCAGATTTCGCAGGAAGAACTCGGCTACCTGGCCGGCGTGTCGCGCCAGCGCGCCAACCAGGCGCTCAAGGTGCTCGAGGATGCCGGTCTGGTGCGCAGCGAGTACGGCGGCATCAATATTCTCGATCTCGACGGGCTGCGCAGCTTCGGCGACTGATTCCCACGGTCAACCGGAAAAAACGGCCAAAATCGAAATTACTTCAGATAGCCCCAGCTCTTCAGGCGGCTGATCGAATACTCCGCCGCCTTGCCCTGCTGCGTGCGTTTCAGGTAGGCGGCATATTGTTTGGCCGCTTCCGGCCGCTTGCCCATGCCTTCCAGCGAAATGCCTTTCAGGAAGGTCACGCCGGCATCGCCCGGCAACAGCCGGTCATAGCGATCGAGATGCTCGAAAGCCGTGCCCGGATCCTTCTGACCGAGCGCCAGCACGCCAACCAGCTTGTGGGCCTGCGCTTCCTGCGGATAAACCCGGATCGCCGCCTGGGCGTATTCCAGCGCCTCGGCATCCTTGTCCTGTTCCGACAGGCATTTCGCCAGCAGCACATTGGCTGCGTAATCGCGCGGTGTCGCTTTGAGCGCCGTGCGGAAGCGCTCCTCGGCCTTGCCGTACTCCTTGCCGGCCATCGCCACTTCGCCTTTCTGGCAGGCATCGATGGTCGGCTTGATACGGCGCAGTGAGGCGGTGTTGTCCATGAAGCGCTCGCGGCCCACATCGCGCGTGTTGCTCGCCGCGTATTTGCTCGCGGCCAGTTGCTTTGCCGTATCGCGGCGCTCGACGCTCATCGGGTGGGTCGAGAACATCGTCTGCAACATTCCCGGCGATTCCTTCTGCTGCTCGACCAGCAACTGCTGCAAGCCGACCATGCCGCTGGCCGGATAACCGGCGCGCACCATGTATTCCTGCCCGAGTGCATCGGCCTCGCGCTCGTTGTCACGGGAATAGCTGGAGAGCAGCGCACTGGCCCCCAGCTTGGTACCGATGTCGGTCAAGCCGCCGTAACCTGCTGCCGAGCCGATGATGTTGACGCCAGCCATTGCCACCTGTGTGACCATCGCGGTGCCCTGGCGCTGCGCCGCGTGACGGGCATTGACGTGGCCCAGCTCATGGCCGAGCAGCGCCGCCAGTTCCGCCTCGTCGTCGAGATCGACCAGGATGCCGCGCGTCACCCCCATTGCCCCGCCCGGGAAGGTGTAGGCATTGACGTAATTGGCATTGAGCACGCGGTAGGAATACGGCATCTGCGGCCGGTGCGTTTTGGCATCGAGCCGACTGCCAACATCAGTCAGATACTGGTTGATCGCGCCATCCTGCACCGCCCCCAGATCCTGCGAGAACTGCTGCGGTGCCACCTTCTGATCGACCGCCTTTTCCTCATCCTCGCTCATGCCGACCAGGATGGAACCACCGCCCACCGGCGAACTGGCACAGCCGGACAAAGCGCTCGCCCCGAGCAGCCAGAGCATCTGGCGGCGGGTGATGCGGTTTCGCTGCAGGCTGGCGGTGAGCTGTTGATGGTTCATGGCAGGTTTCGCATTCAAGGACGGGGCAACGGCATGATTCTGCCCCCAAACCACGGTATCTGAAAAGCCGAGGTCACAAATCGGCGTCGGTATTTTCGTCCCATCCAACTGCTTCGGCGAAACCGAGTATTTCGTCACCGATGCACGCCCTGTCCATGAGCAGCCTGTCTCGACGGCGCCTGCCGTTGTCCCGCCGCTGACCGCCCCGGCCGGCGCCGCCAAGCAAAGAAACGGCGAGGTACATTGCCTCGCCGTGTTGTTTGCTCCTCCCTACCTGCTAATACTGGAGCTGCGGTTCTCTTTTTGAAGAAGGCATTACATGCTGCGCCGATACTGCCCACCCACTTCGTAGAGCGCGCTGCTGATCTGGCCGAGCGAGCAGCATTTGACGGCATCGACCAGCACGGCGAAGACGTTGCCGTCCTCGATCACGGTCTGCTTTAGCCTGGCCAGCATGGCCGGCGACTGGGCGGCGTGGCGCGCCTGGAAGTCGCGCAGGCGCTTGATCTGCGACTGCTTTTCTTCCTCGCTCGAACGGGCCAGCTCGATTTCCTGCTGGGCCATGCCCTTCGGGTTGAGGAAGGTGTTGACGCCGATGATCGGGTAGGAGCCATCGTGCTTCTTGTGCTCGTAATACATCGACTCTTCCTGGATCTTGCCGCGCTGGTAGCCGGTTTCCATGGCGCCGAGCACGCCGCCGCGCGAGGCGATGGCTTCGAATTCCTTGAGCACGGCTTCTTCGACGAGGTCGGTCAGTTCGTCGATGACGAAGGCGCCCTGGTTCGGGTTCTCGTTCCTGGCGACGCCCCATTCGCGGTTGATGATGAGCTGGATGGCCATGGCCCGGCGCACGCTTTCCTCGGTCGGCGTCGTGATCGCCTCATCGTAGGCGTTGGTGTGCAGCGAGTTGCAGTTGTCGTAGATGGCGATCAATGCCTGTAGCGTCGTGCGGATGTCGTTGAAGTCCATTTCCTGCGCGTGCAGCGAACGGCCGGAGGTCTGGATGTGGTACTTGAGTTTCTGGCTGCGCTCGTTGGCGCCGTACTTGTTCTTCATCGCCACGGCCCAGATGCGGCGGGCGACGCGGCCGATCACCGCGTATTCCGGGTCCATGCCGTTGCTGAAGAAGAAGGACAGGTTGGGCGCGAAGTCGTCGATCTTCATGCCGCGCGCCAGATAGCTTTCAACGTAGGTGAAGCCGTTGGAGAGCGTGAAAGCTAGCTGGCTGATCGGATTGGCGCCGGCTTCGGCGATGTGATAGCCGGAGATCGACACCGAGTAGAAGTTCTGCACCTGGTTATGGACGAAGAACTCCTGGATGTCGCCCATCATCTTGAGGGCGAATTCGGTGCTGAAAATACAGGTGTTCTGGCCCTGGTCCTCCTTCAGAATGTCGGCCTGCACGGTACCGCGCACGGTGGACAGCGTCCATTCACGGATTTTCTCGGCTTCGTCCTCGGTCGGCTGGCGGCCGTTATCCTGTTCGAACTTGGTCATCTGCTGATCGATGGCCGTGTTGAAGAAGCAGGCCAGGATGATCGGCGCCGGGCCGTTGATGGTCATCGACACCGAGGTGGTCGGGGCAAGCAGGTCGAAACCATCGTAGAGCACCTTGAGGTCGTCGAGTGTGGCAATCGAGACACCGGAATTGCCGATCTTGCCGTAGATGTCCGGACGCTCGTCGGGATCGCAGCCGTACAGCGTGACCGAGTCGAAGGCGGTAGACAGGCGGTGTGCCGGCATGCCTTCGGAGACGCGCTTGAAGCGACGGTTGGTGCGGAAGGCGTCGCCTTCGCCGGCGAACATGCGGGTCGGGTCTTCGCCTTCGCGCTTGAAGGCGAAGACGCCGGCGGGATAAGGGAAGGAGCCGGGCACGTTCTCGCGCATCAGGAAGCGCAGGGTTTCGCCGTCGTCGCCGAACTTGGGCAGGATGACCTTCTTGATCTTGGTGCCGGACAGCGATTCGGAAACCAGCTTGGTACGGATTTCCTTGTCGCGGATCTTCACCACGTATTCGTCACCGGCATAAGCCTCGACGGTAGCCGGCCACATGTCGAGCAGCTTCTTCGCCTTCGGATCCTGCTGGCTGTCCTTGAAGGCCGCCATTTCGTCAAAGTCTGCGGTCGACTTGTCACAGGCGGCAAAAATGCCCTTCGAAATGCGCAGCGACTGACGTTCGCGGGCGATCTTCACCTGCTCTTCGGTATGCACGTGGTAACCACGCACGGTATCGGCGATCTCGGCCAGATAGCGCACGCGCTGGGCCGGCACGATGGCGCGCTGGGTCGACGACTGTTTGACGGTGACGACCGGCAGCTTGCCCGGCTGTAGCTGCAAACCCTTTTCAGTCAGCGCCGGCACCAGCGCCTGATACAGCGCGGTGACGCCGTCGTCGTTGAAGCGGGCGGCCTGCGTGCCGAACACCGGCATGTCGTCGGGCGGCGTGGTGAAAGCCTCGCGGTTGCGCTGGTACTGCTTGCGCACGTCACGCAGCGCATCCTCGGCGCCCTTGCGGTCGAACTTGTTGATCGCCACGAAATCGGCGAAGTCGAGCATGTCGATCTTCTCAAGCTGCGAAGCGGCGCCGAACTCCGGGGTCATGACGTACAGCGACAGATCGACAAAAGGCACGATGGCCGCATTGCCCTGGCCGATGCCGGAGGTTTCGACAACGACCAGATCGAAGCCGGCCAGCTTGCAGGCGGCGATGACCTCGGGCAGCGCCACAGAAATTTCGCTGCCGGTGTCGCGGGTAGCCAGCGAGCGCATGAAGATGTTCGGATGCTCGATGGCATTCATCCGGATACGGTCGCCAAGCAAGGCGCCGCCGCTACGTTTGCGCGACGGGTCGATGGAGATCATGCCGATCTTGACGCTGTCGTTTTGATCGAGGCGGAAGCGACGAACCAGTTCATCGGTCAGCGACGACTTGCCGGCGCCGCCGGTACCGGTGATGCCGAGGACCGGCGTAGCCAGCGCAGCGGCCGCCTTGAGCAGCGGCTCCTTGAGGGCCGGCGCTTCGCCGTTTTCGAGCAGCGTGATGATCCGCGCCAGCAGGCGCCTGTCACCCGCCTGCAAGCCAGCCAGCGCCTGCTCGGCCGTCGGCACACCTTCGCCAGCAAGGTCGAAATCGGCGTTCTGCACGACCTCGTTGATCATCCCTTGCAGGCCCATGTGCACGCCATCTTCCGGCGCGTAGATGCGGGTCACACCATAGTCGTGCAACTCCTTGATCTCGGACGGCACGATGACCCCACCGCCACCGCCGAAGACCTTGATATTGGCGCCACCGTTGGCCTTGAGCAGGTCGATCATGTACTTGAAGAACTCGACGTGGCCGCCCTGATACGAGGTGATGCAGATGCCCTGCACATCTTCCTGCAGCGCGGCATTGACGATTTCCTGCACCGAGCGGTTGTGGCCGAGGTGAATCACCTCCGAGCCGGTCGATTGCAGGATGCGGCGCATGATGTTGATCGAGGCGTCGTGCCCGTCGAACAGCGAGGCGGCGGTGACAAAACGTACCTTGTGCTTGGGCTTGTACGGAGAAAGCTTCTTGGCAACGGAAAGATCGGTCATGACGCCAGCCTCATCGAAAAGATGGAAAGGCGACCATGGTATGCCCCTTTCCGCCCGGCGCCATTGTTGCGAATGACGACAATCATGCAAAATCCGCCAAGGTGATAGAGTCTTACGGTCAACCGGAAAAAATGGCCAAAATTGAAATCGACCAACCCCTCGCCGCTCGCCAGCAAAACGCAAACCTCTGTTGCCATGGGCTTTGTTACCGGAATGCTGGCCGGGCTGGCGCGTCGGCAGATCGATCCAAGCCGCCTGCTGGCCGCCACCGGGATTGATATTGCAGACACCGCCAGCCGAATCCCGATCGAGCGCTACGCTGCCCTCTACAACCGGCTGAACCGCGAACTGGACGACGAAGGTTTCGGCTTGTTCGCCCAGCCCATGCGCGTCGGCAGTTTCGAATTCCTGTGCCGCGGCTGCCTGAGCGCGCCAACGCTGGCCGAAGCATTGGGCCGGGCCAGCCGCTTCCTGCATATCGTCCTGCCCGATCTGGCGGTCAGCGTAAGGCGTTCGCACGGCAGAGCCGAACTGGTCATCGCCGAAACCCGCCCGCTTGCCCCCCACCCCCCACCCAACCTCCCCCATGTCCCAAGGGATGCCGACCCTCTGGGCCATAAAGGGGGAGGAGTAAACGACCCCGGCCGCGTCTTCGCCTTCGAGTGGCTACTCCGCCTGCTGCATGGGCTTTCGTGCTGGCTGGCCGGACGCGGCATCGCCCTCGACAGCGTCATCTTCCCCTACCGCAAGCCGGCCCACTTCGCCGACTACGCCCTGATCTTTACCGAGGACTCGCGCTTCGCCCCGACCGTCCCGGGCGGTGTCGGCACGCTCGTCGCCAGCTTCAACGCCAATCTGCTCGACCTGCCCATTCGTCGCGACGAAGCTGCCCTGGACACTTTTCTCGAGGGTGCTCCCGGCAAGATCACCACGCTCTACCGGCGCGATCGCGAAATGGTCATCCGCGTCCGCGACCTGCTGCGCGCCGCGTTGCCCGAGACCTTGAGCCTTGATGACATCGCCGCCCGCCTCTACCTCTCGCCGCGCACCATTCACCGCCGGCTTGAAGAAGAGGGCTCCAGTTTCCGCGGCATCAAGGATGCCCTGCGCCGCGACATGGCGCTGGCCCGTCTGACCAAGACCGACGATCCGATCACCAAAGTCGCGGCCGATCTTGGCTACGCCGACAGTTCGGCCTTTTATCGCGCCTTTGTCGAATGGACGGGCATGGCGCCGCTACACTATCGGCGCAAATGGGCCGACAAACCGCCCGGAACAAACTGAAGGACAAGCATGAGCATCAAACTGAAATCAGCATTGGCCACACTGGCCCTGATCGCCAGCACGCTGGCCTGGAGCGTCGGTTTTCTCGAACGCGAAATCCACTTTTCCGAAGCCGACATCCAGATGCAAGTCGAAAAAAGCGGCACGATGCAGAAAAGCTACGGCAACGGTCTGATTGTCGTGTCACTGATCGAGCCGCCCAGAATCCTGCTCGGCACGCCGGAAGGCAAGGCCACGCTGGCCGCCCGCATCAATGTCTCGCTGCTTGGCAGCCCGCCCGTGCCAGTCGCTTTCGAAGGCACCTCGGGCATTCGCTACGACGACAACGCCAAGGCCTTCTTCCTGGAAAACCCCGTCGCCCATTCGGTCCAGTCGCAAGCCATCGGCCGCGAGTCGGAGCCGATGGCCCGTCAGGCCGTTACCCAGCTGATGACCCACTATTTCCGCTCAAAGCCGGTATACGTCCTGCGCGAAGACGGCACCGCCCAGGAAAAGGCGGCCCGCTGGCTGCTCCGCTCGATCCGCATCGAGCCGGGCCGCGTCGTCGCCATCCTGTCGCCGGTCTGAACGCTCAGTCCGAACCAAACTCCCGGGCGTAAGGCTCGCGCAGGTCGACCGGCTTGACGGTCTTCTTCTTGTGCATGCGAATATTGAGCATCTCGACACCGACCGAGAAGGCCATGGCGAAATAGATGTAGCCCTTGGGCACGTGGTGGCCGAAGCCATCGGCGATCAGCACGACACCGACGACGACCAGGAAGGACAGGGCCAGCATCTTGATCGTCGGGTGATTCGAGACGAATTCGCCAATCGAGCGGGCAAACAGCATCATCAGGCCGACCGAGGTGACGACGGCGGCGATCATGACACCAACCTCGCTGACCATGCCGACGGCCGTGATGATCGAGTCGAGCGAAAACACGAGGTCGATGACGATGATCTGGGCGATGACGCCGGCAAAGCTCGACACCACCTTGCTCGACGCTTCACCCTCCTCGCCTTCGAGCAACTGGTGTACCTCGGCGGTACTCTTCCAGATCAGGAACAGGCCACCGGCAATCAGGATCATGTCGCGCCCGGAAATATCAAAGCCGAACAGCGTGAGCACCGGCTCGGTCAGGCCGATGATCCATGACAGCAGCAGCAGCAGGCCGATGCGCATGAACATGGCGAGGAACAAGCCGATGCGGCGCGCCAGCTCCTGTTTTTCCTTGGGCAGCTTGTCGACCAGGATGGAAATGAAAATGATGTTGTCGATACCGAGCACCAGTTCCAGCGCGGTCAGCGTGAAGAAGGCGATCCAGATTTCGGGGGAGAGCAGGAATTCGAGCATGGGGAAATAGCCAGGCGAAAGATCAGGCGCCCATTGTAAGAAGCCCGGCACATTCAAGCCACCCCAATCGCCATCACCAACCCTTCCAAAAAACAGGAACATTCAAACCGTCTCATCAAGAAACACTTCCCGCAAGGCCGGCCACAGCATATTCCCAATGCATTTTCATGCATTCGCTGCGGCAGCGGCTATGCTTGTAGACTCAGCGTCGGCAGAAACAAAGGAGAGCACGGATGGAGAGCGCCACCTTATTGGGCAAGGAATGGCAAACCCTGCAGGACAATCACGAGCGGCACGAACAGAACGCCCTGTTCATCAAGCTGGCCTGCCTTGCCTTGGGCATCGCCGGTCTGGCGACCGGATTGCCGCTGAGCTGGATCGCCTTCACGGTACTGCTCTGCTGGATTCAGGAAGGCATTTTCAAGACTGACCAGTCGCGACTGGCCGATCGCCTGCTCGGCGTCGAGCTGTTGCTCGCTCAGTCAGGCATGGCGGCGCCCGCCATGCAACTCCATACCGGCTGGCTGGCCAGCCGCCCGGGCAGCAGCGCGCTGCTCGTCAGTTATTTTGCCAGCGCCATTCGTCCGACCGTCGCCTTTCCCTACCTGCCGATACTCCTCATGCTGGGACTTGGCCGTTGCTTGTCGTGGCTTTGATCGGCCCCGTGCAGGAACTCAGGAGAATCAAATGAACCACGCCAAGTCGCGCGAAGTCACCCTTGCCGCGAAAATCACCGAAGAACTCGGCAACGCGCTGGAGGCGCTGCGCCTGGCCTGGAAAGCGAACCCGTCGGCCGTGCCAAAAGGTTTGTCGTGCTCGGAATCGCGCGACGGGCAGTTCGTTCTGGTCGCCGCCGAATCCGCTTTCGTCACGCTTCCCGGCGCCTGCGTCATCAAGGGTATCGGTGCCATCGAACTGCTCGGCGATGAACCGGCCTTCGACGCCGGGGCCAAGTCCAAATCCCTGCTCCTCAAAGCCACGCCGGAAGGCTGGCGGTTTTCGGTCAAGTTCGTGCCGCCCATCGTGCGCGAACGAAACGTGAAGTAACAAGCTCACAGCCGGATGAAAACCCCTTTCCGCATCCTCTGCGTGTGCATGAGCAATATCTGTCGCTCGCCGACGGCCGAGGCCGTTCTGCGCCAGTTGATCGAGAGGAACGGCCTTGGCGACCGGATCGAGGTGTCTTCGGCCGGAACCCACGGCTATCGCGCCGGAGACGCCTGCGATGCCAACAGCCAGCGGGTGGCGGCGGCCAGGGGCTACGACCTTTCATCCATCCGCGCCCGAAAAATCGGCTGGCAGGATATGGAATACTTCGATCTGATTCTCGCCATGGACCGGACCAACCTCTACAACCTGCGCCGCATGGCGACCGAAGAGCAGTTGATGCGGATCAGGCTGCTCATGGACTATGCCACGCGCTTCAGCGAAGACGAGGTTCCCGATCCTTATCTCACTCTCGGCGGACGCTTCGAGCTGGTTCTTGACCTGATCGAGGATGCAGCCAGCGGTTTGGTCGAGGAACTCAAGCGACAGCTCGAGCCCGCCAGGCACTCACCTGAAATTGCTGCGGTGCACAATTTTTCCGATTAGTGCGCTATACTCGTCTCCGAACACACCGATAACCCTTTCTGGAGACAAACATGTCTATCAACACCGAACAATTCGCCGCCGCCAACAAAGCCACCGTTGACTCCCTGTTGTCCGTCGCCAACACCGCCCTGGCTTCGGCCGAGCGCATCGCTGCCCTGAACCTGAACACCGCCCGCGCCGCTCTGGAAGATACCGTTTCCGGCGTCAAGTCGGTCATGGAAGCCAAGGATCCGAAGGAAGCCCTCGCCGCTCAGACCGCCCTGGCCCAGCCGGCTGTCGACAAGGCTGTTGCCTACTCGCGTTCGGTGTATGAAATCACCGCCCAGACCCAGCAGGATCTGGCCAAGATGGTTGAAGCCCAGTTCGGCGACTTCCAGAAGTCGGTTGCCAACATGGTTGAAGTCGCCACCAAGTCCGCTCCGGCTGGTTCCGAAGGTGCTGTCGCTGCCATCCAGAGCGCCATCGCTGCCGCCAACTCCGCTTTCGGCAACATGAGCACCGTCGCCAAGCAATTTACCGACGCCGCTCAAGCCAACATGGCTGCCGTCACCAAGAAGTCCAAGTAAGTCTTCGGACCTCTTGAAATTGAAAGCCCCGCGCTCGTCGCGGGGCTTTTTTCGTCCACGTTTAATCGCCGAAACATCGACATAGCCTGCGAAAGCAGCGATTGGTGAGTCATCAGAAAACCGTCGACACAATTTGATACATAAAACTTGTTGCGGTGCACAATAGTTGTGGGCATAATGAAACTTGTCTCCTCCATCTCCTCCAAGAAATGGATTTAAGCCCGCCCAGTGCGGGCTTCTTTTTTTGTTCCACCTCGCCCGGGCACCGTGTGCGGGTGCAACAAAATGCGGAGTTTGTTTTACTGCCGAAGCCGGCCATCCATTCCGCGTCATCGCGCGGAAACGAAACCCGTCCAGGCCATGGAAAGGAATCCTGATGCACGCCACAAAAGTTCTCGAACACCTCAAGAAGCATGGCCAGTTGCTCGATTTCGATATTGCCGCAGCGATCAACATGCCCCTGGCCGACGTTCGCGCCTCACTGACCGAACTGTCTGCCCGCGGCGACATTTCGCGCTGCAGCGTCACCAGCTACGTCAAAGGCAAGGTAATCGAGGGATTTCAATGCCGGATTTCAGGGTATATTCCACGCCCAGCGCCGGGCCGGAAACCTGGCGTCAAGTAACGACAGGGGTTTGGCCTTTTCCCGCGCAGGGTAGACGGCCAAATCCGCAGCAGATCCGAATGGAGATTCCGATGCTGGACAAAGATCTCGACGAAAAAGTCGAGCGCATGCTCAACGCCGCCCTGGGTGGCCTGACGCCACACGAGGCGCTGCTCAAGGCATCGCAGGACGAAGCCGCCAATGTGGACGAACGCGCCGCCGCCAAGGAAAAGAACCGCGAGCGGGCACTGAAACTATTGGCCGAACTGGAAAAAGCGCAGGCCAAGTCGAAAACCTGCGTGTTCTGACGACCGGACGTGCTTCCCACGGTCAACCGGAAATAAACGCAAAAAATGAAATGGGCGTCCGCCGCTTGGCAGGACGCCCATTTTCTTGCGCAGGATTTTCTTATTTGATGTCGAGCACGCTATCGTCCCAGGCGGCGTGCCTTTCCAGACCGAGCAGGTTGGCGACGGTCGCCGCGATATTCGACAAACCGGCCGTTTCGGTCTGCTTGAGTCCCAGCTTGCCGCCGCTCACATTGTCGTAAAGGATCAGCGGTACCGGATTCAGCGTGTGCGCCGTCTTGGCCTTGAACGAGCCGTCCTTGTTCAGGGCTGGCTGCCTGGTCTTCTTGTCCAGTTCGAACATTTCGTCGGCGTTGCCGTGGTCGGCCGTGATCAGCGCCACGCCACCGGCCGCATCGACGGCCTGCAACACGCGGGCCAGCGACAGATCGACGGCTTCGACGGCCAGCGTCGCGGCGTAGAAGTTACCGGTGTGACCAACCATGTCGCCATTGGCGAAATTGCAGCGCAGCGTCCGGTACTGGCCGGACTGCAGGGCGGCGATCATCGCATCGGCTATTTCGGCCGCCTTCATCCACGGGCGCTGCTCGAAGGGCACGACGTCGCTCGGCACTTCCTGCCAGGTTTCGCCCTCGAACTTGCCGGAACGGTTGCCGTTCCAGAAATAGGTGACGTGGCCGAATTTCTGCGTTTCCGAGCAGGCAAACTGGGCGATGCCCGACTTGGCGAACCACTCGCCCGTCGTGTCCTTGATCGCCGGCGGTGCGACGAGGAAGCGGGCCGGCAACTTCAAGTCGCCGTCGTATTGCAGCATGCCGGCGTAGGTCACCTTTGGGGCGCGGACGCGGTCGAACTTGTCGAAAGCCGCTTCCTCGAAAGCCCGGGTGATTTCGATGGCGCGGTCGCCACGGAAGTTGAAGAAGACGACCGCATCGCCGTCCTCGATGGTGCCGATGGCCTTGCCGTTTTCGCCGATGACGAATTCCGGCAGATCCTGGTCGATGGTGCCCGGATTCTGCTCACGCAGGCCGTTGACCGCCGCCGTCGCGTTCGGGAACTGCGTGCCGAGACCGAGCACATGCGTCTTCCAGCCCTTCTCGACCATCGCCCAGTTGGCGTCGTAGCGGTCCATGGTGATGCACTGACGGCCGCCACCGGAAGCGATACGGGCATCGAAACCGCCGCTGCTGATTTCGGCGAGGAAGGCTTCAAACGGCACGACGTAATCGAGCGCACTGGTTTCCGGCACATCGCGGCCATCGAGCAGGGTGTGCACACGCACGGTCTTGATGCCTTCGGCCCTGGCCTGGAGGACCATGGCCTTGAGGTGGTCGATATGGCTGTGCACATTGCCGTCGGAGAACAGGCCCATGAAATGCACCACCCCACGACCCGCCTTGGCGCCGACAACAATCTGCCGCCACGCCTCGCCCTGCCAGATGGCGCCGGAGGCAATCGCGTCGGCAACCAGCGAGGCGCCCTGGCTATAGACCTGACCGGCGCCAATGGCGTTGTGACCAACTTCGGAATTGCCCATGTCGTCGTCGGACGGCATGCCGACGGCGGTGCCGTGGGCACGCAGGCGGATGTTCGGGTAATTGGCGAAAAGGCAGTCGAGCGTCGGCTTGCGGGCGGCTGCGATGGCACTGCCGACATCGGTCCTGGGCAGGCCGTAGCCATCCATGACAATGATGACGACCGGGCCGTGAACACCGGGGAAGGCGGAGAGCTTGTTCAGCATGGGCTGGCTTTCGGCAAAAACCGTCATTTTACCCGCTTGCGGCGACTGGCCCCAGCGCCATCCGGCCCATCTTGCAACCGGCGCAGGGCCAGGCGCACCGTTACACAAGTTTCATTTTTCCCACTGCTCGCCTATGGGATAATCGCCCCCCTTTCCGCAACACAGCAGCAGGCATGGCCAAAGACGCACCGATTCAGTTCAAGGGCACTTCGCTCAAGATCATCCAGACCCAACTCCGTAGCACCGATCTCGCCACGCTGCACGCCGCACTGGGCGAACTGACCGGCAACAGCCCGGACTTTTTCGAAAACGAGCTGGCCGTTCTCGATTTCAGCCACGCCGAGACGCTGACAGATAGCCCCGACTGGCCGGCCATTTGCGATTTGCTGCGCGGTTCCGGCCTGCACGCCATCGCGACGCGCGGCCTACCGGAAGAACTGGCCAGTTTGGCACTTGCCGCCGGCCTGCCGGCTGTCAGTGCCGATGCACTCGGCCGCAGCACGGCCCGCCCGAAAACGGCCGAAGCTCCGCCGGCCGCCCCGGCGCCAGAACCGGCATCGATCATTGCCCCGCCGGCCGCTCCCGAACCCGCCCCGCGCACCATCACGCTCGACAAGCCCCTGCGTTCCGGCCAGCGCTTCTACGCCAAGGGCAGCGACCTGATCGTCACGGCCATGATCAGCGCCGGCGCCGAGGTCATCGCCGACGGCAACATCCACGTCTATGCGCCGCTGCGTGGCCGCGCCCTGGCCGGGGCCAGCGGCGACAAGGCGGCGCGCATCTTCACGACCTGCCTGGAAGCCGAACTCGTTTCCGTGGCCGGCATCTACCGTACTTTCGAGGCCGGCGTTCCGGCCGAACTCGCCCGCCAGCCGGCGACCGTCTGCCTGATCGAGGACGGCGGCGAAAGCCGCCTGATCGTCGCCGCCCTGGCGCTCCGTTAATCGCGCGTTTCGACGCGACTCTTTTCCTAACTTCCCAGCGAGAAATCACGTGACCAGAATCATCGTCGTAACTTCCGGCAAGGGCGGGGTCGGCAAGACCACCACCAGCGCCAGCTTTTCCACCGGCCTCGCCCAGCGCGGCTTCAAGACGGCCGTCATCGACTTCGACGTCGGCCTGCGCAATCTCGACCTGATCATGGGCTGCGAGCGCCGCGTCGTTTATGACCTGATCAACGTCATCAACGGCGAAGCGACGCTGACCCAGGCGCTGATCAAGGACAAGCACGCCGACAACCTCTACGTCCTGCCGGCTTCGCAAACGCGCGACAAGGATGCGCTGACCGAAGAGGGCGTCGAAAAAGTCATCAAGGAACTGGAACACCAGGGCTTTGAATACATCATTTGCGACTCGCCGGCCGGCATCGAATCGGGCGCCGTGATGGCCCTGACTTTCGCCGACGAAGCTGTCGTCGTGACCAACCCGGAAGTCTCTTCCGTGCGCGACTCCGACCGCATCCTCGGCATCCTCCAGGCCAAGTCGCGGCGCGCCATCGAAGGCCGCGAGCCGGTCAAGGAACACCTGCTCATCACGCGCTACAACCCGACCCGCGTCGAGGCCGGCGAAATGCTGTCGTACAAGGACATCCAGGAAATCCTCCGGGTGCCCATCATCGGTGTCATTCCCGAATCCGAAGACGTGTTGCAGGCATCCAATCAGGGTGCACCGGTCATTCACCAGAAGGAATCCGACGCCTCGATGGCCTATCAGGACGTTATCACCCGCTTCCTCGGCGAGGACAAGCCGCTGCGTTTCGTCGATTACGTCAAGCCGGGCCTCCTCAAGCGCCTGTTCGGAGGCAAGTGAGATGTCGCTGCTTTCGATGCTCTTCGGCAACAAGCCGAAAACCGCCCACCTGGCCAAGGAGCGCCTGCAGCTGATCATCGCGCACGAACGCGATGGCGGCGGCAGCAGCGCCAATTTCCTGCCCGACCTGCAACGCGAACTGATCGCCGTGATCTCCAAGTACGTCAAGGTGAACACCGAGGACATTCGTGTATCGCTCGAAAAACAGGGCAATTACGAAGTCCTCGAAGTCAATATCGTCCTTCCCGAAAAGGGCTGAGAAGACTAGCATCGGGGCATTCCGCCATGAGGATGCCCCGATGTCCAGCCAGCTCAAACCCAGCGAAATCGTCCGCCAGCTTTCCGAACACGTCATCGGTCAGGAAGACGCCAAGCGCACGCTGGCCGTCGCCATTTACGCCCACTACCGGCGCATGGCGGCCAATGCGGCGGAGGACAGCGTCGAGCTGACCAAAAGCAACATCCTGCTCATCGGCCCGACCGGCACCGGCAAGACCCTGCTTTGCGAAACGCTGGCGCGCATTCTCGACGTGCCATTTGTTACCGCCGACGCCACCTCGCTGGCCCAGACGCAGTATGTCGGCGACGAGATCGAAGCCATCCTGCATCGCCTGCTCGACCGTGCCAACGGCGACATCGAACGCGCCCAGCGCGGCATCGTCTTCGTCGATGAAGTCGACAAGCTCAAGGCCATCGGCGGCCAGGCCCGCGCCACCTCGGGCGAAAGCGTCCAGCACGCCCTGCTCAAGATCATGGAAGGCGCCCCGGTGCGGCTCAAGGACCGGCGGCACATCGACACGACGAACGTGCTGTTCATCTGCGGTGGCGCCTTCGTCGGGCTCGACCACATCCTAACCCGGACGCACACTTTCGGCTTCATTTCGACCGCCGGCGGCGACGATCAGAAAATCCTCGAACGCCTCAACGCCCGCGTCAAGCCGACCGACCTGCTCGAATTCGGCCTGATCCCCGAATTCGCCGGCCGCCTGCCCATCGTCACGCGCCTGCACGACCTCTCGCAGGACATGCTGGTGCGCATCCTGACCGAGCCGAAGAACGCCATCTACCGCCAGTTCCGCGCCATGCTGGCGGCCGACGGCGTCGACCTCCAGATCGCCCCCGACGTCTTCCGCCAGATGGCCGAACTGGCCATCGAGTACAAGGCCGGGGCGCGCAGCCTGCGCGGTATTTTCGAAGAGATGATGACCGACGTGATGTACGCCGTGCCGGACAATCCGGGCATCCGCCGCGTCGTCATCCGCTCGCTGTTCGAGCGCGCCGAGATTGCCACGGACTGAGAAGCCACGGCAAATCCCACGGTCAACCGGAAAAAAGGCCCGAAAATGAAATATCGAGTAGGCGACGGGCTTACCCCCGTCGCCCTCTCACACCACCGTACATGCGGTTCCGCATACGGCGGTTCATCAAACATGCTGGAAGCGTCGCTGAGTATCCAGCAACGAAACCAACCCCAGTCCGTCAAAGAAGCGT